>CAVAHB010000112.1:0-4492 GCA_963588415.1 Faecalibacterium sp. CAG:74
GGAATACAGCGACATCGTCTATTCAATCAGTTGCACGACCCGTCCGCCCCGTGAGGGCGAGGAGGACGGCCTCGACTACCATTTTCTGACACGCGAACGCTTTGAGGAACTGCTCAAGGAGAACGCCTTCCTCGAACACGCCAAGGTTCACGACAACTACTACGGTACGCTGAAGGCCCCGATTGTCGAAGTGCTCAATGAGGGCAATTCGATGATTCTCGACATTGACGTGCAGGGCGCGGCGAAAGTGCGCGAATACGTGCGGAACTTGCCGAACACCGATCCGCTCAAGATTGGTTATGTGGACATCTTCATTTCGCCCCCGTCGATGGAGGCTCTGCGCGAACGGCTCGAAGGGCGCGGCACGGATGCGCAGGACGTGATTGAGAAGCGTCTGCACAATGCCGAGGGCGAAATCGCCCGTGCGGGCGAATACATGTTCCAGGTCACGAACGACGACCTGTCCCACTGCTACAAGCGGCTCTGCGACCTAATTGACGCGCTGAGCGGACGGATGTGAGGGCGGTATGGTGAAGCGTTTGAAATATGCGATGGTTGGCGGTGCGCGGGGTTCCTTCATCGGGCCGATTCACCGCATGGCCCTGCGGATGGATAACCTCGCCGACCTGGTGGCGGGGTGCTTTTCGCGGCGGTTCGAGTCGAATGTGAAGATGGCGGATTCGCTCGGCATTGCGGCGGATCGCACGTATGCGGACTGGGAAAAACTCATTGCGTCGGAGCGCGGCAAAATCGACTTCCTCGCCATCTGCACCCCGAACGATTCGCACTACGCGATTGCGAAGGCGGCGCTCCTGGCGGGTCTGGACGTGATGTGCGAAAAGCCGCTTTCGCTCACCCTGAAGGAGGCGACGGAACTCGGTCGGATTGCGAAGCGCAAGGGTCGCATTCTCGGCATCCCCTTCACCTATACGGGCTATCCGATGGTCAAGGCGGCGCGGGACTTGGTTCGCAAGGGGGAACTCGGAACGATTTGCAAGGTTGTTCTCGAATACAGTCAGGGCAGTTTCCGGAAGATTGACTTCACGAAGCCGCTCGCCGGGCGCAACATCTGGAAGATGGACCCGAAGATTGCGGGCAAGAGTTGCGTCGTCGCGGATATCGGCGTTCACGCATTCAGCCTGATTGAATATATCACGGGACTTGAGACGAGCGCGGTTCTTGCGGATCTTTCCAGTTTCGCGCCCGGCAACCGGCTGGATGACGATGCCTCCGTGCTGATGCACTTCAAGGGCGGAGCGAAGGCGGTGGTTGTGATTTCGAAGATTGCGACGGGCGAGGAGAACGGGGTTCGCCTGCGCGTCTACGGCGACAAGGCGGGGCTCTTCTGGAATCAGGAAGCCCCGAACTACCTGAGCGTGAAGTACCCGCTCAAGCCGGAGCGCATCTACAAGCGCAACGCACCCTATATGGGCGAGGAATCCGCCGCGAGCGTTCGGGCTTCCCGCATTCCCGCCGGACACCACGAGGGCTTCATCGAAGCGTTCGCGAACATCTACGACGAGTTCTGCAAGGCGGTGCAGACGCGGGCCGTGCGCGACTATCCGAGCATTCGCGAGGGCGTGAGGACGATGAAGTTCGTCGAGTGCGTCCTCGCCTCGAACGAGCGCGGCAACCGCTGGGTCCCGTTCCGCTGAGCGCAAAGGGGGCGCACCCGATGCCACTGAACCTTCTGCCGGCGCTCCTGCTTTCCATCCTGCTGGTCGGCTATTCGCCCGGGCCTGCAAATCTCTTTGCATTCGCAATGGTCTTGCGGTACGGTCGCCGCGAAGCCCTGCGGATGTGGCTGGGGCTTTTGGCGGGCTTCTGCTGCGCGGCAACGGCGCTTGTGCTTGCGATGCACTTCTTCGGGCTGGCGTTCGGCGCTTGCATCATCTACCTGAAGTATGTCGGCGCGGCGTATCTCCTCTGGCTGGCCGGGCGCATCTACCGCTCACGCGGCGCGGAAAGTCGGGAAAACCGCAGTTGCACGTTCTGGAACGGGTTTCTCGTCCAGTTCACGAATGCGAAGATAATCCTCTACGAACTCACCGTTTATGCGACGTTCGTCCTGCCCCATTCGAATCGCCTGTCGGATCTCTTCGCCGTCGCGGCGCTTCTGACCTTGGCCGGACCGGGCGCAAACCTCGCCTGGCTCCTGGCGGGCTCGTTTTTGCGGAGGTTCTTCCTGCGCTATCAGCGCACGGCGGATACCGTGATGGCGGCACTGCTCGTCGGGTGCGCCCTCTGGGTTCTCGTGGGCTGAACGGCCGCTCAGCGGCGGCGGCTCGTGACCTCGATTACGTTCACCTGATTGCGAAGCTGAAGGATGACCTGCTCGATCACCCGTTCCGTCGCCAGCACGTCAATGCGCATCCGCGAAACCGTGCCGTCTTCCGTCGGCCCGACGTTCAGCGTCTGGATGTTGTAGCCGCGGCCCGAAATCAGCCCGACAATCCGCGCCAGAACGCCCGGCCGGTTTTCGACGAAGCAGTTCAGCCGATAAGTCTCTTCCTTTTCCGTCTTCATTGCGATTCCGTCCCCTCTCAATCGAAAATGGTGTTCTCAATCGTCATTCCGCCCGGAATCATCGGATAGACGTTCGCGCGCGGTTCGACGATAACCTCAACGACGGTCGTCTTCTGCGACCGCACGGCCTTGCGGATCGTCGGTTCCAACTTGGCCGGGTCGATGACGCGGTAGCCTTCCGCACCGTGCGCCTGCGCCAGTTTCACGAAGTCGGGCAGGTAGTCGTAGTCCAGGTCGTCTTCAAGCCGTTCGTTCGCGCACCGCCCCTTCGGCGAGAGGATCGAGCCGACGTAGTTCTTCCTGTAGACGATTTCCTGCCACTGGCGCACCATGCCGAGGCAACTGTTGTTGATTACGACGAGCGTAATCGGCAGCTTGTGTTCGACGGCCACGACCATTTCCTCGAACGTCATCTGTGCGCCGCCGTCACCGCACACCGAAACGACTTTCACCTCGGGACGTGCGATCGCCGCGCCAATCGCCGCCGGAATGCCGAACCCCATCGTACCCATGCCGCCCGAGGAAAGGAAGTGCCGCGGAATGGAGTGGCGGAAGTATTGCGCGGCCCACATCTGGTTCTGCCCGACGTCCGTTACGATGAGGGCCTTGCCGTCCGTCGCACTGTCAATCGCCTCAATCACCGCCTGCGGCATGATGACATCCGCGTGCATCGGCTTGTAGCCCGCCGGATGCGCCTTGCGGAAGCCATCGACTTCTTCGAGCCACGCCGCGTGATCCGCCGCCTTGACGCGCGAAAGCACCGTCGTCAGCACGTCCTTGATGTCCGCGACGATGCCGAGGTTCACGCCGACGTTCTTGCCGATTGAGGCCGGGTCGCAGTCCACGTGCACGATTTTCGCGTGCTTCGCATACGCCGAGAGTTTGCCGGTCACGCGATCCGAGAAGCGCGTGCCGAGGGCCAGCAGGAGATCGCACGAGGCGATTGCCTTGTTCGCCGCCCATTCGCCGTGCATGCCCGCGAGGTGCAGCGCGAGGGGATCGTGCTCGTCGAACGCGCCGATTCCCATTAGCGTCGTTGCCACGGGAATGTTCGCGCGGCGGGCGAGCGCCGCGAGATCCGCCGCCGCCCCGCTCGAAATCACGCCGCCGCCCGCGAACAGAACCGGCCGCTTCGCCTCGTTGATCAGTTTCGCAAGGCGGTTGAGCTGGCTCGTCGTGGCCGTGGACTCGGGGTGGTAGGCGCGAAGCGACACGCGCTCCGGATACTGCGCCGCCGTCATGCCGCGCTGGCAGTCCTTCGGGATGTCGATCACCACGGGGCCGGGCTTGCCGTGCGTCGCAATGTAGAACGCCTGCGCCACGATCTCGGGAATCTCGTCCGCCGAGTGCACGAGGAAGTTGTGCTTTGAGACGGCGCGGGTAATGCCCGTCGTATCCGCCTCCTGAAAGGCGTCCGTGCCGATGAGCGAAAGCGGAACCTGACCGGAGATGAGCACCATCGGAATGCCGTCCATGCACGCCGTCGCAAGACCCGTCACCGTGTTCGTCGCTCCGGGACCGGACGTGACCAGACACACGCCCGGCTTGCCCGTCGCCCGTGCATAACCGTCCGCCATGTGGGCGCACCCCTGCTCGTGGCGACCCAATATGAACTGAAACTTGGCGTTTCCGAGTTTGTCGAAAATGTCGAGAACCTGACCGCCCGGATAACCGAACACGACCTCCGTCCCTGCCTTTTCAAGGGACTCCACCAGCGCCTGTGCGCCCGTTCGTGATACTACTTGCTTCATAAGACCGCATATTATACCATATTTTCACATATTTCCGCTCCCCAAAGGGGTTCACCGTTTTCGTCAAGGCGGGGTTTTCATCACGAAATCGTCGCGAAATCCGCCCGTACCGTATCCTATATAATAAGGAGTACGGGAAAGCCCCAGTCTGACCCCCTCAGGGAGCGCGGCGAAACCCCTCAGGGAGCGTTGGGATTCTCCATATATGGACTCGG
>CAVAHB010000113.1:0-7777 GCA_963588415.1 Faecalibacterium sp. CAG:74
GCCACCCGAAACGTAGGCGCGGAAGGGCGCGAACGCGGCGAAGTCGGCTGTCGCCGCCGCTGGCGCGAGGAGAATGCCCATGATGGCGTTGGCGTAGGCGTGGTTCGGCAGCAGGGTCGCCGCCTTCCCCGCCGGCTTCAGGTTCGCCGACAGCAGTTCGGTCAGCCGCTGCTCCATAAAAGGGAACTCCACACCCGCGCAAATGCCGCTATCCTTTGCAAACACCCGAATCTGAAGCCACTTCGCAATGTTTGTGTTGGGAACGGTGACGGAAAGGGACTCAAACGAATCCGTCCGACTGCGGTCAGCCAGAAGGTTCGACTTAAGATGACGCGACAGATCCTCTATCTTGTCGCTATAGTAGATCCGCAATGCCATCGACGGCGTCGCCGTCAAAACGGCATGTCATCGACTTCCGCCGCGTCCACAGGGATGTCGGGTTCGGCCGGCGCGGGGACGGGCTCGGTCGAAGTGCCGTCCCCGTTGAGAACTTCAAGATTCAATCCCGTCAAATCGGTGAAATATTTCACCTGACCCTGCGGATTCGTCCACTCGCGTCCGTCAATGGCAAAGCGGATCTTCACGCGCTGACCTTCCCTTATCGTGTTGAGTACGCTCGCAGAGTCCTTCTTGAAAGTGAACGCAATGTGGTTGGGCCACTTCGCCTCCGCACCGATATCGTCCGTCAGAACGACATCCCGCTTCGAGAAGCCGCTCGCAAACGTCTGCGTATCGAGAACCTTCTCAACCACGCCCGTATACTCGTAAATCGCTGCCATTTCGTGTACTCCTTAATATAGATGTTCTCAATCAGTTGAGAAGTAGATTATAACATTTTTCGTTGAAGCGCGGCGGCAAATGCACCGTCGTGCCCACTTTCGGTAGGGACGGACTCTCTGGACTCAACAAGCGTAAAGTCGGGATGCCGAACGAGGAAGGCTGCGATTTGCTCCGCATTCTCCTCCGGTTCGTTCGAGCAGGTCGAATAGACGAGCCGTCCGCCCGCGGCAACTCGTGCGGCGCAACGGTCGAGGATTTCCGCCTGAAGTCTGACAAGTGCCGCGAGTTTCTCCACGCTCCAATTCCACCGGGCGTCGGGTCGGCGGCGAAGGACGCCCGTATTCGAGCAGGGGGCATCCACCAGCACCTTGTCAAAAGCGTCCGCCCCATCGAGCGTATCGACGATTTTCACCTTGTCGGAGAGTTTAAGACGCGCCACATTCTCGGCGAGTTTGGCGCGTCTGCGCGGATTCACCTCACACGCCGTCACCGATGCGCCACGCCACGCGAGCTGGACGGTCTTCCCGCCCGGCGCCGCGCAGGCGTCGAGGATGCGTTCGTCCGATTGTGCCGCGAGGAGGTCAATGGCAAGTCCCGTGCCGGGATCCTGCACGATGAAAGCACCGTTCGCATAACCCTCAACCTCATTCACGCGCTTTCCGTGCGGCAGTTTCTCGAAGCGGTCAGGGTAGGCGAGCCAAGTTTCCGCCGGCTCGTTGTGCCATTTGCAGAGTGCTTCCGCCTTTTCCGCACCGAACCGCACCGTCCAACGGCGCACGAGAACGGACGGGAAACTCTCCCGCACTTCAAACGGTTCGGCGGCAATCAGTCGTTCAAACTCCTCGCGCCGCCGAATCAGGTTTCGCAACACGCCGTTCACGACCTTCGCAACATTCGGATTCCCGCACCCCTTTGCCGCACCCACCGTTTCGTTCACCGCCGCGAAGTCGGGAACGTCGGGCATATAGAGGATTTGCGCCGCACCAATGTAGAGGAGTGCTTCCAGTTCTCCCTTCGGCCATTTCCTTACAAGTTCGCCCAGAACCTTGCGGAGTGGACGTATCCGACGAATTGTCGTATAGACGAGATCCTGCACGAACGCCCGATCGGTCCCTTCCGGAAGAAGCCTCGAAGGGAACTCCTTTGTAAGCAACCAACCGCTCACCGCAAATGCTGCCGCACGTCGTGAATTCAATGCCACCGCCCTTTAACCTTTCCAATTAGTGCGAACCAAGCGAGATGGCGCAGAAGCCAGTAATCATAATGAGCGTTCCGAGCGCAAGACACGCCTTCGTTTTCGTGCCCGTTCCCTTCCATTCACCGAGGAAGATGCCGATGAGCGTGGAGAAGAGAACGCTCGATCCCATCACCACGGCAAAAGAAATGTAGCGCATTTCGCCCATCGCCGGTTCGCCAATCTTCTGGCACGCGAACTGCATCGCCCAAATCACGCCCGCAAGCGCCGCAAGAAGCCATCCCCAATTGACGTGGTGATAATCGCCGAACGACCCGTTCTTCGCATTCTGACACAGGCACCACACGGCATTGACGGCGAAACCGCCCCAAAGCACGACGACAAGGACGGGCATCCCCGCCCAAGCCGTCCCCGCACCGGCCTCGACTGCCGCAGCCTCAATCGAGCGGCCGCCCTGCAACCCGAAGTTCATCCCAGCGGATGCAATGCCGCTGAACACTGCAACAATCATACCCTTCCTGAAGTTGAACTCGGCGACGGCTTTTTTTTTCGCCTCTTCACTCAGTTCCCCTTCCTTAAACTTGCCCGCCAATCCGACAAGCACAATGCCGACGAGAGACGCCACCACGCCGCCGAGCACAACGAGAGCCCCGACGTCCTTCACCAAATCCGCCGCGTGTCCCGTGACAATCGGCGGGATCAGCGTTCCCGTCGCCGAGCAAAGTCCGCATCCGACCGCGAGGCCAAGCCCAATTCCGAGATAGCGAATCATCAGCCCCCACGTCAATCCCCCGATCCCCCAAAGCGCACCAAACCCGATGCACCGCGCCAGCGTCGCCCCGTCCGCCGCGCCAATCACGCCAAAGACGTTCGGACAAGTGCAGACGGCGAGCGCGAGCGGGAACAAGACCAGCCCAGCCAGCGCGTAGACGAACCAGTACGATTCGTATTTCCAGCCCCTGATGCCGCGAAACGGAAGCGCAAACGTCGCACCGGCGAGTCCGCCGAGCGCAAAAACCAACATACCGAAGATTGAAGAACTCATTGGGTTTGTCCCTTGGTCACATCACGGCGGCAAGGGCCTCGCCGAACGCCGAACACTTCACTTCCGTCGCACCGTCCATCTGACGGGCGAAGTCGTATGTAACGGTCTTCGCGGCAATCACCTTGTCCATCGCGGCGACGATTCTGTCGGCGGCCTCGTTCCAGCCCATGTAGCGCAGCATCATCTCGCCCGAAAGAATCAGCGAACCGGGGTTCACCTTGTCAAGACCCGCATATTTCGGGGCCGTGCCATGGGTCGCCTCGAAGACGGCCACGCCTGTCTGGTAGTTGATGTTCGCGCCGGGGGCGATGCCGATTCCGCCGACCGTCGCGGCAAGCGCGTCAGAGACGTAGTCGCCGTTCAGGTTCAGCGTTGCAATCACGTCGTATTCCGCCGGGCGCGTCAGGATCTGCTGGAGGAAGGCATCGCAGATGCAGTCCTTCACGACAATCTCGCGCCCCGTCTTCGGATTCCTGAAACTGCGCCACGGCCCCTTGTCGATAAGCGTTGCGCCGTATTCGCGGGTCGCAAGTTCGTAGCCCCAGTCGCGGAACGCCCCTTCAGTGAACTTCTGGATGTTCCCCTTGTGGACGAGCGTGACGGACTTGCGGTCGTTCGCAATCGCGTAATCGAGCGCGGCGCGGACGAGCCGCTCGGTGCCTTCAAGCGACACCGGCTTGATGCCGATGGAAGCCGTCTTCGGGAAGCGAATCTTCTTCACGCCCATCTCGTCGAGGAGAAAGGCTTTCACCTTTTCAACCTCGGGTGTGCCATTCATCCACTCGATGCCCGCGTAGATGTCCTCCGTGTTCTCGCGGAAAATCACCATGTCGGTCAGTTCCGGATGCTTGACCGGCGAAGGCACGCCATTGAACCAGCGCACGGGACGAAGGCAGACGTAAAGGTCGAGTTCCTGACGCATCGCAACATTGATGGAGCGAATGCCACCGCCAACCGGGGTCGTCAAAGGACCCTTGATTGAGACGAGACAATCGCGGCATGCGTCAAGCGTCGTTTGGGGCAGCCATTCGCCGGTCGCCTTGAACGCCTTTTCGCCCGCAAGGACTTCCCTCCACTCAATCCGTCGCGTCCCGCCATACGCCTTTTCGACGGCGGCGTTCCAGACGGTCATCGCCGCCCGCGTGATGTCGGGCCCGGTACCGTCCCCCTCGATAAAGGGAATGATCGGGTTCTCCGGTACGCAGAGCCGTCCGCCCTGCATGGTAATCTTTTCGCTCATGACTGAATCTCCGCGTGAAGGTCAGATGTTGAGTGAGGTTTTGCTCCACGGTTCCTTGCCGGCGAGAAGCGACGGCGTCGTCATTTCCGGCGGCACGGGGAGGCCAAGCATCTGCAGGGCCGTCGGCGCAATGGCCGAGAGCTTCGCGAGCGGAGTCAGGCGAACGCCCGCCGCATCGTTCGCGACGTAGAAGCAGTCCACGAGGTTCAGGGTGTGGGAGGTCTTCGTCAGACCCGTCTTGTAGTCAACCATCTGTTCGGCGTTGCCGTGATCGGCGTAGATGAGTACATGCGCATCAAGTTCGAGCAGCCGCGGCAAAATCTTGCCGATGCATTCGTCCGTCACCTCGACCGCCTTCGTCGCGGCCTTCAGGTCGCCCGTATGGCCGACCATGTCGCAGTTCGCGTAGTTCACGACGATGAAGCCGTACGGATTGTCCTCAAGACGGCGGAGCAGTTCGTCCGTCACGTTGTAGGCGTCCATCTCCGGATGCGAGGCGAACGTCGCCGGATCGAAGCGGGACTTCACCTCGACCTGATCTTCACCTTCGGAAGGCGTCGTGGACTTGCCGTTGAAGAAACTCGTCACGTGGCGGAACTTCTGGGTCTCGGCGAGCCGAAGCTGGCGGATGCCGGCCTTCGAGACGACTTCGCCGAGAAGGTTGTCCATTCCGCCTCCTGCGCCCATCGCACCGAGCAGATAGTCCTTGAACTCGTCCCAGTAGCGGGTGAAACCGAGGAAGGTCACCTTCGGCCGCGCACTGCGTTCGCCCGCGTAATCGTCGCATACGAACGCCTGCGTGAGCTGAATCGCGCGATCCTGACGGTAGTTGGTGTGCATGATGACGTCACCGTCTTTCACGCCCGCGTAGTCGCCGATTACGTAGCAGGGGATGTATTCGTCGGTCATCGGCGCACCATCAGGCGTCTTGCCGTTTTCATACTCGGCCTTCACGGCCTCTTCGACCGTCGCGGACTTCTTGCCCTTGCAACTGACAATGCAGTCGTAGGCTTCGCTCGTGAGAGTCCAGTTCTTCACGCGATCCATGCCGTAGTAGCGCCCCATCGCCGTGCCGATCTTCGCATTGCCGATGGCGGCGAGTTCCTGTTTCAGACGGGCAACGTATTCGAGCGTCGAACGCGGCGGTGTGTCGCGTCCGTCCAGAAACGGATGGACGACGATGCGGCCTTCGGGAAACTCCTGACGGGCGCGGCGCATCAGTTTGAAGAGATGTTCCTGATGGGCATGAACGCCCTCGTCCTGCAGAAGGCCGAAGAAATGGAACTGGGAATTGTTCTTCTTCCAGTTTTCAATGAGGTTCGCCCACTTCGGTGACTTGAAGAGCTCTCCCGACGAAAGGCCGTCATCAATGCGCTTCAATTCCTGGACGACGATGCGCCCGGCTCCCATGTTGAGGTGACCGACTTCCGAACTGCCCTGATAGCCGTCAGGCAATCCGACGGCTTCGCCGCAACAGTCAAGCAGGCAGTGCGGATAGCGCGCGCGAATCTGGTCGATGACCGGCGTCTTCGCGCCGTAGACGGAATTGCCGTCCTGACGCGGATTGATGCCCCAACCATCGCGAATAATCAGAACTACAGGTCTCATTATGTCCTCCTTATTGTCTCTATCGTATGAAATACTCGTTTGTTCAAGCCCTATGCCGGCGGAAGTTTGCTCAGAATCGTCAGCACCTCATCCCCCTTCTCGAGCGAACGGTCGAGTTGGAAAAGGAGACGCGGCGTAAACTTCAGCCGAACCTCGCGGTTGATAATTGACTGAAAGCGTCGCGCATTGTGACGCAGGTGGTGCAGCGCGGTCTCTTTCAGCGCGTCGTCGCCGAAGACGGAAATGCCGACCGTCGCATCACGGAGGTCTTTTCCACAGGAAACGCCGGTGACTGTAATCAGCCCTGGCGCAACCGTGTCACCCTGCATGACCGTGTGCATCGCGTCCGCAATGACACGCTTCAACAGGCTGTTCACCCGCTCGATTCGATCGACGCTCACAGGCTCCTCGGCAATTCTTCGAGCAGGTAGCACTCGATTACGTCCCCGACCTGGAAGCCCTCGTAGTTCGCAAAGCAAACGCCGCACTCCTGCTGGCCGGTCACTTCCTTTACCTCGTCCTTGAAGTGACGAAGAGTCTGAACCTTGCCATCCCAGACCTGCTGCTTGTCGCGAAGAATGCGGAAGCGCTCCTTCGCGACAAGCGAGCCGTCAAGCATCTGCGAACCGGCAATCTTGCCAAGTTTGCCGATGTCGTAAATCGCCTTGATTTCGGCGTGCCCCTTCACAACTTCCTTGTATTCCGGCGGCAGAAGATCGAGCATGCACTGTTTGACATGATCCAGCAACTCGTAGATGATGCGGAAAGAGTTGATTCTCACGCCATCATGCCGCGCCTGTTGCTGAACGCCCGCGTCGTTGTTGATGTCGAATCCGACGATGACGGCCTTGCCGGCGGCGGCGGACTTGACATCCGTCAGCGAGACGTTGCCCGTTCCCGTGCCAATTACATTCAGTCCGACCTTCTCGCTCTTGATTTGGTTGAGGGCCTCGACAATGGCCTCGAGCGACCCCTGCGTATCGGACTTGACGATGACGTTCAGTTCGCGCTTGCCCTCGGCCGCCATGCGGCTCATCAGGGCATCCAGCGTCGCCGCCTTCGAGGTCGAGAGTTCCTGTTCCTTGCGTTCCTGGGCCGTCTGCTCGGCAAGCGCACGCGCACGCTTCTCGTCCAGCATCACGCGAAACTCGGCACCCGCATCCGGGACGCCCGAAAGCCCCGTACACTTCACCGGCATGGCGGGCGGTGCTTCCTTCACGCGGCGACCGTGGTCGTCAATGAGCGCACGGACTTTGCCGAAATGCTCACCGATGAGAATCGCGTCGCCCACCTTGAGCGTGCCGCCCATCACGAGGAGCGTGGCACACGGGCCAAGCCCCTGTTGAAGTTCGGATTCAATCACATATCCGTTGGCGCGGCGGTTCGGATTCGCCTGAAGTTCAAGAACTTCCGCCTGGACGAGAATGTTCTCAAGAAGAGAATCCACGCCTTCGCCGGTCACGCCCGAAACAGGACAACAGATGATGTCCCCGCCCCAGTCTTCCGGCGTAAGACCGCGCTTCTGAAGTTGCTGCTTGACACGATCCACGTTCGCCGTCGGCTTATCGCACTTGGTGATCGCCACCATGATCTGAACGCCCGTCTGCCGCGCCACGCGAATACACTCCTCGGTCTGGGGCATAATGCCGTCATCCGCCGCAATAATCAGAACAGCAATGTCGGTAATCTGTGCACCCCGCGCCCGCATCGCGCTGAACGCGGCGTGGCCGGGCGTGTCAAGAAACGTGATCTTCTTGCCGGCGATTTCGACCTGATAGGCGCTGATTTGCTGGGTGATGCCGCCCGCTTCACCCGCCGCGACATGCTCCTTTCGAATCCAGTCCATGAGAGTCGTCTTACCGTGGTCGACGTGACCGAGGAACGTGACGACCGGGGCGCGGGGCTTCAG
>CAVAHB010000113.1:7787-11103 GCA_963588415.1 Faecalibacterium sp. CAG:74
CAGCGTCTCCGGCGGATCTTCGGGGATGAGGTCATCCGCGTCAATCGCCTTCAGGACGGGTTTCGCCGCCGTCCTGTCACGCGCATGCTCGATAATCACCTTGAAGCCATACTTCTCGGCAATCTTCGTCGCAACATCCGGCTCGACGCGCTGGTTGATTGAAGCCAAGACCTTGAGCATCATCAAATCCGCAATCAGGCGGTTCGGCTTGATGCCGAGTTTCGCCGCGAGATCCTTCACAATTACCGCACCGCGAATTGAAATCTCCTTCGCATCCTCATTGACGGAAATGCGGCTGCCCGGCTGTGGCGCGGCGGCGGCGGCAACGGGACGCATCGCTCGCCGGTCGGTTGCCTGATCGCCGAATCCCCGACGGTCGGAACGACGGCGGTCGTCCGCCGAAGTCGGTCGGTTCACGGCAATCTTCGGCTTGTTGGCCGACGCGACCGTAATCGTAATCGCGGCGGCGGGCTTCGCCTTCTGAAGCGGCTTGAATCCCGCATGGGCCGTCAGGCCGGTCAACTTCGCGGAAATGGAAGGAATCGGATTCGGCTTCGCAACTGGTGCGGTGCGGAGAATTGGCTTCGCCGTCTCCGACGCAGGCTTTGTCGCTACCACGGCGGACTGAACGGACGGCTGAGGATGTGTCTCAGTCTTGACCTTCATGCCGGCTGCCGCGTCCCGGGCAATCGACAGATGTTGCTCAAGGGTCTTCTGGTCGGCGGTTCGCCGCGCCGCCGCCTGCTCGGCGGCCTTTTTGCGCTTTGCCGAACGGTTCGTCTCAACCTCGCCCGCCACATGGCCCGCGAGCGCCTGCCGCAATTTCTCGACATCCGCCGCATCGACCGTGCTAATCGCGTTGGACACCTCGACACCCGACTTCTCGGCGGCGCTCAGAACCGCCGCGCTTGAGACTCCAACCTCTTTTGCTATTTCGTAAACTCTCATTCTAACCGCCAATCAGTTTCCAATCACAACCAGTCGCCCGCTCACTCCGCCGAATTGCCATCCCCTTCGCCAATCGAAGATGTCAACTCCGCCACGGCTCGAGCCGCCGCATACACGCCCTTCGCCGTCACTTCGTCAAGCCCCGTGGAAGCGATGAAACTCGCTTCGTCTTCCGCTACGATACCGTCAATCGTCAGATAGCCCGCGTCGGCAATCTGCGTCGCAACCGCCGTCGAAATGCTGAACGTCTCCGCCAAGTCCTTGATGGCCTCGGCCTTCTGGTCTTCAAAAGTGGCCGTCGCCATCGACTTGCGAACCTCGACGTGCCATCCGGTTAGTTTCGACGTCAGGCGCACGTTCTGCCCGCGCTTGCCGATCGCGAGCGAATACTGGTCGGCCGAAACGACGACGTGCACCGTGTTCGACAACACGGGGTCAACCTCCACGGATTCCAACTTCGCCGGCGAAAGGGCCTGCGTCACATACTGGCGGATATCCTCATTCCAACGGATGATGTCAATCTTCTCACCGTGCAGTTCGCTCACAATCGTCTTTACGCGACTGCCGCGCTGGCCGACGCACGCCCCGACGGGGTCGATGTTCTCGTTCGACGTGCGCACGGCAATCTTCGCCCGATAGCCCGGATCGCGCGCCACGCTCATGATTTCCACAACGCCGTCCGCAATCTCGGAAACTTCCAGTCGGAAAAGTGCCTCGATGAACTTTCCGTTCGCACGGCTCAGGATGACGCTCGGCCCCTTCGCATCGGGGTCGATGCGAAGCACAATCGCACGAATCGGGTCGCCGACCTGATATTCCTCGGTCGGAATGCGCTCCTTGCCCGGCAGAATCATCTCGGTCTTGCCAACTGTCACGAAGGTGTCGCGGTTGGTGACGGCGGAAACCGTGCCCGATACGATGTCGCCGATGCGGTCGCGGTATTCGCTGAAAGTGTTGGTGCGCTCCGCCTCACGGAGTTTCTGCGTAATCATCTGACGGGAAACCTGCGCGGCAATTCGCCCGAGCCGCGAAGCCGGCATCTCAATCTCGACTGACTCGCCTTCCGCCGGCTGGCAGCCGCGACACAGGCGGGCGGCGCGGGCGCTCGTGATGAACCCCGGCCCGACTTCGGTATCGGAAACGACGAATGTATCGTAGACATGGAGCGAGAGATCCTTGCGGTCAATCACAACGCGGAGATCGTTCGTGACATCGCGATTGTGACGAGCCGCCTGACTAATCGCCTGTTCAATCGCCGTTATGACGATCTCACGGCTCACACCGCGCTCGTTCTCAATGTGCTGGACGACCGCCAGCAACTGGTTGTTCATAGCCATCTCTATGCGCTCCTTGCATTGTCAAAAATCAACAAACGACCATCGGATCGATTCACCTGAACCGCCGAAAAATCAGACATAGAATACCATTTTCCCGCGCACCAGTCAACCACGAGGCAATAGAACTGCGAAAAATAGAAGAATACCGACGATTCCGACAGATTATCCATCTCGCGTGAGAATCGGAATCGGCGGCTCGGGCGGACGTGTAGCCAGTCCAACGGACGCCGTCAAATGCGCTGCTCGCCGTTCACAAAAACGGCGGAAGGTCTCCAGCTCTTCGGATTGATGACAACGAGATCCGCCGTGAAGTTCTTCTCAACCTTGCCGAGTTCCCTGCCCCAGCCCTGTTCAATCGCCTGATTCCAAGAGGTCGTGCGCACGAGGTCCTTGAGTGGAATGCCCGTCACGTCGTGCACGTTCTTGAGCCCCATGCCCATCCACAGGGTCGAGCCAGCCAGATTGCCGCCTTCGACGAGGCGCGCCTCGCCGTTCTTGAGAAGGACCTTCAGCCCGCCCATCTCAAAGGCGTAGCCGTCCTTGCAGTGCGAGCACCGCAGGGAGTCGGTAATCATCTGGACGTGCGCAAGACTCCGCCGCGTGAAGATGAGTTTCAGCATATCAGGGCAAAGGTGAATCTTGTCGCAGATGACCTCCGTGTTGAGGTCCTCGACGAGAAAGCCAGCGCCGACCATGCCGATTTCGCGGTGATGGAGCGGTGTCATCTGATTGCAGAAATGCGTCATATGGCGAAGCCCGCCCTTATACGCCGCCATCAAATCCTTGAACTTCGCCGCCGTATGTCCGCAACTCGGCAGAACGCCGATCTTGATGCAGTCCCTGGCGAACTTCGCACCTCCCTCGGCTTCCACCGCATAGGATATCTGCTTCACGGGATAGACCTTCGCAATTTCCTTCACCTCCTTGATGGAGGGCTTCCGCACGAACTTCGGATTCTGCGCACCACAGCACTTCACGTTGATGAACGGCCCTTCGAGATGGATGCCCGGGACTTTCGCGTAGGGCTGGCC
>CAVAHB010000114.1:0-25889 GCA_963588415.1 Faecalibacterium sp. CAG:74
TTTGAACTGGAGGGGAACTCGTGTACTACCCTGTACTGTGGTGCTGGCCACTGAACTCGCGCAGAGCCGCAGAGTTCGCAGAGGCGGGCGCGGCGCTTGTTGGCCGTGTTGAGTTGTAGAAAGGTAGAGGTGGGCGGGGCGGGGTTTTTACCACAGAACACACAGAAGCCGCTTCGCGGCATACTGAATACACTGAAAGTCGGGCTGCCGTCCGCCGTTTGCCCATTCCGTGTGTTCAGTGACCCGCGAAGCGGGTTTCAGTGTGTTCAGTGGTCAGAATCCGGGCGAACCGCCCCCGTCCATAAAAATGTGGTAAAATACTTCTTTCAAGATGAGCGGGGCAATTCAGAAAATCGTGTCGGTTGCGGTGCGTGCGTTACCACAGGCGCAATGCCACTGTTCTCTTCGACCGCGACGGGACACACTGAGTAGCGTCCAACAGCATCATCCCCGACACTGCCGTACAGAAATATGGTACAATACCTATCGGGTTGAAAACGAAAGGCGGTAAATAAATGAACATAAATGGCATGATAAAGTGGTTTGCGGTCATGGCGGGCGTGGTCGCAATGGCGGTCGCAGCAAACGCACAGAAGAAAGAAGTCGCCTTTTCCAATTTCAGGGATCAACCGCCCGCAGATGAAGACGCGAGCCCCCTTCCCGACGAACGCAAGGAGTATTTCGCGGGACGCGGACCGATTGCCAAACGCATTGCGGCCCCCGTGAATGAGACGTGGCCCGAAACCGGATTCTGGCTCTCGACCAATTCAAACGCACGGTACAACCGTCATTGCGAGAACTACCGCAAGACGCGCGGCACCCCTGCAGGAAGACCGAAGGCCTCCCCTGCGGAAAGTGCGGCGGCTGAACGGGACTACTTCGCGAGGCAGAGAAGAACCACGCCGGCGACGATGACGGCGAGGGCGAGACCCTTGCGGACGAGATTCGTCTCGTGGAAGAGTTTCGCCCCGAGCATGAAGGTGATCACCACCGAGAACCGCCGCAGGAGCGAACACGCCGAAATCGGAACGTCCGGGAGGGCGAGTCCGTTGAAGTAAAGCCAGTCCGCGCAGACGAGCAGAATGCCGACGAACGGAATCGTCCACCGCCACTCGAAGCGGTCGCGGGAAAGCCCGGAGACCCGTCCGATCAGGAGGAACGCGCCGTAGCACCCGACGAGGAAGATCTGGAACCAGAACTGCGTCGCCTCGACGGGTGCGTTCGCGACCTGGAAGACATACTTGTCGAAGATACCCGAGACCGCCGAGAAGAACGCACCGGCGAAGGCGCACCAGACGGCGCGGTTGCGGAAGAAATCGATGCCCTCGTGCCGGCCGGCCCACGAGAAGACGAAGTAGCCGAAGAAGACGAGCAGCATGCCAAGCCCCTGCACGACGCCCGGAATCTCCCCGTAGAGGAAGAACGCCACCACGAAGACGAGCGCGGGAGCGCTCGCCCGAATCGGCGTGGCAATCGAAATCGGCAGCGTCTGGAGTCCCTTGAAGGTGAACATCCACGAAATGGAGACGATGACCGCCTTCAGCGCCGCGAGCAGGAGAATCCGTCCGCCCGGCAGGAGAACCGCCGCGAGATCGCCTTTCAGCGCAACGGTCGCGACAAATGCCGCGCATCCGAAGGAGGTCGAGCAGAGCAGGACGGGGAGGACGGCGTTCGCCCTCACGCTCGCCTTCTTCGCAAGGTCGTAGAGCGCGAGGAAGAACGCGCTCGCGAGAATCCAAAGCGTCCACGCCGCCACGCTACACCTCGTCGGGCATCTCTTCCGCCGTCGGGAAGAGCCTGTCCAGGATCTGTTCGGCGGGCGTATACGCCCTCTTCTTCGCGTTGCAGTCCACGCAACACGGCACGCAATTGCCGCGCGTGGACTTACCTCCCCGCGCCACGGGGACGACGTGGTCGAGCGTCAGGTTCGCCGCGCCGACCTTCCGGTGGCAGTAGTGGCAGACGCCGGCGGCAATCTGCGCCTTCCACCAGTTCGTCGCGCGCAGTTCGCGCGCCTTGGCGCGTTCGCGCTTCACGTGCACGGGGTCGGGGTTCAAGTCAAGCCAATCGCCCATCTCAACCCTCCGCCGCCCCGACCGGGCGACCGACGAGAATCTGCGGATGCGCCTCGTCAATCCGAATGCGGACGACCGAGCCGGCGGTCGGCTTCCCTTCCTCCGGCGACACGTCCCACACGACGATCCGGTTGCCGCCGTCGCGTCCGCTCCAGCGGTTCTTGTTCCGTTTGCTCGGGCCCTCTGCCATCACCGCGCGGACTGTTCCGACGAGCCGTTCGTTCCGTTCCCGTCCGCGGCGTTCCTGATCCGCAAGCAGAACCTGGTCGCGGCGTTCCTTTTCCTCCGTCGGCACGTCGTCGGGAAGCGCGGCACTTCGCGTTCCCGGGCGCGGGGAATACTTGAAGACGAAGGAGTTGTCGAACCCGGCCGCCTCCATCAGCGAGCGCGTCGCCTCGAAGTCCGCCTCCGTCTCGCCCGGATAGCCGACGATGACATCCGTCGTCACGGCGAAATCGGGGTCGAAGTCGCGGAGTTTGCGAACCGCCGCGAGATACTCCGCGCACGTGTAGCGCCGCCCCATGTCGCGAAGAATGCGGTCGCTGCCAGACTGGACGGGCAGGTGCAAATGATGGCAGACCTGCGGAAACTCGCGGTAGGCGCGAATCAGTTCGTCCGTGCAGCCCTTCGGATGCGCCGAGGTGAAGCGAATCCGCTCGATTCCTGGAATGGACGCAATCGCCTCGAGCAGACGCGGGAACGCCTCCGCATAGCCGCCGGGGCTGGGCGCGTCCGCCGCGTCCCACGCGGCGTTCCGCACGCCGTAGCGAAGGACGCTCTGGCCGAGCAGGCAGACTTCCTTCACGCCGTGCGCGGCGAGTGCGCGGACTTCCGCCACGACCTCGCGGGCCGGACGCGAATACTCGTGGCCGCGCACGTCGGGAACGATACAATAACTGCAGCGATTGTCGCACCCGATGAGAATCGTGACGAACGCCTGGAAGGCGGACGCGGCGGAATCGGGCGCGGCGAACGTATGCGCGTCAAGTCCGCTCGGCACGGCGTCTTCGCCGAGGTCGAGAATGCGCTCGCGCCTTTTCGCGGCGCGGTTGGCGGCGACCCTCTCGACGATGCGCGGAATCAGCCCGAACGCACGCGGGCCGACGGCGAAGTCCAGTTTCGGGAGTTTTGCGAAGACGTCCTCGCCAAGCCGCTTCACCGCACACCCCATCAGTCCCGTGATCTTGCCGGCGGCAATCAGGTTGCCCGTCTTGCCGACGGCCTTTTCCTCGGCCTTCTGGCGCACGGTGCAACTGTTGACGATGACGAGTTCGGCGGACTTCTCGTCAGCGGCTTTCTCGTGTCCGGCGGCGACGAGCAGGGCTTCGACGGCCTCCGAATCGCGCACGTTCATCTGGCAACCATAGGTATGGATCAGAAACTTCATTCTCAGTCAACGAGAGTCGCGAAGTAGTCGTCCAGCGTCTCGGCGCGGCGGATTTCCCTAACCTCGCCATCCGCCTCCAGCAGGAGTTCCGCGCTGCGGAGTTTGCCGTTGTACTGAAAGCCCATCGAATGGCCGTGCGCCCCCGCGTCGCAGATGACCACCAGGTCGCCGCGCTCAAGGACGGGCAGTACGCGCTGGATGGCGAACTTGTCGTTGTTCTCGCAAAGCGATCCCGTCACGTCGTAGACGCTCGTTTCGCCGCTCGCCTCCTTGCCCGGCACGACAATTTCGTGATAGGCCCCGTAGAGCGCGGGACGCATCAGGTTCGCCATGCAGGCATCGAGCCCGGCGTAGAGGCGGTAGGTGTTCTTGATGTGGCGAACACGTGCGACGAGATAGCCGTAGGGTCCGGTGATGCACCGCCCGCACTCCATGAAGAGTTTGAGCGGCTTCAGTCCCCTTCCGACGACCAGTTCGTCATACGACCTCTCAATGCCCCTGCCGACGTAGTCGAGATCCATCGCCTTCTGGTCGGGTCTGTAGGGGATGCCGATGCCGCCGCCGATGTTGACGAACTCGAATGTGATGCCCACCTTCTCCGTCAGTTCGGCGACGAGGGTGAAGAGCATTTTCGCCGTGTCGATGATGTATTCGGGGTCAAGTTCGTTCGAGGCGACCATCGTGTGAAGCCCGAACCGCGTCACGCCCGCCGCCTTCATCCGCGCATAGCAGTCGAAGAGCTGTTCGCGCGTAAGGCCGTATTTCGCCTCCTCCGGCTTGCCGATGATGGCATTGCCGCCCTTGAGCGGGCCAGGATTGTAGCGGCAGCAGAAGACGTGCTTCGCCGCGTCCGCCGAAATTGGATTCGCCGCGAGTTCGGGGACGGCCTCGCGCAGGTAGTCCCAATGCGTGATGTCGTCGAGGTTGATGATCGCCCCGAGTTCCCACGCCTTGCGGAACTCCTCCGCCGGCGTGTCGTTCGAGGTGAACATGATGGCCTCGCCGACGTTTCCAACCCGTTCGGCCAGCACAAGTTCCGCCATCGACGAGCAGTCGCTGCCGAAGTCGAACTCCTTCAGAAGA
Organism: Faecalibacterium sp. CAG:74; assembly: GCA_963588415.1. Taxonomy (GTDB): domain Bacteria; phylum Verrucomicrobiota; class Kiritimatiellia; order RFP12; family UBA1067; genus UBA1067. Next base: position 4,546 of record CAVAHB010000114.1, read on the forward strand.
CGCATAAGGTGCGGGTTCGGCGTGGCCTTCACCGCGAAATATTCGCGGAAGCCCCTGTTCCAGGCGAACGCCTTCCTCAGCCTTTTCGCATTCTCACGAATCGCCCGCGCATCGTAGATATGGAACGGTGTCGGCCATTTCGCGGCAATTTCCTCAAGTTTCGCCCGGTCAAACGGAAGTTTTCTCATTGCGCTCCGATTTCGGACTTCAGTTTCGCGACGAACGCATCCGCCGTCATCGCCCCAAGATCGCCCTCGGAACGCGAACGCACGGAAATCGTCCCCGCCGCCTCGTCACGCGGCCCGACCACAATCTGGTAGGGCACTTTCTGCATCGTCGCCTCGCGAATCTTCGCACCGAGTTTTTCGGCCGAGACGTCGACGTCAACGCGGAAGTCCGCCGCACGAAGCGTCGCCTGAACCTTCTTCGCATAGTCCATCGCCTTGTCGGAAATCGGCAGGATGCGCACCTGTTCCGGCGCGAGCCACAGCGGGAACGCCCCCGCGTAGTGTTCGATCAGGATGCCGAAGAAGCGTTCGATCGAACCGAGCAGGGCGCGGTGCACCATGTAGGGCTGGTGCTCCTTGCCGTCGTCGCCGATATAGGTCAGGTTGAAGCGTTCCGGCAGGTTAAAGTCGAACTGTACGGTTCCGAGTTGCCACGGCCGTCCCAGCGCATCCTTGATCTTCATGTCGATTTTCGGGCCGTAGAACGCGCCGCCACCCTCGTCGACCTCATACTTCATCCCCTCCTGTTCGAGCGCGTCGCGCAGGGATTGCGTCGCCTGCTCCCAGCGGGCGGGATCGCCGACCGCCTTCGCGGGCTTCGTCGAGAGGTAGGCCTGAATGTCGTGGAAGCCGAACTTGCCGAGCATCTTGCGGGCGAACTCAACGGTATCCTTGATTTCCTGCACAATCTGTTCGGGCGTGCAGAAGATATGGGCATCGTCCTGCGTGAAGCCGCGCACGCGGAAAAGCCCGTGCCGAACGCCGTCCTTCTCGTAGCGATACACCGTGCCGAGTTCGGCCAGCCGCATCGGCAGGTCGCGGTAGCTGCGCTTCTTGAACTGGTAGATCTGGATGTGGAACGGACAGTTCATCGGCTTGACGTAGTACTCCTCTATGTACGCATCGTTGCCCGAACCCTCCTGAACCTTCATGCAGGGGAACATTCCCTCCTTGTAGAAGCCGAGATGACCCGACGTCTGCCAGAGAACCGACCGCCCGACATGCGGCGTGTAGACGATTTCGTACCCCGCCTCGTAGTGTTTCCTGCGCCAGTATTCTTCGATGGCGACGCGGATTCGCGCACCCTTTGGCAGCCAGTGGGCGAGGCCGGGCCCGACCTGTTCGGTGATGGTGAAGAGTTCGAGTTGCTTGCCGAGCACGCGGTGGTCGCGCCGCTTCGCTTCCTCCTCGCGGGCGAGAATCGCGTTGAGTTCCGCCTGATCCTTTGCCACGATTCCGTAGACGCGCTGGAGCATCTTGTTCTTCTCGTCGCCACGATAGTAGCTACCGGCGAGACGGGTGAGTTTCACCACCCCGATCTGCTTCGCGTGTTCGACGTGCGGGCCGCGGCACATCTCGACGTAGTCGCCCACGGTGTAGGTCGAAATCGGCTCGCCTTCGGGAATGTCGGCAAGGCGTTCGAGCTTGTACTTCTGCCCGGCCAGCATTTTCGCGCACTCGTCACGCGACACGATTTTCTTGACAAAAGGCTCGTCAAGGGCAATCAAACGCGCAATCTCAGCCTCAATCTTCGGGAAGTCCTCCGGCGTCAGACGATGGGGAAGGTCGAAGTCGTAGTAGAACCCGTCGTCCGTGGCAGGCCCGATATCCACCTGCACGTCATCAAAAATGTTCTGAATGGCGCGGGCCATCAGGTGCGCGGCGCTGTGCCGCATCATTTCATCAGTAATTTCAGCCATATTGCTCCTTTTTCAGCGCGATATTATACCATATTTAAATTTCGGACGGCATACGGGCAAGGCGGTCGGCCAAGGCGAGTTCGTCGGCGGTTCCGTAGCCCCACGTGACCCCGACGGACGCAATGCCATTCTTCCGCGCCGCCTCGAAGTCGTTGCCCGTATCGCCGACCATCACGCTCATTTCGGGGGTTGCCCCGACTTCCCGCATGACGCGGGCGAGGAGTTCGGGCTTTCGGAGTTTGCCGATGGTCAGGTCGTCCTTGTGCATATCGCCCGTGTAAAGGCCCTCGAAAACGCTCATCCAGCCAAACTGCCGCGCCATCGCCGTCGCACCCTCCCAGCGCTTGTTCGTGACGATGAAGACGCGCCCGCCCTCGGCGCGAATCTGCCGCACACGGTCGAGCACGCCCGGATATTCCCGCGTGTTCGGGAAGCCGTCGTTGTCGTAGTGTTCACCGAAGCGCGTCCGCAGATCCCGTGCAAGCGCGGCAGAATAGCGGTCGGGTAAGAGAGCCTTTACCATCTCCTCGATTGGCGGGCCCGCAACGAACTTCCTGTCGAAGTCGGCGCAAACAAGGCCGAGATCTTTCAGCGAATCCTTCCACGCGAGGCGGATGTCGAAGTCGGTATCCGCCAGCGTTCCGTCCAGATCGAAGAACCAGAAGTGCGTCACTTGAGCAACCCCTCCTCCGCCGCACGGATTATCGTCCGCGCCTGTTCGACGCTTTCCGCCTCACCGAGCAATTCGAGGAACTCCGTCGCGTGGGTCATGACGGCCAGACGGGCGAGAATGCTCAGGTGAAGCTGGTGATCCGTTGAGCAGATGAGGAAGAAGTGCCGCGTCGCCTCGCCGTTCGGTGCGCCGAAGAAGATGGGCCGCGCACTGCGGCCGTAGGCGATGAACGTCTCCTCGAAGAGATAGGGGTCGTGAAAGCGCGGATGCAGGAACGCCGCACCGTTGCCCACCGCCGTCGAGGCGATTTCCTCGCGCTCCATCAGTTCCCTGAAGAGACCGTCCGAATCGTAGACGAGACCCGTTTCCGCCGCGAGGTCACTCATGTCGCGCACGATGCCCGCCTTCGCCTTGCCGGGCAGACCGAGGGACATGCCCTCAACGCGGAACAGGTCCGAAATCATCCAGTTCTCGTGATGGGCGCGGCGGTTTTCCTCCAGAATCGCACGGTGCTGGCGAAGCTGTTCCTTCTCGCCCGCCGCCAGCAGGTTCCGCTGCGCCCACTCGTCCAGCACCCGATGCTCGAACCACCAGTCGCCGCCGTGTTCGGTCGCCTCGATTTCGCCACGCTGCGCGACATGGCGCAACTCGTTCATATCCACGTGAACATGTTCCGCCGCCTGCTTCAGATTGAGCATTTCCCGTGCCATCCCTCACTTCTCCCACTTGCGCTCCGGTGGAGCAAGATAAATCCTGTCGCCGCACCCGAAGGATGTTTCCGACTGGGGGACGACCTTGGCGAGTTCCGAGAAGAAGGCGAGCGTCGGCGCGATGCGGCAGTTCGCGCTAAGTTTGACGGTGACGGTCGCATTGTCCGGCCAAACAAGGTCGAGATGAACCGGATAACATCCGGGGTTCTTCGCTATGACCGCCCGCACCTTCTTCACGAGATCCATCAATTCGGAATCGTCATGTTTGAGACGGATGCCCAGCCCATTTGAGAACTGGGGCAGTGCGTCCTCAAGCGGATAGGCCTCGCGCACGGTGAAGTTGTAGTCGCCGAGTTCGGGATTCGCCTTCTTGAACTTGTCGTCCTTTTCATAGTTGATTCGCCGCGAAACCTCGCCGCAAAGCACGACGAGTTGATCGACCTTCGTCTCAAGCGCGGCGCACTTCTCCCACGCCTTCGCAAAGCAAAACGCATCAATCGTGCCATTCCCGTCATCCAACTGAAAAATCGCCCACTTCTGCCCGACCGTGCCATCGGGACGCGGTTTCGGGGCCTTCACCGTGCACGCCGCGAGAATGCCGACGAGCCGCACGTCGAGATGCTTCAGTCCGCGGTCGTCCTTCAGGTGCGGATTGGTCTTCTTCTTCCAGGCGTCCACAGGCTGGGACTTGAGGCGTTCATCCAGCTCCTCCGCGTTCAGCAACTGGCTTGTCTTCAGCGTTCCGACTTCGGAAATGACGCGCCGGCACGATTGGAGCGGATTGCCTGAAATGTAGACGCCGAGAAGGTCGCGTTCGTTCTTCAAATCCTCCGCCGGGGCGAACGGGGGCGAATCCCGCAACTCCACGTCGGAGACCTTCTCCTCGCCGCCCGCCATCAAGTCGAAGAAGTTGCCCTGAGAACTCGCCTTCTCCTTCACCTTCTGCTGGGCCTTCTTGAGGGCGAATTCAATGTTGTTGAAGAGTTTGGCGCGATTCGGCTCGAGCGTCGAGAACGCACCCGTCCGCGTCAGGTTTTCCAATACGCGCTTGTTGCACGCGGCGGTTCCGGCCAAACGAATGCAGAAGTCGAGAAAGCCCGCATACGGGCCGTTCTTCCGGCGCTCCTCCACAATCAGGTCGCCCGCCGCGCCCACGCCCTTGATGCCCGAAAGCCCGTAGCGGATCCCCTTCGCATCCGACGTCGGCACGAAACGCGGCCCCGACTCGTTCACATCCGGCAGACGCAAATCAAGGCCGATTTCCTGCGCCTCGGCGACGAAGCCCGGCAACTTGTCGAAGTTCCCGATTTCGGAGGAAATCTGTGCGCACATGAACTCCGCCGGATAGTGCGCCTTCATGAAGCCAGTCTGGTAGGCGACCCATGCATAGCACACCGCGTGGGACTTGTTGAACGCATACGATGCGAAAGCCCGCCAGTCCTCCCAGATCTTGTCGATCAGTTTCTTCGCCTCGGCTTCGTCTTTCCACTTGCCGATGCGAAACTCGGGATTTGCAAGGCAACCTTCCTCGAACTTGACCTTCAACTCTTCCATCACGGCAAGCTGCTTCTTGCCCATCGCCTTGCGGAGTTTGTCGGACATACCTCGCGTGAACCCGCCGAGCAGACGCGAAAGAAGCATCACCTGTTCCTGATAGACGCAGATTCCGTACGTGTCCTTCAGGTATTTCTCCATCAGCGGATGGTCGTAGGTGACGGCTTCCTCGCCCTGCTTGCGGCGCACGAACTGGGGGATGTACTCCATCGGCCCCGGCCGATAGAGCGCGTTCATTGCGACGAGATCGGTGAGTTTCTCCGGCTGAAGGGCAATCAGCCATTTCTTCATGCCGTCCGACTCGAACTGGAAAAGTCCCGTCGTTTCGCCGCGCCCGAAGAGTTCGTAGGTCTCGCGGTCGTCGTCCGGTATCTTGTCGGGGTCGAGGCATCCGTCGTCGCCGCGCAGGGTCTCGGGGACACGCGGGTTGTTCGGCCCGAGAAGATTGACGCACTCCTTTTCGACAGTCAGAGTCTTCAGTCCGAGGAAGTCCATCTTCAGAAGCCCGACCGGTTCCACGAAGTGTCCGTCGTACTGGGTCGTCAGCAGCGATTCGCCCTCCGTCGGCATCACGGGCAGCGTCTCGATCAGCGGGTCTCGCGAAATGATGACGCCGCAGGCGTGGACGCCGGGCTGGCGCATGCCGCCCTCGAGCCGCCCGGCGCGTTCCATCAGAAGGTGAACCGTCGGGTCTTTCGACTCGAACGCGGCCTTGAGGTCGGGCGAGGCTTCCGCCGCCTTCCTGAAGGTGATTTTCGGCGTGTCGGGGACGAACGACGCGAGTTTGTTCGTATCGGCGAGCGGATAGTCCATCACGCGCCCGACATCCTTGATGACGCTCTTCGCCGCCATCTGGCCGAAGGTGACGATGTGCGCCACATGATCCTGCCCGTATTTTTGCGTCACGTACTCAAGCACGCGCCCGCGCCCCGCATCGTCGAAGTCCACGTCGATATCCGGCATGGAGATTCGGTCGGGGTTCAGGAACCGTTCGAACAGCAGGTCGAACTTCAGCGGATCGACATTCGTAATCCCCAGCGCATACGCAACCGCCGCGCCCGCCGCCGACCCGCGCCCCGGACCGACCCACACGCCCATCTTCCGCGCACTGTTGATGTAGTCGTGAACGATGAGGAAGTAGCCGGGAAAGCCCATCTGCTTGATCGTGTTCAGCTCAAACGCAAGGCGTTCATCCGTCTCCTTCGGCAGCGGATCGCCCCACCTGCGCTTCGCGCCCTCCCGCGTCAGGTGTTCAAGATAGTCCGCCTCGAACTTGATGCGGCGCACCTTCTCAAGCCCGCCAAGTTTGTCGAAGTTCTTGAACTCCCGACGCAAGCCATCTTCGCCGAACTTCTCCGCATACGCCTCCTCCGTGCCGAACGATGCGGGAATCGGGAACTTCGGCATGATCGGCGGCGAATCGAGTTCGTATTCCTCAATCCCGTCTGCAATCTCCTTCGACGCGGCGATGAACTCGGGATGGTCGGGGAAGAGTTTCAACATCTCCTCCTCGGTCTTGAAATACTCCTGTCCCGTGTAAATCATGCGTTTCTCGTCGGACATCTTCACGCCCGTCGAAAGCGCAAGCAGCACGTCGTGCGAATCGTCGTCCGCCGCGTCAAGGAAGTGCACGTCGTTCGTCGCGACGATTCGAATGCCGAGTTTCCTGCCGAGTTCAAGCATCCCCGTCACGACCTTCGACTGCCGCGCATAAAGTTCGTGGAACTCCTGAATCGCCTTGCCGGGAATCGGTGACTTCTCGTCGCCGCGTTCGCCCTTCCCCGGCGGATGCAACATCACCTCCAGCGAGTAGTCGTCGCCGAAGAGGTTCTGATACCACCGCGCCACGCGCTCCGCTTCGTCCATCCGCCCGATGTCAATCGCATGGGCAACCTCACCGGCGATGCAGGCCGACGAGCAATGAAGTCCCTCGTGGTACTTCTCAAGAAGCGAGCGGTCGATTCGGGCGTTGTGGTAGAAGCCGTTGATGTGCGCGAGGGAAATGAGCCTGACGAGATTGTGGTAGCCCGTCAGGTTCTTCGCGTGAAGGCAGAGGTGGTGGCGCCGCTCCGACTTGTCGCGGGTCGTGTAGTCGCCCGTCGAAGTCACGTACGCCTCCACCCCCAGGATCGGCTTCACCCCCTGCTTGCGGCATTCGTCGTAAAACGCCTTCAGTGCGAACAGGTTGCCGTGGTCGGTCACCGCCAGCGCGGACATTCCCAACGCCTTCGCCTTCGCAACCAACGGCTTGATCTGACACTGCCCGTCGAGCAGCGAATAGGTCGTATGAAGGTGTAGATGAACGAAACCGCTCAAGGCAGCCTTACTTGCCGAAATAACGCTTCAGCAAACCCTCGAAGCCCGCACCGTGCCGCGCTTCGTCCTTGGCCATCTCGTGCACCGTGTCGTGGATGGCATCGTAGCCGAGTTCCTTCGCCCGCTTCGCGATTGCGAGTTTCGCCGCACACGCCCCCTGCTCGGCATCGGCGCGCATCGCCACGTTCTTCTCGGTCGAACCGGTCAGGACTTCGCCCAGAAGTTCCGCGAACTTCGCCGCATGCTCGGCCTCCTCGAAGGCATACCGCTTGAATGCCTCCGCAATTTCGGGATAGCCCTCGCGCTCGGCCTGCCGCGACATCGCCAGATACATGCCGACCTCGGCGCATTCGCCGTTGAAGTGGTCTTTCAGGCCCTGCGTCACCTCCGCATCATCGACCTTGCCGTCCCCGACCTTGTGTTCGCACGCCCAGACCTTCTTGCCGGCCGTCACCGCCTCCTCGCGGAACTTCGAGCCGGGAACGCCGCACTGCGGACACTTCTCCGGCGGCGTCTCGCCTTCATACACATACCCGCAAACGGGGCAGACCCATCTTTTCATTTTCGTTTCTCCTTGTCGCGGCTTTCGCCGATTTCCGACTGATTCGCCGTCTTCCGTTCGTTTTTTGACGCAATTCCGACGGCTCGTGATTCCGCCGTTATTGCGGCTCATATTGTATTATAATCCGCGTCGGATTGCAAGGGGACGCGGCAAACGGCACCGTCATTCGGCCGCACGAAGCCACGGGAGAACGGTGACGCGAATCTGCGTCGCACCGAGCGGGACCAGATCGACCTCGCGGACGTCCGACACTAGGCGCGCGGGGACGGGCGACGGCGGCGGCTCGATTGGCCGAAGGTCCCAAAGCCCGCCCAGCGCCGGACGGTACGTGCCCCACCCGGCGTACGCGGTCTTCCCCGCCCGGACAGTCAGCAAGCAGGGCCGCGCCCCGTGTCGGAACGGGTCGTCCGACTGGCTCTCCGCGCCGGGGACGAACGTCGCGGCGGCCTGTCCGTTTTCCGACAGGACGAGGGCGAGATTCCAATCCTCCGCCGCGTCGTATTCCCTCGCGCAGAATCCGAGACGCTCAGGGACTTCCTTGATTTTGGCCTTCGGCGCGAATACGTAAACGAGCGGCCCGCGCCGCAGCGTCCGCGAATCGTTCACGCCCGACTCCATCTTGACTTCAGCGGGAAACGAGAGTTCGACCCGATCGCCTGCACGCCACTCGCGCATAAGGCGCAGAAACCCGCCGGCCGCCGCGCCGGCCGCCGCCTTCCCGTTAACCGAAACGCGCGGCTTCGCGCACCAGGACGGGATGCGAACGAACAGCGGCCACGCGCCGCCCTTTGCGCGGAGGACGTCGAGGCGGACGCCGTCGCCGAACGGATAGGCACCAGAAGTGCGGATTGTCGCAATGTCGTCCGTCACGCAGGACGGCGCGTAGGCGACGGCCGCAAGGCCGCCGTCCTTCCGCATCCAGAGCGACTGCACGAACTTCGGCCAGGCGAAGTGGAAGTTGGAGCGGCAGCAACCGAACCCGGCGTCGACGCTGGGCGTCATCACGTCGCCGCCCCCATTGCACTCAAAGCCGTGAGAGCCCTTCTTCCGACAGTCCGGCTGGTTGAGGACGAGATAGTAGCGAAGCCCGCGCCCGTCGTCGCCCAGGGCGGCCGGCAGGGAGTTGAAGGCGACGACCTCCATGTCGTCCGCCGCAACCGCGCTCCCCGTGGCGGCGACGACGTCACGGCAGGAGAGGATGCGCTCGGCGATTGCGCAGAGTTCCGTTCCCTGACCGGCGTCGCGCCCGGAGAGCGGCTCCGTGCCGTTGACCATCCGGTCGGGTCGCCCGTTCATCCGCATCGCCCAGCCCTGCGGGTCGAACGCCGCGTCGTAGGCCGTCCGATCGCGTTCGTTGTGCGTCAGACGGCTTTTCAACGCGGGGAACTTAAGACCCTGCATGAAGTTCACGATGTGGATGCGGTAGCCCGTCTTCCACGAGCCGTCGCCGCCGTCGTGGTAGTAGCCCGTCCAGTCCGCGCCCTGGGAGACCAGAAAGTCGGCGAACGGCAGCAGCCCCGCGTCGCCCGTGCGGTCGTAAAGCCAGAGGACAACCTCGAGCTCGTCGCCGACGCGGCAGACGGCCCAGGCCGAGTCGGCGCTCAGCGGATGCTCCGGCAGGCGCTTCGCCTGATAGGCGAAGTAGCGGCGGAGAAACGGCTCGACGCGCGCATCGCCCGTCGACTCGGCCCAGTCGCGCAGGTAATGCAGCGCGATCATGTTCGCCCACCAGTTGTCCCGCTTCGGGCCGAAGTCGCCGTCCGGACGCTGCGAGGCAAGCGTGGCATCGACCCAGCGGCGCGCCTTCGCCTTGAGCGCGGCATCGTCCAGCGTCAGCGCGAGAGCGACGAGGCCCTTGGCGTAGTAGGGTCCGCGCTCCCAGTCGTACTGTCCTCCCTTGCTCGCGCCCGTCAGCCAGTCGGAGTTCCCGATGTCGTCGTAGAGTTCCTCCGCATGGCCGGTCACGCCGTCGCGCTGCTTCTCAAGCTGCCGCAGAAGCCAGCCCTCGGCGCGGACGCGCCCGAGGGGCAGGATCTCGAAAGCCGCCGACTTGACGGGCTCGGTCTCGGGGACGTGCGCCCCCTCCGCGAGCGCGGGAGCGCGGACAAGCAGGGTGGTTGTCATCGCAAGAACCATGGTATTGACTGTTTTCATGCCGATTAGTGTCCTTTCCTCTATGAGATGGAGGAAGTATAGCACATTTTGCCGCGACTTGGCAACTGCGCGGGAAATTGTAAAATCTAATCCAAAGGGGACGGACTTCAGACGGCTCACGAAAGGTGGCTTAAGAGTTTTTGCTGCCCCACCACCTTTACAAGTCGCCGTCCCACACATACACCCGAAGTCCCGCTGGAAAATCGATTAGCGGATGATTAACTTGAACCCACCGACGGCAGGCCGAACCGCCCCCGCCTCGACAAACACCACGTTCCGCACGGCCTCGTATTCTGCCCGTATCCAATTCGGAGTAATCCTTCCGCTGCGCAGACGCAATTCGTCGAACACTCCGTTGAACGAGGCCTCGTTGCCTACGGAGTTGTTCCCGAACGAGAGCGGCAGTCCGTTATCCTGCGGCGGCGACAGGTTGCTCGCCGATTCGGCGGCAAGGAAGCCGTTCGTATACACGCTGACGCGGTAGTTCTTGCCCACATCCTCCCTGTAGGCAAAGGCGAGGTGAACCCATGCGTCCAACAGGCTCGGAATGTCAACGCCGAAGGAGTTCGCGCTTGCGCCACAGACGTTCACCCGCGTGTAGGCGTGAGCCAGTTCGACCTCCCATCCCGTCGTGCCGTCGTAGGAGGTCTTGCGCGAAACCAGGCGCGGGTAGCCGTCGAGCGTCTCATTCGCACGAAACCACCCAGAAAAGACGAACTCCGCCCCAACGGCAAGGTCGTCATACGCCGAAACCGAATACCAGTTCCGCCCACCGTCGTTATACGAACACGGCATATTGTAGCGGGCGTGACCGACGGCACCTTCGGCAAAGTCATCGTTGTAGGAGGGATAATACTGCGCCTTGACAACCGCGTCTAATCCGTGTCCCGTCACATCGCGAGCGGGGACTTGCCACGTCCGCTCGTTGAAGTGCCACACGCCCGCATAGCCGGGCCACGCCGAACCCGCGTCCGCGCCGCCGAGATCCGTCTCGCTTCCGTAATACATGCGGAAGGTCGTGCCCGCCGTCAATTCGGGAACGAACACCCAGACGAGCGACTCGCCTTCGGCGTTCCACTCGTCCACTTCGTGCGCATAGACCGCCGCGCCCTTCGCGTCCGTGAAAAGGATGTCCGAACCGTCCTCATTCTTGAAGACCGAGTAGTCGAAGCCTGGAATCGCGGCGGAGAGCCGGACAAGCACGGGAAAGCCCGCGAGCGTTTCCTCGCCGAGAAATGCCGCCGGGACGGTGAAGTCAATCATCTTCTTGAAGCAGTGCTTCGTCGGCGCGGCGAGGTTGGCAATCGTCAGCGCGGAGGAATCCGTCGTCCCTATCTGATAGCCGTCGCCCGCCGTCAGCACGAATTCGACCGTGCGGTCTGCCGTCGCCTTCGGATTGTACTTCACCTCGATTGGCACATCCACGGACATCTCACCCACCGGGATGACCGCCGACCCTTTCGCCGCGTTCGCATAATCCACCCCGGAAACGGCCGAACCCGACAACGCATAATTGACACGGACGGAGGAGGCGACCGCACGATCGAGCAAAATGCGGAAAATCCCGCTTATTCGCCGCGCCTCCACGGCATCACGAACCTTCGCGACCGAAACGACCGGCGTCCCGGCATCCGTCGTCGAAATCACCGCACCCGCCGTAAAAAAATCCGCCGCCGTCATCGCGGCATATCCAAACTTGACCTGCTCGTCAGTCGGAATGCGCCCCGTCAGGCGGATCTCGTCGTAATCGCCGCAAAGAGGCCAGTCGCTTCCATCCGAAGTGCATCCGAAGGAGAGCGGCTGACCGTTCGCCGTCGCCGCAACAATCCCGACATCTGCAACTCGCTCACCATTGGCATACACGGTGCAAGTGCTTCCCTGATACACAAGGGTCAGGTGAACCCACGTCTTGTCAAGGGACGGAATAGTGACCGCTTCCGCATCACTCGCACCATACACATACATCTTGGACACATCGTCCCACTGCATCTCCTGCCCCCATCCGCCTGCAACAGCGCCCCGACGGGAAAAGAGACGATACCAACCTCCTGAACCCGAGACACGGAAGAAACCGCTTGCCGTAAAGGTGTCGGTCAGCCCAAAAGAATCGTAGTCGGGAACAGAGATATAACTCTTGTTCTCGTTAATACCGTTGCCGCCATTCTTGCGGGCGCGACCGACCACGCCGTCGTCGATGCCGACATTATGCCCTTCGGCATAGTCGCCCTTCGGCGTTCCGTCGAGGCCATGCCCCGTCGCATCAAACGCCGTACCGCTCTCCTCCCCAAAGTGCCACACGCCCACGTAGTCAGACCAAGTCGCGGCGGAATTGTCCGCCCGATAGGTGTCGCTTCCGTAATAGACGATGAGTTTCGTTCCCTTCGAGGCGGACGGCAATTTCACCCACACGAGGGATTCACCGCTCGCCTCCCAGGTGTCGATCTCATGCGGCAGAATCACACCGTCCACATCCGTAACGCAGAGATCGCCGCCGTTTGCGTCCCGGAAGTCGGAATAGGAAAACCCACCAATTGCAGACGAGAGCCGAATCAACACTGGGGGGGGGGGGTATCACCCTCCAGCGCATACGCCTCGTTCAGCGTCAGCGGAATCGCCTTTGAGAATTGCGAAACGTCAACCTTTGCTGGTTCTTCTCCATAGGCCAGGTAGTCGGGCTCGGCAACCATACGGTATTCCGCCTCAACTTCCGCCGCACTCATCGCTCCCGCACGGTAGCGGAGTTCGTCAAACCAACCGCAAAAGCCGTGTTCCGTCGCATTGGCATTTCCCCCAAACGCAAGCCCGACCGTCGAATCCTGCGATGCCCGAATGTCACCCGTCGCCGCGAGAAAGCCGTTCGTGTAGCACGAGGCGGTCATGCCGTCAAAGGCGAACGTGAAGTGCGTCCAACGACCGACGCACGAGGGAACGGACACCTTAAAATCGCCCGCACCCGCACTCCGAATGGCAATTCTGCGCGGGTCATCGTCGAACTGCACTTCCCAACCAAGTTCACTCTCATAAGACTCCTTCGCCGAAACGAGACGTGCGTATGAAACGATTTGATTCGCCTTAAACCATCCCGAAAACACGAACCGCGAACCAACGTGCAGGGACTCCGCGTCCGCCACGACCTGTGAAGATTTCAGTCCCGAATAGTAAGTCGAACTATCCTGCGCGGCGCGGCACAAGCCGACGACCCCATCCTCGGTCGCCACCATCTTACCCGTGTATTCTTTCGCACCCGTCGGAATCGCCGCAAGACCGCGCCCCGTCGCATCCGCAAGGTTGCCGCTTGCGTCCGCGCAGTGCCACACGCCCACGAAGCGGTCCGCCCACACCGCCGTCGGGTCGTTCGCCGTCGCCGCATCCGCCCCGTACCAGAGCGTGAACTTCGTGCCGCGCCTGAAGGTGGGAATCTTCACCCAGACGAGCGACTCGCCATCCGCATTCCACGTGTCGATGTCGTAGGCGAGCGAAGTTCCTTCCGCATCCGTGAAGGCGATGTCGGCGCCGTTTGCGAGCCGCACCGCCGAATAGTCGAACGTGTCGCCCGAAAGGCGCACGAGAAGCGGAAGGTCGCTCAGTTCCACATCCGCCGCGAGCGCCGAATCCGGCACGGTTATCACAAGGCTCTTCGCATACGCCGACGTGTCGAGCGTGTCGGCAAAGAGCGTCGCGGCAAATACCGCAGACATCAGGCAGGGAATCATTCGTTTCATGGCATCTACTCCTTGTTTACTCCTTTAAGTCAATCCAGGAACCGAGGTGGTGAATCGCCACGCCATAACCGGCGGGGAGGTTTTCGCGTTCAAGCGTGGCGAGCACCTTCGCAAGTTCGCCGCGCAGATGCGCCTTACCCTCCTCGAAGAACGAGACGAAGTTCCCCTCGCCCGTCTCACCCGTTTCCGCGCCGAACACAATGCGGCACGGACGCTCCTTCGCAAGTGCGACTTCGCCCGCCCCCGTCTCCAGCATCGCCGTTGCGGTGTCGCGATACGACATAAGCACAAGTGTATCCGCCGCACCGAACATCACCTCAAGGAGCGGCACGTCCGTCCGCTTTTCGTATGCGACGCGAATGTTGTCAAGCCAGAACGGAATGTCCCATTCTATCTTCTGCTTCCGTCGGCGCACGTTCGCCGCAGCCCGCACCACGAAGTCGGCGTAAAGCTGCCACTTGCGTCCGTCCGTCAGGTCGCGGTCCTGATGTGGCTCAACATCAAGATGAAGGGCGTAGAAACGGTTCTCCTCCTTCACGGACTTCTGGTAGGCGATGAACCGCCCCAGTGTTTCGTCGAAGCCGAGCGAGCCAGGATAAATCCACGAAACATCCCCCGCCAGCCAAGCAACGCGCATTCCGCGCTCCCGCGCCGCCGAAACGAACGCCGCGAGATCCTTGAACGCCGCATCGTGGTCAACCGCAAAGTAGATTTCCGTTACGCGGTTCGAGGCGAGAAAGTCCATGCGCGGCAGATATTCAGCGCCTTTACCCGCCTGCCGGCCGTTCCACCACCATACCCCGACACTCCCCGTCTGCAGCGCGGCGGTTTGCCCGGCAAAGGCCGCTGACGCGCACAATTCTGCAAGACCAAAGACCAGAACGGCGGATACGACGAGACATCTATTCGTTTTCATGGCTGAACATCCGTTGGTTTGCGGATATTGTACCACAAACATTCGACACCGCACAAGTGGGGATTGTCGCAAGCGTAAAGCGCGAGAGAAGGTCGGCAAGCGCAAGCGATTCGCCCGCTTCCGCCCAGCCGCAACTCGCCGCGAGCACCCCGATCAGCCGTTCGGGACGCACCCCCGCCGCCCGGTAGGACACGATGCGCGTATCCCCGTGACGCTTCGCAAGCCGCCGTCCGTCCGGCCCGACGACAAGCGGGACGTGGCAATAGGCGGGGGTCGGGAGTCCAAGCGCCCGCTGGAGCAGGATTTGCGCCGGGGTCGCCGCGAGCAGGTCATCGCCGCGCACAACCTCCGTCACGCCCATCGCCGCGTCATCGACGACGACGGCCAGCGTGTAGCCCGCGCCAAACTCGTCCCGCGCCACGGGAAAATCCCCAAGCGTCCGAGGGACGTCCTGCGCGAAATGACCGGCGAAGACGTCGTCGAACGCAACGAACGACCCTTCCGGCACGCGGAACCGCCAGCAGGGCGTTCGCGGCGCAATTGCCGCGGCGGCTTCCGACCAACTCGCATACCGTCCGCGACAGGTTCCGGGGTAGTGGAGTTGTTCGCCGGCATGGGGGGCGGACTGCGCGTGTTCAACATCCGCCCGCGAACAGGTGCAGGGGTAGACGATTCCCTTCTCAATCAGAGACTGGAGCGCGGCGCAATAGAATGCCTTGCGTTCGGACTGCACGTAGGTTTCGTCCCAGTCGAAGCCGAGCCACCGCAAGTCCTCGACCGCCGCCCGTGCCGCACCCGGCTTGTCTCGCGGATGGTCGAGGTCTTCCATTCGGAAGATGACGCGACCGCCGCACGAACGCGCCCGAAGCCACGCAATCATAAACGTGCGGGCGTTGCCGAGGTGCAGGGCTCCCGTCGGGCTTGGCGCGAGCCGCCCTACATATTTTTCCAGAACTTCTTCCATTCGGTGACAAACAACTTGAGTTTCTCATCCGAACCGAAGGCCGCATCCGTCGCAGCGAACATATCCCGCGTTCGCAGAAGCACCGCAACATAGTCCTTCTTCAGTTCGTCGAACGGTGCAAAGCGCACGTTCGGCGCACCTTTCTCGATGAACTGCGCAATCGACCACGCGAGGCGGTACTTCGTTCGCCGCTCGTCGTCCGTGCCCACATAGAAGTCCGCATAGTCCATCTTGAGAAGCACGGGAATCAAGTCCGCAAGACGGTCGAAGTCGCCCTCTTCAAGCGGCATCTTCCACGCCATCTCATCCGGATTCTCGAAATACTGGGCGTAGCCCTCGTTCAGCCACGGGGAGGTCGGAATCATCGCCGTCGCGTAGGAGAGATACTGGTGGAAGGCCTCGTGGCGAATCGTGCGCCTCAGTTCGTCCTCGCCATCCGCCGACAGGTAGGCGACGAGCTCGCGGCGCAGGGGACTCCAGTAGGCCGCAGTCCATTTCATCGCCTCGCCGACGGCATCAAGGTAGTCGGCCCGGTTCGCATAGATTCGCACGACCGCAAGCGTATTCGTGCCGTCCACGGGGGTTGGGATTGTCGCCGCATACGCCCGACGCAAGGTCGGCATTTCATTCGTCAACGCAGCGACAAGACCACGGTTCGCTGGCAAGTTGTCGAGAATCGCGAACTCCTCGGAACTCGTGAAGTGCCAGCCGGGATAGGCGGCGACGGAATGTCGTGCATCCGCCCGCAGGAGTTCGCGCTCGCCCATCGCGACGGAAAGCACGTCGTTCGTCGCGTCCAGTCCGAGCCGTTCGCCGAGGAACTGCCGTTCGAACACCGCCCGTTTCTCGTCGAAATCGTCGTCCGCCGTGAGTTCCCACGTCGCCAGCCGCCACGTCGATCCCGACCGTTCGGGCAGGTAGGCGCAGACGAGCGCGGCGGTGTTAGTCCCCCCGTAGTAGCGAACCTCCTTGTAGCCGCGAAACCCCTGATGCGGACGGCTGAAGTCCCTCGCGTCGGCGACGACCGGCACGGGTGAAAGCGCGGCGATCGTGCGCAGAAGTTGAGCGTCGTCCCGGCGATTCAACGGCACGCTTTCCTCGGTTGCGCGTTCACGAGTCTTGCATTCGGAGAGGGAGAGAGCGGGCGGTAGCGTGCCGAGATCCGACAGCGTGAAGACCCGTCCGTCCGCATCCATCCACCGCCCCCAGACGGCGCGGGAAGTCCAGAGATCGCTCACGTTGTAGCGGTCTTCCAGTCGATAGGGGCCCTTCGCCGGCTTCACGAGATACGCCTCAGCACGCGGCATTTCAAGCACCGCCGGGTCGGTGAAAAACGCAGAAGCCGCGAGAAGAAGAAGCGCAACCATCAGAGTGCCCCCGTGGCAAGTGAGGAGAAGGTCGAAATCGGGGTCGTGTCGCGATAGTTGTCAATCATCTGCCGAACGTCGCGAATCAGTCCGTTCACCTCGTTGTACATCTCCTCGTCCGCCGCGAGTTTGCCGAGCGTCCCCTTGCCGTCCTTCAGGCGTTCGGCGACGGTGGAAAGGTTCGCGACCATCGTCTTCGCGCTCGCGACGACGTCCTTCACGTCCGCCTTCGCGTCACCGAGGTCAAGCGAATCGCAGGCCTTCCGAAATGCATCCACGGAAGCGAGAAGGTCGTCGTGCAGGACATCCGAGGTCATCAGTTTTCCAATCGTCCCCTCGCCATTCTTCATCCGCTCGGTCAGGACGACGGCGTTCGAGGCAATCTTTCGGAAGTCGTCCGACGCTTCGGAGGCGTTCGCAAAGGTCTTCTTCACGTCGGCGTAGAGCGTGTCGTCGGGGGACATCAGTTTGCCGAGCAGTCCTTCGCCGTGTTCCAGCCGTTCGGCGAGGATTCGCACCTTTTCGGTCGTGACGAGCAGGTTGGTGACGATTTCCGAGAGTTCCGCCTGACCCGTGAGCCTGTTCAGGTTTCGGGCGACCTGCGAAACGTCGCGCATCCAGTCCGCGGGCGGTTCGCCCTTCAGGTGCGCGGAGGAATCGAGGTCGAGCGGTTTCCCCGTTCCTTCGTCCAGTTCGAGGTAGTTGCCGCCGAGCAGGGAAAGGGAGCGGACGCTTGCCGAGCCGTTCTCGCGCAGGACGACGGACTTGTCAATCTCGATTGTCACCGTGAGGTTCGTCGGCGACAGGGCGATGCGTTCGACCGTGCCGACCTTCGTGCCACGGTACATCACGCTGTCGTGCTCCTTGAGCCCGCCCACCTGCTCGAAGGTGACGTCCAACCGACGGCGTTCGCGCCCGAAGACGAGATCGACGCCCGAGATGACGACCGTGAAGTAAACGAGCACCGCCAGCACGGCCAGCATGAAGATGCCCGTGGCGACTTCGGGAAACGCATGACTCCTTCTTCCACTCATCTGATGTCTCCTTTCATTGCGGCAAGGAACTCCCGAACGTCGGGATTCGGCAGGTTCACGAACTCGGCGGGCGACGCGCACGCCGACACGCGACCATTCTTCAAGAGCAGCACCCGGTCGGAAAGGCGGAGCGCGGCGGCGAGGTCGTGCGTGACGACGATGCTCGTGATGCCGAGTTCACGGTTCAGTTTGCCGATCAGCCGATTGATGACGACGGATGTCACGGGGTCCAGCCCCGACGTCGGCTCGTCGTAGAGGACGACTTCGCACTCGCGCACGATGGCGCGCGCAAGCCCCGCACGCTTCTGCATTCCGCCCGAAATCTCCGCCGGATACCTGTCCGCCGCGTCCGTCAGTTCGACGGACTTCAGGGCGGCCTTCACGCGGCGGTCGATTTCCGCCTCGTCGAACGCCGTGCATTCGCGGAGCGGCAGGGCGACGTTCTCCGCCACCGTCAGCCACGCGAGCAAGGCCCCGCCCTGAAAGAGGTAGCCGATGCGCTTCCGGACGGCGGCGAGTTCCGCTGCGCCGCAGGTGGCAACGTCGATTCCGTCGAAGAGGACTTGCCCCGAATCGGGGGCAATCAGCCGCACCAAATGTTTCAGCGTCACCGACTTGCCCGTGCCGGACGGCCCGATGATTGAAAGTATCTCGCCCTTCCTCACGGAGAAACTCAATCCGTCCAGCACGGCATGTCCATCAAATCGCTTGACGACATTCTCGAAGGCAATCAGGCTCATCGGTAGCACACCCTCGTAATCATGTAGCCGAGCATGAGAATCAGGAGAAAGGCGATAATCACGCTCCGCTGGGTCGCCTTGCCGACACCCGTCGCGCCGAGCCGCGTCCCAAACCCCTCCGAGACCGACCGTGCCGATTACCAGACCGAACACCGTCGCCTTCACGAGCCCGACGAAGAGGTCTTTCGTGCCGGCCATCGACATTGCACTCGACGCATACTGCCCGAAGTCCACCCCCAGTTGCGTCGAGCCGACGAGTCCGCCGCCGACCATCCCGACGATGCAGCAGAAGAACGCCAGCAGCGGCGACATCACGATCAGCGCGAGAATGCGTGGCGCGGCAAGAAACCGCACGGGGGAAATGGACATGATTTCCAGCGCGGCAATTTCATCGTTGACTTTCATCGTCCCCAGTTCCGCCGCAATGGCCGACCCGACACAGGCCGCAAGGCACATACCGCAACTGAACGGGGCCATTTCCCGAATCAGCGTGAGCATAACCGCCGCGCCGAGGTAGATTTCCTGATTGAACCGCCTGAGTTCAAGCCCGACCTGCAGGGCGAGAATCATCCCCGTGAAGAGCGAGACAATCGTCACCACGGGGAGGGTCGAGATGCCCGTCCGATAAAGTTGGGCAGCGAAGTCGGCACGCGAATCCCGGTTGCGGAAGACGGACGGGAAGGCGATGACCGAGGCGACCATCACCTGCGTCGCCCGGCCGACTTCGCGGATGAAGGTCATTTTTTCGCCATGCGGCGGATGCAGTCCTCGGTCGTCTCAATGCGAGCCTTCGCGAGTTCATTCGCCGCCGAAGTCTTGAGCGCGGCCAGCCGGTCGAGCGCGGACTTTGCATCGCCGCCTTCCGCAAGCGTACGTGCCGCACCGAGCTGAGCCGTCAGCGTCAGGTAGTTGTTTGGATTCGCCGCAACGAAGTCCTCGAACGCCTTCTGGGCTTCGGCGAACTTGCCGAGGGCCTCAAGCGTCTGCGCACGACCGACGACGGGGACATCCGCGAAACCGTCGGGCGCGTCCTTCATGAGGGCTTCGTACTGGTCGAGGGATTCCTGATAGCGACCCGTATCGAAGTATTTCTTCGCAAGGCGAAGTTTCAGCGCACCGCCCGAAGCCGTCGAACCGAACTTCGAGACCGCCTCCTCAAGTTCCTCCGCCGTGTAGGCGTTCACGACCGCCTCGCTCGCGGCAACTTTCTTCGCGGCGATGTGGTTCTTCACGCCATAGTAGCCGCCGACCGCAATCGCGGCGACAATCACCCAGGGGAGCAACCCCTTGATTTCCTTCAAGAGTTCTTCATTCATTTTCGTTTCTTTCCCTTTCTTTTTCTTTCGCCTCGTAGAGGTCTGACCATTCGTTCAGCGTTTTCTCGCTGTTCCCCTCCGCCCGAACCACGATTCGGTTGTAGTCGAGGGCGTCGAGGAAATCACGGTTGTAGATGAAGCGGCTTTTGCCGCGTGCCGGCGACGACGACAGCCGATTGCGGCTCTCTATCAGTAGCACGGCTTCGAAATAGACGGCCTTCGGGATCTTGAGCGCCCCCAGCATCGACTGCATCGCACGACGCGCACCGCCCTCCTGCCCGTCCCTGTCGGCGAGAACCGTCATCAAAACCGCCGCACGAAGCGCATTCGGGACTTCGAGCCCCCGCTTCTCCATCATCACCTCGTACCAGTCGAGCGTCTTGAGGTATTTCCAGATCGGACTCTTCGCACCGCCGCCCGCCGCGATGCACTTCGCGAGTTCCGGCAGCAGGTCGCCGAGCATTCCGACCTCGTACATCAGCCGGAACGCCTCCTCGCTGTGACCGTAGGGGAAGAGGCGGAAGACCTCCTCGCATACACGCGGAAGCGCCGCGTTCAGGATGCAGGCGTGATATTTCTTCATCGCCGCAAGCGTCCCCTTCTCAATCCTGAAGCCGAGCCGGGACGAGAACTTCACCGCCCGCATCATTCGCACGGGATCTTCCTGAAAACGAATCTCCGGGTTGCCAATCGAGCGGATGATCTTGCGCTTCAGGTCTTCCATCCCGCCGACCCAGTCAATCACGCTGAAGTCCTCGATGTTGTAGAAGAGGCCGTTCACCGTGAAGTCGCGGCGGTTTGCGTCCGTTTCAGGCGTACCGAAGGTATTGTCCTCGAGCGGTCCTTCCGCCGCGTGTTCGATGATTTCGCCCACCGTCTGGGAGTTCTGGCGGAACGTGGCCGTTTCAATCACCTTGTCGCCGAAGCGCACGTGGGCGAGGCGGAAGCGGCGGCCGATGAGAAAGCAGTTGCGAAACGCATGGCGCACCTCGTTCGGCTTCGCGCTCGTACCCACGTCAAAGTCCTTCGGCTTGCGCCCCATCAGCAGGTCGCGCACGCCGCCACCCACAAGATAGGCCGTATATCCGAGACCCGACAGGCGATAGAGAACCTTCAGGGCGTCCGGATCGATATTTTTCCGCGAAATACAATGCTCCGCCCGTGCATACACGACCGGTCTACCCGCTTTGCGCGTCCTCTTCTTCAGGAATCCAAACATTGGCCGTATATTATACCCCAAAGCCGTCCAATGCGCAACTACCCATTGTTGCATTGGACGCAACGGGGTCTGATTCTTACCACGAAACGTCTAAGCGCCGCGCCCGCCTCTGCGGACTCCGCGGCTCTGCGCGAGTTCAGTGGCCAGCACCACAGTACAAAGTAGTACAC
>CAVAHB010000115.1:0-11397 GCA_963588415.1 Faecalibacterium sp. CAG:74
AGCGTTGGGATTCTCCATATATGGACTCGGGTGTTCTCCATATATGGACTAAGGTGTTGTCCATATATGGACTCAGGGGTAGTCCATATATGGACTCGGGGTGAGTCCATATATGGGCTCGGCGGTCGGACAGGAAGGGGTCGGCTTCCATTCTGAAAATCCTGTTAAATCCCGTCTAAAACCGCCACACCGCGCCGCTGGTGTCGGATTTTGATATAATACCGTCACATATGAGACAGTTTAAGTTGACAGATCCGTTCGGGTCGGCCCCGTCGAAGGCCCCGTTTGCGCAGAGCGTTTCCACGGGAACGCCCTGGCACAACCTGCCGATTACCCGCAATTACACGCTTGGACAGCTTCTTGACCAGACAATCGCCCGATGCGGCGAGAACGATGCCGTCGTCTATGCGGATCGCGACTACCGCCTGACCTGGTATGAGTTCGGTGAGGAGGTGGATTATGTCGCGAAGGGTCTGATGGCTCTCGGCGTGAAGCGTGGCGAAAAGGTCGCCCTCTGGGCGACGAATGTGCCGCACTGGGTCGTCCTGATGTTCGCGACGGCCAAGATTGGGGCGATTCTCCTCCCGCTCAACATCAACTACAAGCGTCAGGAAATCGACTTCGCGCTGAAGCAGTCCGAGACCGAGAACCTGTTCGTCATCAATGGCTACCGCGACTGCGACTACATTCAGGTGCTCAACGAACTGATTCCAGAAATGAAGTCATGCGCACGCGGCGAATTGAAGTCCGAACGCTATCCCCACCTGAAACGCATCTTCTTCCTCGGCGGTGAGAAATATCGCGGCATGTATTCGCTCAATGAGCTAAAGTCCCTCGCCTGCGAAGTTCCGCACGAAGACTACCTGAAGCGTCAGTCCGAGTGCGACGTGCACGATGTCGTGAATATGCAGTATACGTCCGGCACGACGGGCTTTCCGAAGGGCGTGCAGCTGACGCACTGGAACATTGCCAACGACGGCTTCTGGATTGGGGCGTGCCAGAACCTTTCCGCACGCGACCGCGTTTGCATTCCCGTCCCGCTTTTCCACTGCTTCGGGTGCGTGCTTGGCGTGATGAGTTGCGTGAACCACGGTGCGACGATGGTCTTTCTTGAGAAGTTCGACCCCGTTCAGGTGATGACTTCGATTGAACGCGAGAAGTGCACGGCGACCTACGGTGTGCCGACGATGTACATTGCGATGCTCGACCATCCGCTTTTCGACCGCTTCAACTTGAGCACGCTCCGCACGGGCATTATGTCCGGCAGCGCCTGCCCTGTGCACCGTATGCAGCAGGCGCAGACGAAGATGTTCATGCGCGAGATTACGAACCCGTACGGCCTCACCGAGTCGGGCCCGGTGATGACGATGACGCGCTATTTCGAGCCGTCGATTGAGCGCAAGTGCAAAACAATCGGCCAGGCCCTGCCGGGCGTGGAGGTCGCCATCATCGACCCTGAGACGGGCGACCTCGCCCCCATCGGACGCGACGGCGAAATCTGCTGCCGGGGTTTCAACACGATGAAGGGCTACTACAATATGCCCGAACAGACGGCAAAGTGCATTGACGGGAACGGCTGGTTGCATTCGGGCGACATCGGGCGTATGGATGAGGATGGCTACTACTACATCACGGGTCGCCTGAAGGATCTCATCATCCGCGGCGGCGAAAACATCTCCCCGAAGGAGGTCGAGGACTTCCTCGGCACGATGCCGGGCGTACGCGACGTGGCGGTCGTCGGCTGTCCGTCGAAGAAATACGGCGAGCAGCCCGCCGCGTTCATCATCCCGTCCGAGGGGGCCGACCTGCTCGAAACCGATGTCGCGGCGTTCTGCAAAGACCGCATCTCGTGGTTTAAGATTCCGAAATACGTCCACTTCCTGAACGAGTTCCCGATGACGGCTTCGCAGAAGATTCAGAAGTACAAGTTGCGCGAACTCGCCCACGAACTCTGGCCCGACGCCTGACGATGGAGCGCGTCAGCATCCGGCTCGACCCCGACGACCCTTCGCCGCGCAGGCTGATGGGGTGCTTCGCCGAGGTCTTCGCCGCGCTGGATGCCGTGCCGCGTCCGCTTCGCGTGGAGGTGGAGGTCGGCGTGTGGGTGAATGCCGCGATTGACATTGAGAAGGGTGAGCCGGTTTTCCGGATCGAGGGGCGAAATGCCGCGCACGCGAACTTCCGCCACCGCTGGCTTGCCGAACATCCCGTGCCGCTTTCCCTTTCGCGGCGCGGCAAAACGCGCCTCGTTTTCATCCCGACAACCGGCAATCGCGTGAAAATCCGCCGCGCCGGCCGCTGGTGATGCGAAGGCTCACTCCGTGGCCTTCTTGTAGCGGATGACGCGCTTGCCCTGCGGCGGCGGAGTTGCGAAACTTCCCGAACCGCCGTCTTCATTCTCCTCAAGGTAGCTTTTGGGATGTCGCTTCGTGACGAGCATCGGTCGCGTGTAGCCCGAACGGGCGAGCAGCCACATCAGCGCCCGCGCACCCGAAAGGTCTCTCGCGACATCCATGTCAATCTGAATGTGAATCGTCCGCTCGTGGGGGATGCCGTGTTCCTCGAGGATTGCCGCGACCTGCATGGGTTCGACGCGCTTTCCCCCGACGTAGACCCCCGTCGTGGTCAGGCGCACCGCCGGGTTCTGCGCGTCGAATTCAATCTCGTTCTCCGTCACGCAACCGCAGTTCAGGAGGCACATGTAGACGACCGTTCCCGCGAGAATGCTGACGAGCGGATTCCGCCGCCAGACCTGAAGGCCGACCGTGAGTGCGCCCGCGATGTAGGGCCACGCCGTCTTCCACTCAAGTCCCGAATAGGAATAGGCGACCAGTCCCGCGATGATGACGGGCGAAATGATGTTCCCCAGCCGCTCGACCCACGGTGGAAGCGTGCGGTCGCGCCCCGCGAACAGGAGGAACGGCAGAGACCGAAGGGCGAACGTCACCGCCCCTGCCACGGCGATAATCGCCGCGAGATAGAGGCATCTTTCAAGCATGGTTCTTCATCATTCCTTTCATCTGGTCGGTTAAAATGACGAGGAGGAGCGCAATCATTGCGAACTCGATTCCCCGCGAGGGGATTGGCAGCGCACTCCCCGCAACCGCACCCGCCGTCGTGCCAGCAACCCAGTAGCCCGCGTTGAGAACGTGATTCCAAAGGCAGTAGTAGCGGTTCTTGAGTGGATTCGCAATCTTGCAGGCGATGTCCAGCGCGTAAATCTCGTCCGCCAGTGTATGGACGAGAAGCCATTTCTGGAAGAGCGGCACGCCCTGCCAGCGCTTCAGGAGCGAGAAACCGTAGAAGGCGTAGCGGAAGTTGATGCCGAGCGTCAGCAGGGCGACCTGCACGAGCGTGGCCGAATTCGCCATTGCCGGCACGATGGCGAAACTCATCGTTCCCGAAACGCAGGCCGCGCCGCACAGCCCCGACCAGAACGGCGCAAACGGCGCATCTCCCTTCACCGCCATCAGCACGCCCGCCGCGAAGCCCATCGTGACGTAGCCCATCAGGACGGGAAGCGAGTTGATCAGTGCGCGGCGGAAGATGGCGCGACGCTCACGACGCGCGATTTGCGAGTATTCGTGCCACACGTTCGGCATCCTCCGGCGTATCCACGCCAACGCCCTCGTCCTCCGTCCTCACGACGGCGATTCGCGCCCCCATCCACAGGGCGCGGAGCTGTTCCAACTTCTCCGTTTTCTCAAGCGCACACGGCGGCTCCGCAATGTATTTGCGCAGAAACTTGCCGCGATAGGCGTAGATGCCGAGGTGACGCACGAAGAGGCCGCCCGGAAAGTCCGGTTCGTGGTCGCGGTCGCACGGAATCGGCGCACGCGAAAAGTAAAGTGCGCCGCCCTCTCGGTCGAGAACGACCTTCACCACCGTCTTCGCCGCGAAGTCCGCCATTGAACGGATTGGCGTGACGGCGGTGGCCATCGACCACTTCGCGTCCGTTTTCAACTTGAGCGCGAGTTCGTCGATGAGGTTCGGGTCGATGAGCGGTTCGTCGCCCTGAATGTTCACGAGAATGTCGTCGTCGGCGAAGTCGCCCGCCGCGCAGGCGATGCGATCCGTGCCGCTCGGCAGGTCGGAGGGCGTCATCACGGCTCGGCCGCCATGCGCCTCGACCGCCCTGACGATGCGTTCGTCGTCCGTCGCCACGAGCACCTCGTCCAGCGTCTTCGCCTTTTTGACGGCCTCCACGACCCACGCGACGAGCGGCTTGCCCGCCAGCATCGCGAGGGGCTTGCCGGGAAAGCGGCTTGAACCGAACCTACTTGGGATTATCCCGTACGTCTTCATTTTCAATTAACTCCACTTTGTTGAAAAACATCTTTCGGATAATCGGCAGACGACGTTCCTGCCGTTCGAGCGACCACATCAGGAACTTCCACTTGCGGTCGAATTCGTAGCGGGCGGGCAACTTCGGCCGGAACGCCTCGAACTCGTCGCGCATCACGCTCAACTGCCAGGCAAGCGCGTGAGTGCGGAACTCGAAGCCCCCCATGAAACGCTCGGCGACTTCCGCCATGGTCACCTGGTGACGCTTCTGGTAGATTTTGAGGGTGTGCGCGTAGTTGGTGAGGTAGAAGTTCGCCAACTTTCGCAGGTTCTCGTCCGTGAAGTCGAGGCACGGCCAGCCGAAACTGCCGCGAATTGAACAGGTCGCCACGCTCTTCGGTACGACCCGCTGGCGCAGGATGTCGTACTCGAACTCGTAGATTTCCTTCCCCACGCCGTAGAGCGGCGAGGTGAGCCGAGGGTCGAACTTCTTCATCGCCATGTTCTGCGCCGCCGCATCGCCCATCAGCGCCGCGAGCGCGAGCACGACCTCCTTCTCCTCGACGGATGCGTCGTCCGCACTCCTGAAATAGTTTTCGGGAATTGCCTCCATTGGCTCGCCTTCGCACCGTGCGCGGATGTAGAAATCGACGGGCCGTTTTCCCGTATGGGAACGGCGGCGGAGCAGACGGTAGTAGGCGCTCAGTCGGATGCCGAGCGAACGCAGCGCACCGATTCGCGCCAGCATATAACTACCGTATCCCCTGCCGGCGTGGGAAAGGCGCTTCTCGATGAGGCTTACTTCAAGCGGACGGCGGTTCGTCTTGTAGACGACTTCGCGCGTTCGGCTCTCGCCAATCGGCACGCCTTCGTCCTCGCGCAGTTCGTAGACGTTCGCGTATTCGACGACCTCGTCCTTCGACATGAGGCCGCGCAGGTTTGAGAGGAGGACTTCGCTTCGCTCGTCCGCACCGGGATGCGGAATCGGCCGCCCCTCCATGTACGTCGCACCCGGCAAGGCCGTGCGGCGGTCGTCGAACGCCGGGGTCGTTCCCTCGCCCGACACGGAGTAGATTTCGCCCGTCACGCACATGTAGATTGTCTCGATGAAGACGGTGCAGGTTTCATCCGCCAGTTCGGGTCGCGACAGTTGCGTCTCGTAGAGCGCGGCAATTTCGTTCGCCTTCTGGATGATGCCGAGCTGACCGATGCGGCCGAGCGCGATGGATTCCATCAGCCGCTCCATTTCGGGGATGATTCGTTCCAGCGCAACGCCGCGGCGGAGTCCGAAGAGTTCAATTTCGTGGTGGCCTCGGTATTTCGGCAGGCGCGTGAAGGAACTGCGGTTGCCCTCGTAGACGGTGACGAGTTCCTTCAGTCCGCGTACGAATTCCTCCGGCTCGGTCTCCGCCAGTGAGACGAAGCGCTTGAACTCCGGGAACGAGAGGAAATGAACGCCGCGAGTGGAGTGGTAGTAGGTGATTCGCGAGGAAATGCGCTTCTTCGAGGCGGCGAGTGCAACCTTCATCTCGCCCTCCGTCCACGCGAGCGGCTTCACGCGCCACTCCTGCCCGCACTTTCGGTAGTGTTCAAGCGTCAGCACGTTGCGGTCGCCCATGACGATGTCGTTCATCGCGAAGCCGACCGACCTGAGCAACCAGTCGTCAATGGCGAAAAGGATTTTCGGCGGCACGTCGCGCTGGGAGGTCTCGATTGTGCCGTTCACGACGTTCGCGCAAAGGATGCGCGTCATCAGGATTTCGCCGCGCTTGGCGGAGGGAAGGTGCGAGAGATTCCAGAATCTGCCGTCCAGAAGGGGGAATGCCGCGACCGAATGGTTGCCCGTCGTCATCGTCATCACGCGCCCATGCGCCCGGCGGCTCAGGTCGTGCTTCGCGACGATCAGCACGCTCGGCCGCTCCGCCAGTCGGGTTGCGATGCCGTCCTCGAAGATGAAGGTATCCGCCCCGACGTCCCACGCATGGAAGGTGCGTTCGCGTCCCATCGAGACGGTTCTCACAAGGCCGGGTCGCCGAACCCCGGTCTTCTTGATTCTTCCCACGAACTGGCGGATGGCGTTCATTTACTTGTCGTGGTGACAGCCGCACCCGTCGTGGTGATGGTGGCAATGCCCGTCGTCGTGTTCGCGGGCGTGCGTTTCCTTCGCAATCAGGTCTTCGGCGAGCGCACCGACGGCATCCAGACCCGCCTCGTCGGCTGCCGCGAGCAGGTTCTCAAGGGCCGGCAACACGAACTTGCCGAACTGCGGTTGGCCGACGGACGCGAGCCGCCCGTATGCCCCGAGGCACTGCACGAGCCGCTGCACGGCGGCATACGGCAGAATCTTCTCGACTTCGGGTCGTCCGCACCGCTTGGCGTAGAGTTTGGCGAGGGCGCGGCGTTCCCCCTCCGTCAGTTTCGCCGCGTAGGGGTCGTAGATGAGCGAGGCGAGGTCGTATGCCGCCGGCCCGAGCCGCATCCCCTGGAAGTCGATGAACGAGAACGCGCCGTTCTTCCACAGCACGTTCGAGGACTGGAAGTCGCGGTGGACGAGGGACTTCGGTTCGCGGTCAAGGAGCGCGGCGACGTTCTCCAGTTCCTGCGCCGCGTCCTTCGGACACGGCATCCGATAGCGCGTTCCGAGGCAGTGTTCTGCGAAGAGGTCGCGTTCCCACTTCCAAAGCGCCGCGTCGAAGGGCGGCTCGAGGTCGAGTCCCTTCGGGTCGAGCGCATTGAACGCGGCAAGCCCCTCAACGACCTTCACGTAGTCCTCAAGCGACATTTTCCGCTCGCCGCCCGCCCACGAGAAGACCGTCGTCTTGAGGTCGGGTCGGTCGGCGACGACGTCCGGCACGGGCATTCCCCGCGCCTTCAGCCACTTCGCATGGTTCGCGTATTTCGCGTTTTCCCCGCGCTTCGCGTCGTCGTAGACGACGGCGACGTTCCCGTCCGCACGGAAGAAGCAGCGGTCGCTGCCCCTCGCGCACAGGAACTCGACTTCCTTCGCGCCGATCGCCCTCATCTGCGGCAGGTCAGCGAAGGCGTTGTCGTTCCCGTCCTGATTGAGGTCGAGATAACTTGCAACCGTCCCCGCGTCCGTCCACATCAGCGATTCGGGCGCGACGCCTTTCATGAACTTGCCGTCCATCATTGCCCGTTCGTAGGCCTGCACGATGGACGAAAAGCCCGTCGGCTCGACATAGTTCAGGATTTCGGGCTTCAGCAATGCGACGCCGCAGTAGGTGTAGGTTCCGGGAAAGCCCGCGTCGGGACTCTTCCAGCAGGTCACGTAGCCGTTCGGGTCGGCCTCGATCGTGCGCGGCCCCGTCACCGCCATCAGGCACGCGCCGACGGTTTCGACCGAACCCTTCAAGTCCGCCGCGCTGAAACCGTCGAACCCCTCGAACACGATGTCGCCGTTCACGAGATAGAACGGATTGTCCCCGATCCAGTCGCGGATCGGATTCAGCACGCCGCCCGTGCCGAGAATCTCTGGCTCATACGACGTGCGCAGGCGCAGTCCTTCCTCCTTGCCGCGCTCCGCCGCCCACGCCTCGACCTGTTCGTGGAGGTAGTGGTAGTTCACCACGATGTCGTCCACGCCCCACTCGCGAAGCGTTTCGACGATGCGGTCGAGCATCGGCACGCCCCAGACCGGCAGCAGCGGCTTCGGCGCGGCACACGTCAGGGGCCTGAGCCGCGTCCCCAGCCCTGCCGCCAAGATAACGGCCTTCTTGATTTCTACAGCCATATTGCCTATACCTCGAAAAATGAACAGGGATGCTTTCGCACAAGATGTCCCCAAAGCTCAGAAACATCAGGAGCGGCCCCAAGTTTGATGATGTCGGAGAAGGACTTTTCGGAAGATGACGCACCGGAAACCGTCCCCGAATAAAACTTGATGTTGTCGATGTCGGCCAACCTCCCCTTTCGGGTCTTCAGGTCGGCATTTTGCCCGTAGCCGCCCGAAATGACATTAACCTCGTTGAAATGTTCGGAAAGAAACGCGGTCAGATCCAAAGCCGTCGTCCTTGTGATATAATCAGCCAAAAGGTCTTGCAAAACCCAAAAGGTCAGTCCGCCCCAGCGCATGGCAATCTGACTCTTGACAAGCAATTGGCTTACCATTCGCGCCCAGACTTGGCGATAGTTGATGCCTGGGCCAGCCGTCTCAACTGGCTCACCTGAAAGACGGCGAACGGTGTCTTCGAAAAGTTGAGAAATCTGCGTTCGACATCTCTTATTCCCGCCTGATGTACTGGATGTCATCACTTCCACGATAACAAACGGTGCGGACGGAAAATCGTCGCAGAACCATTCGCCGTCGCGGAATGCAGTTGTAAACCCGCCATCCTCCAAAAGTTTGCGAACGTCATCCTTTCCCATACGGAGCGTGTTTGCGGCCTCTCGTAGGGGAATACGCCGAGACGCGGCAATCACGTAATCGAAGGTGTAGTCGAAAATCGCCGTTCGTCCTTCCGTTTTTATCGGACATTTCATCTTGACCTCCGACCAAACGGCATAGCGAAGGCCTTTCGGCAGTTCGGCCAACTGGCAGAGTCTTTTTTTCAGGCAACTTCGTTGAGAGTTTGTATCGTTCTTCCGATAATTCAACAGGCGACGCGGACAGACAATCCAAGGTTGTTCACCGGATTTGAGACGAAGTGAACAAACGCCCGCCTGAACAAACGACTTGTTCGGAAAGAAAGGACGAAGCCCCGTATTTTTAGAAAGATCGATGCCCGACGTGTATCGGTTTCCGCCGCCGTCACATTCAGCGTCCATAAACGGACAATTGCATCGCCGCATATTCGCGACGGCAGACTCATCCCAGTTATCCACCGGATAGCCGAAAAGTTCGAAAACCTGACTGCCGCGCTTCATGACGAACAGTCCCTTTTCAGGTAATCTGCGACGGCTCGGGCCATTGCAAAGGCAAGAGGCGGCGGAACGGAATTCGCCACTTGCCGATGCTGGTCGAGATTCTTCACGCTCCCCGTCCGCGAGCGAATCGGGCCTTTCAGCAGATAGTCGTCCGGATAACCGTGAATGCGAAGATATTCCCGCGGCGTCAGATAACGATCTTCCGTCGGATGAAAGAAAATCTCGCCACAACGAAGCGTATTGGACGGCTTCCGCCGGTTCAGGCGAAGATATTTCGTCGTGTCGCACGGTTTGAGCCGACCGATGATTTCAGGCGGCAAATGCGTCTGAGCGGACAGATAGGAACCTTCGGGAACGGCGTGAATCCGCTCGCGATCGCGTTCCGGTGTGACGTCGACGTGATTGCGGAATTCGTCCGGATAGGTCGTCGTGCCGCGAATCTTGTCGTGCGGTTTCCGCAAGCCGACGAGCGCATCGCCAACCGTCCGATAAGTCGGAAGGTTGGCGTCAAAAAGTCCGGAACTGCCCGCTGGACGATGCGTGGGTGGAGGAAACGCGAAGCCGTTGCGGTCTCGCGTTGCGACAAGAATGACGCGCTCGCGCAACTGGGGTACGCCGTAGTCCGCCGCCAGACAGACCTTGTACTTGACCACGTAGCCGATTCGCGAAAACTCCTTCAACAACCTGTCCATGACGCCGCCGCGATGCCCGGCGGAATCCTTCGCCGAAAGCAATCCCTTGACCTGTTCCATGAGAACGGCGTGGGGACGGATGGCTTCCGCATAACGAATCATCTGAAAGAGAAGCATGCCGCGTTCGTCGTCGAGGGCCTTTTGCTTGCCGCAGAGGGAGAACGACTGGCATGGCGGCCCACCGAAGAGAAGGTCGAGTTCGCCGGGACGATGCCCCGTCGCCGCCAGAATGTCATTCGGATCGAATGTGCGGATGTCGCCTTCGTAGACCGTCGTTTCAAGCCCTTCACGGGCGACGGCCGACCGAAGCGTTTCGCATGCGTTCACGTCGAGTTCGATGCAGGCTTTCACCGAAAAGCCCGCTTGCCTGACGCCGACGTCAAGCCCCCCCGCACCTGAAAACAACGAAATCGCGTCCATCACGTCTTACCGATAGACGCTCTTCTGCCGCTGGGTTTTGATTTTCGGCTCTTCAAGGAGCAGCGAATACCAGATGTCCCCCAGTCCCGAATTGTTGAAATGCGCCACGCGGTTGTTCATCAGCATCTCGTGATTGCGCTTCAGCGTCTCGTTGTCGCTCTTGCGCAACGCCTCCGTCAGAGCCTTGAACGCGCCGTCCGAATCGCCGCGCTCGACGAGAATCCAACTCCACGTCGCCGCGAGGAGGACGTTCTGGTTGTAGCGAAGCCGCCGTACCGCCTTTCGGTAGACCTTGCCAATCTCCTCCGTCGTCGCGTTCAGCATATACATACGCGCCATCTTCATCGCCACGAGCGTCGGATCGAGCAGAAGGGCCTTCGGCATCAGCCGATCCACGACCTTGAACTCCTTGATCATCCAGTTCAACTGGAGTTGTGCCGTCGCAATCTGCCGGTCAATCATCGGGACCCACGGACGGTATCTGGCGAGCGTCTCCGTCTGTTTCAGCGCCTCGCGCACGAACACCTTCGTGTCGGCGAACATCTCGCGCTGAGCCTCGAGAATCGAACTCGGCGGACGCACCTGCCACCGCTGCATCTTCGCCTGCAGGCTCTTCTGCCCGGCCGCCAGAATCGACTGCACCTTCTCCATGTCGCGGTTGACGCGCTTGCGGATGAAGAACCCGAACACGCCCTGAAACACCCCGAAGCCGAGAACGCCCCAGAAGATGCTCCAACCGATGCCTACGTCCGCAACGAAGTGCGAAACGGAAAAACCGCCGACTGCGACGGCCAATGCGATTATCAGACTTATCATGGCGAGAATTATACCATAATTTTCGCCATCGTAGGAACGTGCCAGAGTTCTTGGGGTTTGCCCATTTTCCGTTTTGGGCTTGGTTTTGACCGAAAATCTGCAGCGCGACAGCCGTCTGCGCCGTTGCCCATATATAAGGAGTACGGCAAAGCCGCCGTCTGACCCCTTGGGGAGCGCGGCGAAACTCCTCAGGGAGCGTGGGCATACTCAATATATGGCCACGGCGGTTGGACAGGAAGGGTTCGCCGGTTTCGACCACTGAACACACAGAAGCCGCCTTCGGCGGCGCACTGAACACACT
>CAVAHB010000116.1:0-635 GCA_963588415.1 Faecalibacterium sp. CAG:74
CGACGGGACGGAAGCACTCGCAATCGAGACGCGGCGGCAGGCGCGGATGGGGTGGCAGCTCGCGGTGAAACTCGCCGACCTGATGGATCAGTACGAGGTGCGGCGGCCCGAGATTGTCGCGAACTGGCTGGCGGGTCTTGACGCGAAGGGCGAACGGCGGCCGGAAGTCGGTTCGATTGAGGCGGCGGAAGCGGCACTTGCACGCGCCCTGTGGGGCGAGGGTGGTGCATTCCCCACCTCGGGCGATCGCCTTTCGCTTCGCCAGCTCTTCGAGCGCGTGAAGGATACGCCGCCGTGCGGGCCGGCGCGGAAGGTCTATTTCTTCGGTCACTCCACGCTCTCCATCTTGCAGGTGAAGATTCTCGTCTGGCTCGCCCAGACGCACGAGGTCGTCTTCTACCATAACAATGTCTGCCTCGAATACTGGGGAGACATCGAGACGAAGGCTGAGCGCATTCACCGCTTTGGGCGCGTGCACGACCGGGAAGAGGACGTGGCCGTCGAGAACCCGCTCCTTCAGCAGTGGGGTGTGGCGGGGCGTGAGACGATTCGCCTACTCGTCGATCTTGAGGAGGAAAACGACGGGCGGATTGACTTCGAGTGGTGCTGTCTTGCGTCGGGAGAGCGTCCGCCGC
>CAVAHB010000116.1:645-8344 GCA_963588415.1 Faecalibacterium sp. CAG:74
GCATCGAACAGGATGCCTCGCTTCAGGTTGTCGGTGCGCCCGGCATTCGCCGCGAAGTTGAACTGGTTTACAATTCGATTCTCGGCAGCGTCTGGAAGCCGAAGGATTCGGGGGAGCGTCCGTGGCCCGACTGTTCGTTCTCCGACATCGCCGTGCTGGTGCCAGACATGGCGACCTACCGTCCGATGATTGAAGCGGTTTTTGATTCGCGGGGGCAGGTTCCCTACGGATTGATCGACACGACCGCTTCGGAGGACAGCGACTATCTGGCGGGTTTCTTCGCCCTGGCTGAATTGGCGCGGACGGGACTGACGCGCGAGACGCTGTTCGCCGTGCTGGAGAATCCGTGCGTTCAGGCGGCGTTGGACTTCTCGGATGCCGATGTTGAGGACTGGCGCAGTCTGACGCGGAAGTTGGGGACATTTGACGGTTTTGACGCGGATGCGGGCGGCTCCGCCTTCAACTGGGCGTGGGGGCTTTCGCGGATGCGACTTGCGAAAGTCGCGGATGCGTTGCCGAACACGGGCGAGGAGGGCGGCGAACTGCCGCTCGTCCCGACGTCGGGGGATTCGGCCCTGCGGTTCTCGGAAGTCGTCGAACTCCTCTATCGGAAGTCGTTGGCGGCCTTCGACGACAGTCGGCCGAATCGGGCGCGGCGTCTGGCCGAACTGATGGAGGATTGCCTCGCCGTGCCGACCGAGACCGCGCCGCTCGAGGGAACGATCCAGCGGCAGATTCTGCTGACGCTCGACGGGCTTGGTGCGATGTCGGAGACGCAGGGGTATGAGTTCATCCTCGCGGCGGTCGAGCAGTTCGTCGGCGGCCTCGCCTGCCGAAAGGGCGGCTACCTCACGCACGGCGTGACGATTGCGGGGCTGATGCCGATGCGTCCCGTGCCGTTCAGACAGGTCTACATTCTGGGCCTTGGCGCAAACGGCTTCCCAGGGCGCAACCATTCCTCGACGCTCGACCTTCGCGGCTCGGCCTGGCGGCTCGG
This sequence comes from Faecalibacterium sp. CAG:74, assembly GCA_963588415.1. Lineage (GTDB taxonomy): Bacteria > Verrucomicrobiota > Kiritimatiellia > RFP12 > UBA1067 > UBA1067. The sequence continues at coordinate 1,643 of CAVAHB010000116.1, forward strand.
CGACACGTCCGTCACGAACGTGAACCGCTATCTCTTCCTCGAAATGCTGATGGCCGTGCGCGACCGTCTCGTGGTGACCTACCCGAACCGCGACACGGAAAAGGATGCCGAACTTTTCCCGTCCGTGCTCGTGCGGGAGTTGGAGGGCTTCGCGGAAAAGTTCGTTCTGAAGTCGCCCTTCGGGGAGTTCAGTGACTATCCGCTTCTCGAGCGCGGCGAAAGCGGGATGGAACTGTCGAAAAGCCCCGTGGCGGATGTTGTCTGGCGGAAGGACGATCCGTGGGCGGGAATCCTTCCGACCTATTCGGCCGTTGCGCGGCGGATGACGTGCGAACGGCTGAATCCGGGTGCGTACGCCTTTGCCGGTAAAGCGGCGGCGGCAAACTTCGCGCCTGCGGCAACCTCCCAACCGGAAATCTCGGCGAGGGAACTGGCCGAGTTCCTGCGCAATCCGCTGCGGGCGGTCTTGCGATTCCGGCTTGGCGTTGGTGTGGAAGGGGTTCGCGATACGGAATTGAACCTCGATTCGCCGCTCGGCATTCCCGCCGGATTTGCAACGTGGGATCTTCAGTCCGTCTGGCTTTCGGACAATCAGGACCTTGACGCGGCGATTCGTCGCCTTCGGCTTTCGGGCGGTATGCCCGGCTCGTTCCTCGGCGACTTCGCGAGCGCACAGTTCCACGCGAATCTCGTCGGCAAACTCCCGACCTTCCTGACCGAGGCGGGGGCAATGGGAGCGGTGATGCGCGTCGCCTTCCCGACGACGGTTCGTACGGGCGCGGCGGAAGCGGTGCAGGTGCGCTATGTGGCGGAGGTTCCGAACTGGCGGACGGAAGGGCGGGATGCCACGGTTCTGGTGATGGGTTCGCTGAAGAACGCGGCGAAGAACCCCCGTCCCGTCCACCGCACGCTCGAAGCGTTTCTCGCCTTTCTGATGTTCGTGGCGAACACACGCGAAACGGGTCCGTGGCATCTGAAGGCTTGCGTCCTCGACTTGGACGAGGGCGGATACGCCGTCTGGCATTGGCGGACGACGGCTTCGGAGGCGCGGGACTATCTCGCACGGCTGACCGCCCGCTATCTCACCTATCTGGAGAAGGCGGCGGATGGATACCCCGACCTCGGCTACGTCGCGCTGTGGCGGAATCTCGTCGAAAACGAATCGGGCGGCATCGACTGGCGGGCGACGCACGAACGCCTGACGGCCCAGCCCTCCGACTACCGCCGCCCGACCGAATACAACGGCGATTTGGTCATCGAACGGACGAAGGATTCCCTGCTGCGTCCGCCGACGGAGGCGGAGGTGCAGGAGTGGTTCGAGGCCTGCTATGCGCTGCCGTTTGCGGCGGAAAGGGAGATGGGCGCATGAACGACGCATTCATCCGCCAGCGGCTGGGCGATCCGACCGCCGTCTGGAACCGCCTGCAATACGATCGGGATGGCATCATCGAGGCTTCCGCCGGCACGGGGAAGACGTACGCCCTGCAAAGCATCGTCCTCAAGCTCCTCGTTGAGAAGCGCGTGGAAAGCGCGAAAAACATTCTCCTCGTCACCTACACCGAGAAGGCGGCGGGAGAACTCAAGGATCGCATCCGCGCCGTCCTCGAAGCGGCGGAGATGTTGCCGGCGGACTTCGAGGAGATGACGATTTGCACGATTCACTCGTTCTGCCGCGAACTGCTTTCCGAGTATGCGTTCGAGAACGGCGTGCCGATGGCCTTTCAAATCGGCGGCTCGGAAGCCGACCTGATCCACCGCGCCATCCGCCGCACGCTTCTCGGCGCGGCGTTCGGGGCGAAATACGCCGCCGCCTATTCCGAGACGATGGCGGCGGACGGCCTTTCGACGACGGACGATCTGGCCAAGCAGGCGGAAGGCGTCCTTGCCGCAATCGTGCGGGGAACGCCGCTCCCGCCGAAGACGTCCGGATTCGCGGTCGAACTTGCGAAGATGTCCGAAGCCGAGTTCCGTCGTCTGAAGGCGGATTCGTCCTTCATGACGTTCGACGATCTCGTCGTGCGGGCGTGCGAGGTGATTCGTCAGGAATCCGAACGGGAGGGACGCGGCGAATGGAGCGAACTTCTGGGGGCGATTCGCACGCGCTACCGTGTCGCCCTGGTCGATGAGTTCCAGGATACGGACGAACGGCAGTGGACGATTTTCAGTTCGATTTTCACGGCTCGGCGAAACTGTCTGGACGCGGCGGATTGCCCATTGCCGAAGCAGGGCTTTCTGCTCGTCGTCGGCGACCCGAAGCAGGCGATCTACGGCTTTCGCGGGGCGGATGTCGAGACTTATCTTCGGGCAAGGCGCACGATTGTCGCGAACCAGCCGGCGCAGACGCTTCGGGCGACCTTTCGTTCCTCGCCGAATCTCGTGGAAGGACTGAACGCAATCTTCCAATGCCCCGCGTGGTTCTCGGAAATGCGGACGGCGAACGGCTCAATTGACTACACGCCCGTCGAATGCCCGCCGCAGAACGAACGGTTCGCGGGCTTGGAGGACTTGACGGGACGCGGTGCGATTACTCTTCTCGAATCACTCCCTGGGCCACAGCCAACGCCGACCATTGCGACGAAGGGATACGGCAACGAGACGATTTGCCTGCCCGTCTTCATTCGTGCGGCGGCGCGGGAGATGGTGCGGCTGAAGACCCTGGCCGTTGCCTATCGGACGACGAACCCCGCGACGGGCGAAGTGAAGGGGCACCGGCTTTCGTATCGGGATATGTGTATTCTCGTTCGCGGCCGTGCGGAAGCCGCCGTCGTCCAGCGGGAACTGTCGCGGGCGGGCATTCTCTACAGCCAGTACAAGGAGCGCGGTCTTTTCGACTCCGTCGAGGCCGAGACGCTGATTGCGCTTTTTGACTTCCTTTCCGAACCCGGGCGGAGCGGCAACCTTGCCGCGCTTCTGCTGACGCCGCTTTTCGGCATCCCGCCCCGTCTGGTGGAGGAAAAACTTGCGCAGGGTGACGCGAAGGTGATGGCCTTGCTCGATCGGTGGCAGGAAATGACGCGGACGCGGAACTGGAATCAGCTCTTTGAGAGCGTGATGGGCGAAACGGCCCTTGCCCATCCCCGCCCGAACGACTGCGAGTTCGACCGCCGCTGGTCGGCCACGCGGCAGATTCTCGACCGCCTTCAGACGGAGGTCGGGCGAAAGGCGCTGTCGGTCGGCGACTTCGCCGCGACGCTACGGAAATGGCGCAAGACGGATGTCGGCAAGGGCGAGGATGCCTCGCTTCGGCAGGCCGAGAACGAGGCGGACTGCGTCCAGATTATGACGATGCACGCCTCGAAGGGGCTTGAGTTCAAGGTCGTCTTCGTCGCCGCCGGGTTTGCGCCGTCAAAGAAGGACGCTGCCGAGCGTCAGGAGGAAGTGCGTCTTTTCTACGTCGCCCTGACCCGCGCCGAGCACAAACTCTATCTCCCGTGGTCGCGGTGGGCGGCGCATACCCGCGTCCGACGGAAGACCCCCGTCGAGGAGTTTGGCATCGGCAGTGCGCGCGCACCGCTTCTGGGCGAGGGCTTCCTTTCGCAGGGCATTCTGGCCTACTGCGCGGCGAAAGGTCTTTCCCCGGCGGACGCGGTTGCCGCCGATTTGCCGGTCGAACAGCCTCAGCCGCGCACGGCGGAATCGGTTGCCGCGCCCTTGGATTCGGAACGCCCGCCGACCGTCTACGCGATTCCGCCCGTGAAGGGGCGGCGGGTTCGGTGGGATTCATTCTCCTCCCTAAAGGCGCACCCCGCCGTCTCGCGGGTTGAGCCGATGGCGGCGACGGAGGCGGATGAGGCGGACGACGCGGCTTCCGTCCGGTCTTCCACGCGACGCACGACGCTTTTGCCGCGCACGACGGTCTCGGGCACGGTCTTCCACGAAATCATGGAGCGGCTCTGCCGGAACGACGAGCGGACGGGTGCGGTCGGGTTCGCCGTCGGAAAACTTGACCTCGAAACCGCACTCGCGGAAACGGGCGGGCTGATGGCCGTCGTCCGCCGGGCGATGCGGCGCAACGCCGTCGCGAACCTCGAAACGGCGGACGACTCGACCGAACGCACGTTGGGCCGCATGGTGTGGAATGCGCTCAATACGGAAATCGTCATCGGAACGCGGCACTTTTGCCTGAAGGACGTGGATTCGGCGAATCGCCTTGCCGAGGTCGAGTTCGTCATCGACGAGGCCGCCGTGCTGGGGCGTTCCCTGCCCAATCGCGACGGCGTGTTCAACGGGGCGGTCGATTTGCTGGTCCGCCCCGACGGAAGGGGCGGACCGGTCTACGTGCTGGACTGGAAGACGAACTCTCTGCCCGACTATACGGACGAACGAATCGCGGCGGCGATGGACGAGGCGAACTACCCGCTCCAGTTCAAGTTGTACACCCTTGCCGTCAATCGGTGGCTCGGTGGGGAATCCGTCGCCGGCATCGCCTATCTGTTCGTGCGTGGCGGCGAGTTCGGAGGGACGGCGGGCGTTTACGCACGGGAGATGGATGCCGCGCTTCTGGCGGAATGTCGTGCGGCGGTTGAACGGTCGGTTGCGGCACAGTAAAGGAGCGTGCATGACGGTTGATTACGAAGAGACGGTTCGGCGGCTTGCCCTTTTCGGCATTCCCGCGCATGACGCGGCGGGCGTTCGGTCGATGTTGGGGCGGCTTGTCTTTGCCCGATCGCTGAGCCTCGGCGAACTGCAGACGGCGCGGGACATCGTTCGGCGCGCACCCCTCGGCGAAGACGAGCCGTTCGCCTATCTTCTTGTTGCGGCGCTTTTCCTCTCCCAGCACGAGGGCAATGCGTTCCTGCGTCCCGAAAAGGGCGTCGGACTCCTCAGGATGGGCGGCTACCTCGAATCGGACGAATCCGCCGCGCCGTCCAATGCGGCGTATGGCGAGCAACTTGCGTCCGTCTGGGAACGGGCGCTTGCCGCGGCGGAAGCGCTTGACGGCGACGCACTCGTCAAGCGGAGGGGGCCGTCGGGCGTGGGCTGGTTCTTCAGGCGGAACGCCGAGGCGGTGACCGCCGTCGTGAAGGGGCTGGACGCGCTCGACGCCGCGCCCGTGACGGCGGCGGACGCGCCGACGGAAGGGGAGGTCGCGGCGGCGACGGCGTTCGACGGTTTTACGCTCAACGCCCGGCAGGTCGCGGCTGTGCGCACGGTCGTGGCGCGGCGCTTTGCCGTGGTGACGGGCGGGCCGGGTACGGGGAAGACGACGATTGTCTGCGCCTTCCTCCGCGCCCTGATGGGGCGCGGGCTTGCGCCGGGCGAGATTGCGCTCGTCGCACCGACGGGCCGTGCGGCGCAGCGGATGGGCGAAGCCCTGCGGGCGCAATGCGCGAATGCGGCGAACCTGGACGGGCGGATCCGCGCCAAGATTGAGTCGCTGGGCGGTTCGACAGTCCATTCCCTGCTGGGTGGATGCCCGCCGGACTGGAAGCATACGGCGGAAAACAAACTGCCGCTCAAGTTGGTCGTCGTGGATGAGGCGTCGATGGTTGATATCCAATTGATGCGGGCGCTGATCGACGCCCTGCCGTCCGACTGCCGCCTTGTCCTGTTGGGCGACAAGGATCAGTTGCCCTCCGTGGACGTGGGGGCCGTGCTCGGCGATCTCGTCGATCGGCGGCAGGGGACTTCCGTCGTGCGGCTGACGGTCTCGAACCGCTTTCGGGGTGCGCTTGCGGACTGCGCGGCGGCCATCAACGCGGGGGACTTCGCCGCGTTCGTGACGTCCGCACCCGACCTCGGCGCGGCGGAGGACTGGACGGCCCACCTCGCCGCGGAATCGACGGAGAATGCGTGCTTTCGCCTTGAATGGAACGGTGGCGTGAACCTGTGTCGTCTGCTGACGGACTGGGCGGAACGTTTCGGACTGCTGGCGGACGGTGAGCTGGCGCATCTTGCCGCCGACCCCGCGCTTGCCGAAGATGACGCGCTTGTGCGGGGCGTGAACACGTCGAAGGCGCGGGCCATTTTTGCCGCGCTTGACCGGTCGCGCATCCTGACGGTCGTGCGCGAAGGGGCGTTTGGTTCGCACGGCGTGAACGACTGCCTTCTGCGCCGCCGCTTCGGCGGACGAATCCCGCAGAACCCGCTCGGTGAGGCGGGAATCCCAATCATCGTCACGCGCAATACCGCCGCACGGGACTTGTGGAACGGCGACGTCGGGGTCACGGTTCGCGGGGCGCTCGGTACGGTTGTGCTCTTCCCGCGCGGCGACCGCGTCGTCGTTTGCCCCGTGGGACTTCTTCCGCCACACGAAATCGCCTACGCCATCACCGTCCACAAGAGCCAGGGTTCGGAGTTCGGGAATGTACTCGTGATTCTGCCGGCCGACGTGGAGAATCCGCTTCTCACGCGCCCGCTTCTCTACACGGGCGTGACGCGCGCCAAGAAACGCGCCGTCGTGACGGGGACGGGCGCGGCAATCGAGAAAGCCCTGCGGACGACCGTCCAGCGCGATACAATCTGTTGCGTCCGAAAGTAAGTGCACGGCCGCCTTCCTTTCGGCGCGGCGAACCCTTCCTGTCCGACCGCCGTACCACCCTATGGAGAAATCGAAATCACTAGATGGAGAATGCGTACTCAATATATGGAGAAAGTCAAATCAATATATGGAGTACGCCGTGCCCATAGATGGAGTACGCCGTGCCCATATATGGAGTACGCCGTGGCCATATATTGAGTACGCCAACGCTCCGAGAGGGG
>CAVAHB010000117.1:0-8153 GCA_963588415.1 Faecalibacterium sp. CAG:74
AATCCAGTCCGTCACGTCCGAGAGGAAGTAGCGGTCGTGCGTGACGACGATGAGCGTGCCCTTGAACGGTTTCAGGTAGTCCTCCAGCCACTGCACGGTGTCCGCATCGAGGTGGTTCGTCGGTTCGTCCAGAAGCAGAACGTCCGGCGCGGTGAGCAGCAGACGGCAGATTGCCACACGGCGGCGTTCGCCGCCCGACAGCACGGCAACCTTCTGGTCGGACGGCGGACAGTGCATCGCCGCCATTGCGCGTTCGACGAGCGAATCGACGTTCCAGTAGTCGTGTGCGTCGATCTCGTCCTGAAGCCGCGCCATCTCGGCTTCGGCCTTCGGGTCGTCCAGGTTGCAGCAAAGTTCCTCATAGCGGTCGAGCTTTGCCTTGATCGGCGCAACCGCCTCGGCGACGGCCTCCCCAACGGTCTTTGTGTCGTCGAGCACGGGCTCCTGCGGCAGATAGCCGACCTTCGTTCCCTTCGCGACCTGCACCGTGCCCATCAGGTCGGTGTCGAGACCCGCAAGAATCTTCAGGAGCGACGACTTGCCCGCACCGTTTCCGCCGATGACGCCGATGTGCGCACCATAGAAGAAGGAGAGGTTCACGTCCTTGAGGATGGTCTTCGTGCCAACCTGCTTGGTGACGTCGATCAAACTGAACTGGTATTCGCCTGCCATTGTTTTGTCCTTTTTTCTTTGTTTTCGCGCCTATACGTATCGCATGATATTATACCATAGCCCCGCAGAATCTGCGGCCGCCTCAAAAGTCACCTTGGTTCATCTCGGTTTTCTATTTGACCAGCAAGGAGGCCTTCGGGTTGAAGGAAAGGATGGTGCGCGGCGAATCCTCCGGATGCGTTCGGTAAACGGTGAATTCGGCGGTCAGGCTGTTCGCCGGAATGCCGATGGCCTTTGAGGACGAAAGCTTGACGGCATCCTGCCAGCCGCCGACTTTCGTGTTGTTGGCGTCGCGGAACGTGACCTTGAGTTGGACGGGGGGCAGGCGTTCCCGCCTGAGTCGCAGATTGGCGTGGACGCTTTTCGCGCCGTGGCCAAGCGTGAGGACGCGGTTCGTCAGCACGAGCGACGGGTCAACTTCGGGGGCGGTGCGCGACACCTCAATGCGCACGGGTTCGGGGCGTGGCGCAAGCAGACAGGCCGCCCCGACGGCGATTCCGATGCCAAGCGCAAGACCGGCGAAGGCGAGCCGCATGCGAATTCGCCTCGGTTCGACACCGCGCTGCATGACGCTCGCCACGGAAAACGGCAGGAATCGGAACTGGACGGTGCGGGCGGACGAATCGTAGAGCACGTAGGCGGACTGGCAAACGCCGCCCTCCTCCCGTGGATAGCCGACCGAACCAGGGTTCACGATGTAGCGCTTCCCCTCCTCAAGCGTGAAGTCGCAGGGCCTGAGTTTGTGGACGATTCCGCTCGCGCCCACGACGAAGACGAGCGGGACGTGCGTATGGCCGACGAACAGGAGGGGCGATTCCGTCACGGCGAAGTTCGCCGCAGCTTCCGTCTCGTCCGAAACGTAGGCGAAGTTCTTGGGGGCGGTGAAGTCGCCGTGCGCGGCGATTGCGCCTTCCAGCCGCGCAACGTGTGGAAGCGACCTGAGCCAGTCGGTTTGCGCCGCGCCGAGGGCCGTCCGATGGCGGATGACGGCATCGCCGGCAAGGTCGATGAAGTCATCCGTCGCGATGCGCCCCGAAACCGCATCGTCGTGGTTGCCGGCGACGACGACGGACGCACACCGTCGGACGAGGGCGAGCGCCTCGCACGGCTGTGGCCCGTATCCGACGATGTCGCCGAGGCAGACGACACACTCCGCCCCTGCCGCCGCAGCATCCTTCAGCACGAGCCTCAGGGCCGCCGCGTTCGCGTGGATGTCGGAAATGACGGCATACTTCATTGTGCGGATTATATCATAATCGCCGCGCTCTTGCCGAATGCGATGTGCTATAATATGCGGCGCATGGAAATTGAGAAATGACGATGGATTCTTGTTGCCTGACGATCGCCGGCTCGGATTCGGGCGGCAATGCGGGCGTTCAGGCCGATTTACGGGCGTTTCACGTCTACGGTCTGCACGGGTGTACCGTCTTCGCGGCCCTGACGGCGCAAAATCCGTTTGGCGTGTCGGCGATTCAGGCGGTTTCCCCGGACTTTGTCGCGTCGCAACTTGATGCGGTGCTCGGCGTTTACAACATCCGCGCACTCAAGACGGGAATGCTTGCGGATGCGGCGGTCATCGGGGTCGTGGCTGAAAAACTCCGCCAGCATCCCGAAATTGCGAAGGTCATCGACCCCGTGATGGTGGCGACGAGCGGGGCGAAGCTGATTGCGGACACGGCAATTGCGACGCTGGAACGGGAACTCCTGCCGCTGGCGACGGTCATCACGCCGAACCTGCCCGAAGCGGAAGTTCTCTGCGGCAACGAACTCTCGCCCGATGCGCAGCGGACGGGCGACGTGGCGCACGCGAAGGAACTTGCGCGGAAACTGCACGAAAAGTTCGGCTGTGCCGTCATCGTGAAGGGCGGCCACGGTTCGGGGGCTTCGGCGGTGGACGTGTTTTTTGATGGGAACGACTGCCGCGAATATGCAATGCCGTGGATTGCGAACCCCGTCTCGACGCACGGCACGGGCTGTTCGTTCGCGGCGGCCCTCGCGGCTGAATTGGCGAAGGGGCGCGACATCTTGTCAGCGGTCGGGGGGGCGAAGCGGTACGTCCACGCAGCGATTGCCGGTGCGCGGTGGGTCGGCGAGAAATGCGGCGTACTTGGATTTGTTCACGGCTTGACGGAGACACACGAATGAATGAAATGACGATTAACGAACTCGTGGCGGAATTGAGGAAGGGGATGCGCGTCATCCTCCAGGTGCGCCACGCGGAACGCACGAAGATCGACCCCGACGACCCGACCTTCGGGGATGCCGTTGCGATCACCCCGGAAGGCATTCGGACTTCGCTTCTTTTCGGCGAGAAACTCCGCGACTTCGCGGGAAGCGTGCAGTTCTGCGCAAGCCCCCTCCTGCGGACGCGGATGACGGCGGAGAAAATCGCCGAGGGGATGGGGCTTGCCGATTGCGAAATCCCGACAGATGGACGGCTCGGCAACGAGTCCTTCTACTACGACGATCCCGCGCAGGTTCTGGACGTCTTTCGTCCAGAGAACTTCTTCAAGGCCAGTTTCGAGTATATGGAAACGGGCCGCCAGCGCGGCTTCAAGAACCTTTACACGGCCACGGACGCGCTGGAAGCGTGGCTGTTCGATCATTTCCGCAAGCAACTCTTCATCGTCGTCACACACGATCTCTACATCGCCTCGTTCCTCGTCGCGCGCAGGGCGGTGGCGAAGTTTTCGCGTGAGACGTGGACGCGCTTCCTCGATTCGGGGGCGATTCTCGTCGCCCCCGATGGTTCGCGGCGGTATGCGCTCGTCCGCGCCGGCCTTTCGGACGGCATCTGCGGCGTAGGCCCGAAGATCGACGGCATTCGCGGTTGAAATCAAGTCATGATTAGCAAGAAACTTGCGGTTGGGGCCGTCCTTGGTTCCATCTTCAGTGTTCAGGGCGGAGCCTCCATCGCCAAGTACCTCTTCCACCTGCTCGGGCCGGGCGGTGCCGTGACCCTGCGCGTCGGGTTCGCGGGCCTCATTCTCGCCCTCGTCAACCGACCCGCCTTCCACCGCTTCACCCGGGTGCAGTGGAAATGCGCTCTCCTCTACGGCTTTTCAATCGGGGCGATGAACGCCATCTACTACTACGGCATCCGCCGCGTTCCGCTGGGCGTCGGCGTGACAATCGAGTTCATCGGCCCGCTCGGCCTCGCGCTCCTCACCTCCCGAAAGGCGGCGGACTTCCTCTGGGCGTTCCTCGCCGGCCTCGGCATCGTCCTCATCGTCCCTTGGTCGGGAACTCCAACGGACGGACTTGACCCGCTCGGGCTTGCCCTCGTGGGTCTCGCAGGTCTTTTTTGGGCGCTCTACATCGTCGCCACGGAGAAAATCACCCACCTGATGCGCACGTCGGACGCCGTGACGACGGGCATCTGCATCGCGAGTCTCTTTGTCCTGCCCGTCGGGCTTCTCAGCGGCGACCTCTCCCACCTCAACGCAAAACTCATTCTCATTGGACTCGGCGTGGCCGTCTTTTCAAGCGTCCTCCCCTTCACGCTCGACCTCTTCGCCATGAAGGGACTGAAGGAAAAGACCTACAGTATCCTCATGAGCCTCGAACCAGCGGTCGCCGCGCTCTCGGGCTTTGCCTTCCTCGGCGAACGGCTCACGTTCCTGCAGTGCTTCGCCATCCTCCTCGTAATCGTCGCCTCCATCGGTGCAACCCACACATCAGGACGGTGAATCGAGCGGCTTCACCTTACTTGCGACGGACGAGGATTGTCACCGCCGCGACAAGAATGCAGACGATGCCCACGCCCAGTCGCAGGGTGAACGCCTCACCGAAGACGAAAATGCCGATGCAGACCGCCGTCAGGGGTTCCAACGCGCCGAGGATGGCCGTCGGGGTCGAGCCAAGCCGCTTGTCGCTCACAACCATGAACAAAAGCGAGAGAAGCGTCGGGACGACCGCCAGAAAGACCCCAAAGAACAGCTGCCGCCCGTTCTGCGGCAGACGGAACGCGACGCTTCCGCCTGTGAGTGCCGTCCAGATCGCGAGACAGGCGAAGCAGAAAATGATCACCCAGAAGGTCATCTCGCTCACGGGCATGCGGACGCGCACACGGTTGACGACGACGATGTAGACGGCGTAGGTCAGGGCGGAAACGAGAACGAGCCCCACGCCCGTCGCGTCAATCCGCATCGTCCCGCCCCCAAGCGAAAGAAAGGCGATGCCGCCGAGGGCGAGGACAATTGATCCGATGGTTTGCGCCGTGAGCTTCTCACCATACAGCAGGGACATGATGGCCGCCGTCATCACGGGATAGACGAAGAGAATCGTGCAGACGACCCCGACGTCCATCCGCTGGAAACTGGAGTAGAAGGTGAGGGACGACGCGGCGAAAAGCACCCCGAGCGAGAACGTCAGCGCAGCAGAGCGGAGGGAAAGGGCGAACTTCACTCCCATCGCCAGCATGAACGCCGCCAGAATCGGAATGGCGAAGCCGAAACGGTAGAGGAGCACCGTCTCGGTGCGCACGCCCTCGTGGTAGAGCGGCAGTGCGCCCAGGGGGTTCATGCCGTAGCTGACCGCCGCAAGGATGCCGCAAAGCGCACCCCAGAGATAACCTCTTCTGCCCATATGGCGAAGCCCTATTTCGGGAAGATGCTGTCCCTGACTTCGGCAACATACGCGGCGAACGCCGTCCGCACGGTTTCGGCCAGGTTGGCATATCGTTTCGCAAAGGGCGGTGCGCTCTCGTTCAGTCCGAGCAAGTCGTGCATCACGAGCCACTGCGCGTCGCAGACGGACCCCGCGCCGATGCCAATCGTCGTAATTTCGAGCGCGGCGGTTATTTCCGCCGCAAGTTCGGAGGGAATGCACTCCAGGGTGACGGCGAACGCGCCCGCATCCTGCACGGCGCGAGCGTCCGACAGAATCCGCTCCGCCGCCTCGCGCGTCTTTCCCTGCCGACGGAAGCCGCCATAGGCGTTCACGCTCTGGGGGGTCATCCCGACGTGGGCGATGACGGGAATCCCCGCCTCGGTCATCCGTCGGATCAGCCTGGTCACGCGCGCGCCACCCTCGAGCTTCACCGCGTCCGCCCCAGCCTTAAGACAGGCGACGGCGTTGCGCATCGCCTCATCGTCGCCGCATTGGTAACTGCCGAACGGCAGGTCGCCGACGACCATCGCATCCTTCACCGCCCGCGAAACCGCCGCGACGGCGGAGAGCGTCTCCGCCATCTCCACGGGGAGGGTCGTCTCGTAGCCGAGGACCGTCATGCCCATGGAATCGCCGACAAGAACGATCGGCACGCCCGCCTCGTCCGCAAGACGCGCGAAGCAGGCGTCATACGCCGTGCAGCAGCCGAGTTTCTCGTGACCTTTCGCCGCCCGAACGGTGGCAACGTTCCATTTCTTCATAACGCTGGTATTATACCAAATCCCGTGTTTGTTCGGGGCGTGGGGCGGACACCTTCCATTTCCGCCCCATTCAATCGCCAAATGTGGTAAAATAATGGCATGGAACGACAGACGATACAGGTTGGCACATTCGAAGTGAACTGCACGATTCTCTCACAGGACGGGGGGGCGTGGATTGTCGATCCCGGCGCGGACTCGCCCCGGATCGCGGAACTGCTTGCGAAAGGCGGACTCAAGCCCGAACTCATCCTCCTGACGCACGCGCACTTTGACCACATCGGCGGCATCCCCGACCTTCAGCGGCGATTCCCCAATCTCCCCGTCTACGTCCATCCGCTGGACGCACGGATTCTCACGCATCCCCTGAACGCCTTTCTTCCCGACTACCCGCCGATTCCACAACCCGCCAACATCCACGACTGCCGCGAACTTTCCGGCATGACGGTTCTTGAAACTCCCGGACACACCCCCGGCGGATGCTGCTACTACTTCCCCGAAGACAACCTCATTCTCTCTGGAGACACGCTTTTCGCGGGTTCGGTCGGTCGCACGGACTTCCCGGGCGGCGATATGGCGGTGCTGATAAAGTCCCTCGACAAACTTGCCGCGCTTCCAGACGATACGTTCGTCATCCCCGGCCACGGCCCGACAACGACAATCGGACGCGAAAAGCGCGGCAATCCGTACTTCGCCCGCTAAGGCGCATCACTTCACCCGCTAAGGCGCATCACTTCACCCGCTAAGGCGCGTCCATCCCACTCACCCCTGAAAAGGCGAAAGGCCCGGTTTTAACCGAGCCTTTTGCCTTATTTGTTTTTATGGCGCATCGCCTTCATGCGCTTGTCGTATTTGTGCTTCGACATTTTTTTCCGGCGTTTTTTCTTGATGGAACCCATCGTTTTCTCCTTCTGTCTTGTTATGTGGTGGATTAAAAAATGATTTTGTTGAGCGGCAGTTCGATGATGCCCGTCGCACCGTTTTTGGTGAGTTCGGGAATGAGGTCGCGAACCTGCTTTTCCTCAACGACCGATTCAACGGCGAACCAGTTCTCGTCATTGAGCTTGTTAACGGTCGGCGCGTGAAGCGCCGGCAGAACCTCCACGACCTTCGCGAGCGTCTTCGCCGGCGCGTTGCACTTCAGCAGCACGCGGCGTTGAGCCTCAAGCGCACCCGTCAGGAGCATCTTGAGCTGCTCAAGTTTCGCTCGTTTCGCACGGTTCTTCCAACTCGCCTTGTTCGCGATGAAGCGGGTCGTCGAAGTGAGAATCGTATCGACGATTCGGAGGTTGTTCGCACGGAGCGAAGAACCCGTCTCCGTCAAATCGACGATGGCATCCACAAGTTCGGGGGCCTTCACTTCCGTCGCACCCCAACTGAACTCGACGTCGGCCTTCACGCCGTGCTTCTTCAGATAGCGCTTCACAAGGCCCATTGCCTCGGTCGAGATGCGCTTGCCCTGAAGATCCTTGACGGACTTGATCTTCGAGTCGTTCGGCACGGCCAGCACCCAGCGCACGGGATTGGAGGTCGCCTTTGAATAGTTCAACTCGCAGATTTCCTGCACATCGCTGCCGTTCTCATAAACCCAGTCGTATCCGCAAATGCCCGCGTCGAGCAAGCCAAGTTCAACGTAGCGGCTCATTTCCTGCGGACGGAGCAGTCGGCACTTAATCTCTTCGTCGTCAATCGACGGAATGTAGCTACGGCTTGAACAGGAAACGTTGAAGCCCGCCCTCTTGAAGAGGGCGAACGTCGATTCCTGCAAGCTGCCTTTCGGAAGTCCTAAAACAATTGCCATCTTTTCGCTTTCGTTTGTGAAAATTGTGGTGAATTATACCATAAATCGGGTGCATCTGTCCAACGCCCCCATTTTCGCCTGGCGCTTGGTTTTCGGCACAAATCGTCGCGGCGGTTCCTGACGGGATGAAAGGCGACTCGGCGTGTCATCCTCTATGTATTAAGGAGTACGGGAAAGCCACCGTTCGATCCCCTCGGGGAGCGCGGCGAACCCCCTCTCGGAGCGTTGGCGTACTCAATAGATGGCCACGGCGTACTTAATAGATGGACGCGGCGTACTCCATATATGGGCACGGCGTTCTCCATCTATTG
>CAVAHB010000118.1:0-2205 GCA_963588415.1 Faecalibacterium sp. CAG:74
CGTTGCCCTTCGTAATCGGCAGTACGCACGGGAAGAGGTAGAACATCCCCGCAAGCGAGGCAATCGGCAGGAACCGGTTGCCGGGCAGGAACGCCGAGCAGAGGAGGATGACGGGAATCAGGGCGATTGAGACGACGAGCGTCGTCGGATGGCCGATGACGAGCGCCGGCGACATGCCGATGTTGAAGCCGCCGCCCGAACGGCCGAACGAGCGCGACAGACGCTCCTGAACCTTCTGGCTGATCGGTTTCAATCCCTCGATGAAGAGCGCGGTGATGCGCGGGATGAGTTCCATCACCGCACCAACCGTCACGCCGAGTTTCAGGATGGACGGCACGGAATCGACGACGGCGGCCCAGCCGTCGCACTCCAGCACGCCCATGCAGCACCCGATGATCACGCCGAGGAAAAGCGGTTCGCCGAGAAGCCCGAACCGACGCTTCAGCCCTTCCGCATCAATGTCGAGCCGCGAAAAGCCGGGGATGCGGTCGAGCAGCCACCCGACCGCCAGGGCGAACGGCGTGAAACTCTGGCAGAACGGCTGGGGAATCGAAATCCCGTCCATATCCCTGTAGTAGGACTGAAACCCCTTCGCGGTGAAGTCGGCGAGGCAAAGGGTGATGATGTAGAGGACGATTGCCGCGTAGAACGCCCACGCGAGCGAATCCGTCGCGAAATAGACCATCGCGCCGAGGAAGGCGAAGTGCCAGTAGTTCCAGAGGTCGATGTTGACGGTTCGGGTCGCGCCGACGAGCAGGAGCGCAAGGTTCACGCCGAGACATACGGGGATGATGAACGCGCCGACCGCGCACGAATAGGCGACGGCCGCCGCCGCCGGCCAGCCGAGGTCGAAGTAGGGCAGGTCGAGACCGTAGAGTTCGGTCACGCCCTTCAGCGCCGGCCCGAGGCTGGAGGTCAGCAACGCCGTGACGACCCCAAGCCCGACGAAGCCGACCCCGACCAGCAAACCCGACTTCAGGGCCTTTGCGGGGCGAATGCCGATGCACACGCCAAGCAGCGTGAAGATGACGGGCATCATCACCGCCGCACCAAGTCCAATCACATAGGCGAAAAGTTTCAACATCTCCGCCGCAACTCCTTCTTTTCCAATGACCGCGCCCAAATCCGCCCCGCACGACACCACGCCGCACGGCAACGGCGACCGCAGATGAACGCCTCCGCGGCCGACTGACGGACATTATACACTATTCCGCCCGCCGTGGATATTGCGATTCCTGAATTTCTTGTTGCAATTATTAAAACCCGACGACCTTTACGCCTCTCCGGCAAGCGATTTCACCCCTCTTATACCCTCACCCTCAATTCGGCAGTTGGTTTCTAACACGGAGTCACAGGGGTACAAACTCTCAAGAATCCCCAGATTTTGAAGAGGTATTTTAGGTAGATAAGCGGGAAGCAACTCCAATAACCATTCGCACGAAGAGCGCGCAAATCTTCCTTATTTATCTCGACGTTGCTCTTGAGCCCCGCCGTGGAGGCTCCGCCAAGACGCATCACCACCGCACAGCGCGGCAAATAGTGTGTCCGAATGCGATGTTTCCACATAAAGCGCATGACGAGTTCGAAGTCGGAACAAATCCGATACTCAAGCGAATAGCCCCCGTATTTCGCGAAAAGCTCGCGCCGACAGTAGAAACTCGGATGCGGAACCATCACCGCAAAGCGGAACATCCACGGACGGAACTGCCGCGCCGAACAATAGCGCACCGTCCGCCCGCCCAGTTCCCGCACAAAGCGAATATCAGCATAGACAGCATCCGTCTCTGCCGTAAATGCCCCTGCAATCGCCGCGAGAGTCTCCGCATCGGCAAGCACGTCGTCCGCATTCAGAATCCCAATCACATCGCCCGTCGCGCGCGCAATCGCCTTGTTTATCGCGTCATACATCCCCTTATCGCGTTCCGACCACCAACGGACGCTTATCTCGGGATTGACGCGCGGCACTTCGCCCGCAAACGCGGCAATTTTGGCAACTGTTCCATCCGTAGAACCTGCGTCCATAATCAGGTACTCGACTTGTACACCCTTCTGTTGCGCCACACTCGCAAGCGCGTCACTTATCGTCCCCACCACATTATAGCACGCCGTTATCACTGTTATTTTCATCACTTACTTATCATTTAATCCGTTTGAAGTTGTTGTAGATCAGGATTAGAGACAAGGATTACATCTCTACTATCTCCC
>CAVAHB010000119.1:0-9232 GCA_963588415.1 Faecalibacterium sp. CAG:74
GAGTACGCCAACGCTCCGAGAGGGGTTTCGCCGCGCTCCCCGAGGGGTCAAACGGGGGTCTTCCCGTACTCCTTTATAGAGAGGCAACGGCACGGAAGCGATCAAGGTTCGTCGATGGCAAGAAGTCGCAGTTCGACGTGGCGTTCCTGATAGTCCGACACTTCGAGTGTGAAGAGAATGTCGTGGGGCATCGGCAGCCGGCGCAGTTTCTCGACCAAGTCGCCGCGATTCCACCAGATCGCCTTGAGCGCGTCGGCCATGTGCGCGACCTTCCCCGTTCCCGAACGCGGCAAAATCGAGACAAGCAGGTGTTTTCCCTCAAGGCCAAGCGACTTCACGTCGCGGAAGATTGCACCCTTCATCCCGAAGACGGGGCGCTCGTTTCCCTCGCCAAACGGCGCCATCTTCATCACCCGCTCCGCAAAGTCGAGCGTGATGTCGTCGCCATCCACCCAAGCGTCAAACGCCAGGTCTTCGCGGGCTTCCGTCGGAATTGTCGCGAGTTGCGCGGCGCAGGCGGCGGAGAAGAGTTCGCGGAAGCGGTCAAGTTCCCCATCCTTCACCTGAAAGCCGCCGGCGGCGGCGTGACCGCCGAAGTTCGCAAGCGCGGCGGAGGCGGATTCAAGCGCGTCGCGGGCGTTGAACCCAGCAGGGGCGCGGGCCGAGCCACGTCCGTCAACGACCACGCAAACGGGACCCTTCCCGACGCGCTCCAGTACGCGGGCGGCGACGATACCCGCCACGCCCGAATGGCCGTCGGGGAGGTCGATGACCTGTGCCACGGCATCGGGTACAACCTTCGTCAGCGCGAACTCGAACATCTTCTGTTCCACGCCCTTGCGCTCGGTGTTGAGCAGATCGACGCGCTGGGCGAGTTCTCGCGCCCGTTCGCGGTCGTCGGAAAGGACGAGTTGAAGTGCGTCGCCGCCGCTCGCCATGCGCCCGGCGGCATTGATGCGTGGCCCTATCAGGAAGCCGAAGTCCTCAACCTTGAGGTGAAGCGACGCCGTGCGCGAGGCGCGGTCAAAGAGCTCGCGAAGGCCAATCGGGGCAAGCCCGCGAAAACGTGCCATGGCCTCCGCAACAAGAATGCGGTTCTGCCCGACGAGCGGCACAACGTCCGTGACGGTGGCGAGGCCAGCCAGGACGAGAAGCGGACCGCCGATCTTCGGGCCGTGGTAAAGACCCTTCGACTGAGCGCGGCAGATGAGCTGATTGGCGAGAAGAAAGGCAACGCCCGCACCGCAAAGACCGTCCAACGGTGCGGGCGAGGCGACCTTCGGGTTCGCAATCGGGCACTTCGGCAGGTTCGCGCCCGGCAGATGGTGGTCGGTGACGACAACCTCGACGCCCCTTTCCGCCAACATCGCCACCCACTCCACGGAGTTGATGCCGTTGTCCACCGTGACGACCAGCCCGACGGCTGGATTCTCGTCCAGCATCCGTGTGACGGAGTCCTGCGACATACCATACCCCTCCGCCAGACGATTGGGGATGAACGGGCGCACGTCGGCCCGGAGTGCCGTCAAGGCCATCATGAGAATCGCCGTCGCGCAGATGCCGTCACAGTCGTAGTCGCCGAAAACGACGATCCGCTTTCGGTCGGCAACCGCCGCGAGAATCCGGTCGGCAATCGCCTCAATGCCCGGGAGTTCGCACGGTTTCACAAGGTCGGCGACGGACGGGGCGAAATACTTCGCGGCTGTTTCGGCGGTAATGCCCCGAAGAGCCAGAAGACGCGCAAGAAGCCGCGGATACCCCGCGGCTTCCAACCGGGCAACTTGAGCGCCGTCGGCCACGCGCTCGCGCCAGCGGCTCAGAGCGCGACCTCGTGACACCAGCCGTGCGTATCCTCGCGGTCGCCGTACTGGATGCCCTGCACGGTGTCGTAGAGTTTCTGCAGATGCGGCCCGACGGCCGTCGGATCGGAAATCCGGATGACGTCGCTCCCGCGCGTGATTTCCCACACGGGGGTGACGACGACCGCCGTGCCGAGCGCGGCGACTTCGGCGAACTCGCGAATCTCCTCGTAGGGAACGGGGCGACATTCGACCTTCCAACCCAAATCCGCCGCACACTGCTTGAGAGACATATTCGTGACGGACGGCAGAACCGAGCAACTGTCGGGGGTTACGTAAGTTCCGTCCTTCCGGATGCCGAGGAAGTTCGAGGTTGAGAACTCCTCCACGAACGTGTGGCTCTTCGCGTCGAGATAGAGTTCGACGGGCCAGCCATCCTTCTTCGCCTTCTCGTGGGCCATCAGGGACGCGGCATAGTTGCCGCCGACCTTCACATCGCCCATTCCGTGCGGGGCGGCGCGATCCCAGTCGTCGAAAATCACCGCACGCACGGGCTTCAGTCCGCCCTTGTAGTACGCGCCGACCGGCATGCACATCATGATGAAGGTGTATTCGTGCGCCGGCGCAACGCCAATCTGGGGACCGGTGCCAATCAGGAGCGGACGGATGTACATCGACCCGCCCGTGCCATACGGCGGCACAAACTCCTCGTTCGCCCGAACGAGTTTCTCGGCGGCCTCGATGAACATCTCCACGGGCACGGGCGGCATCACCGTGCGAATCGCCGTCCGATACATGCGCTTCGCGTTCTCGTCGGGACGGAAAATCACAACCTTACCCGACTTCTGGCGGAACGCCTTCATGCCCTCGAACGCCTCCTGGCCGTAATGAAGGCAGGAAGCCCCGATGTGCATCGTAATCGTCGGATCCTTCACGAACTCAAGTTCGCTCCATTTGCCGTCCTTCCAAACGCTGCGGACGTGGCAGTTCACGTCCGAGAAACCGAAACCGAGTTTTTCCCAATCAATATCTGTTCTTGGCATATTCGTTATCCTTTTGAAGTCTCTGCCGCGTATTATAGCACATCATTGGCGACGCTGAAAGAGCGGCACGGCAATTTCGTAAAGTTCCTGATCCTTCTGCAGAAGGTCGAACACCCCCTGCCGGTCAATCTGGTAGGCGGCGAGGAAACTCTTCTGCGCGGCAGTCTTGCGTCCCGTTCGGTGCTGTATTTTCGCAAGTTCCACCCACGCGAGGGCGTCCTTGTTCGGCTCGATGCCAAGATACTTCGTCAGGCACTTCTCGGCATCGCCATCCAGATGCGCCGCGACGAGAATCGTCGCAATCGCCCGAAGGATCGGCGGCTCCTTGACCTCGTCAATCAGGGGACGCACCAACTGAGCCGCCTCCATCGTGCGCCCCATGCCGAAGTAGGCGCGGGCCAGCATCAGCATCTCGGGTGTGGAGAGTTTGCCGCCGTCGGTGCGGCGCTTTGCCTCCAAGCGCGCAACCTCCTGCTGCATCATGCGCATCCGCGTCACGTAGTCCCGCACACTGTCCGTGCGCTTGTTGTTCGGGTCGATGCGGTCGGTGTAGTCCATCATCTCCAGCACGACATCCCACTTCCCGAAGGGAATCAGGCATTCCTGCGCATAGCGGAAGGTCGCCTCGGGCGAGGCCGGGTAGAGTAGACACGCCTCGCGGAAGGCCTGCGCCGACTCGGCGTAGCGACCCTGACGGTTGTAAAGTCCCGCAATAGCCGCACGAAGTTTCGAGAAGGACTTCTGCCCCGCGAAGTCGCGGCGGTACATCGGGTCCTTCAGGAGTCTGCGCGTATACCAGTCCCAGAAGTCCTGATCCTTCGCCGCCGTCTTCGCGTCGTACGGGGTCGAATCCCTGTTGATTTTCATGATGAGGCCATGCGGCGAGAGATAGGGATACATCCAGGGGATAACGTAACTTTCCTCCACGTAGAAAGCGTGGCGCAGGCGGTCGTGGTCGAACATCATCTTCGTCAGGATGCCATTGATTTCCATCACGCCGAGTGCACCCGTGACCTGAACGCGGCCGTTTTCAATGCGAAGGTCGCCGTTCGCGGCCCGAACGCCGCGCTGAACCTCGTCCACGTAGGTGTTGAACGCTTCGGCAGAATCCTCCTTCGCCGGAATCCAGATTTCGTCACCGTAGAGGTCACGCTCGACCGACATATAGGTGTCGTCCGCGAGGGCGTTCTGCGTGATAAGGTAGACGTCGGGACGGTAGTGCGCCGAGTAGATCATGTAGGTCGGCACGAAACGCCCCGGATCCGTGCCGCCGAAGAAGATGGAGAACGGCTCCATCGGTTCAGGCCAGTTCGGGTCGGGCAGGGGTTCTTCATCGGCGACCAACTGGTCGTTGACGGCCTTCGCACCCTCCAACTGGTAAGCGCCGAACTGCCAGCCGAACGTGTGGCCGTTCTGTTCCGCGCCGCCAAGCTCGAAGACGAGGCGGTCGTCGGTGTAGTTCTGGATAATCGGGGTCAGCCCCGCGCCGAGAATCATCAGACACGCCAGAATCGGGGCGAGCCGACGAAGGCGCGAACGGCAGATCAGCGCACCGACGAAGACGAGGCCATAGCCAATCCACATCGCAATCATCGCATGGGACGAGATGAACTTCACCTTCTGAATGAAGCCGTCCTGGACGTCGCCCTTCACCTGCGCGAGAAGGATGAGGAGAAACGACATCATCAGAAAGCAACTCGCGGCGGCGATCATCCACTGCCAAAATGTCTTGCGGTGGGTCTTCTCAACGACCCAGCGTCCCGCGACAAACGGAACGAGCGCGAAAAAGACAAGCAAGTCCGTAAACTGCATCATCACGTCCGCGAAGTAGTGGCGCATCTGCGCACCCATGAACTTGAGGAATGCGAAGGCGGAGGGGAAACTCGGCACGCCAATCGCCTCGTACTGCCCGCGCATGATTGCGTGCTTGAAACCTTCCCACGTACGCGGGTAGCCCCAGTTCATCGGGGGATTGCGCAAATCGGAGACGATGGGCATGTAGGCGTAGAACGACACGCCGAGCTGGGCGAAAAACGCCGCGCCCGCCACGGAGCGTCCGTGCGGCAAGGTCGCCCACGCGAGGGCGAGAAGAACGAAGTTCCACGCAATCGGCCAGCCAAACCACCAGCTTTGCGGATGCGTAAGCCCATTCATCGCGCCGTGCGACAGCAAGAAGAAGGCCGAGATCTGCAGACCCGCCACGGGAATTGCGAAGCAAAGTCCCTTTCTGCGCGTCAGCGAACAGAGGACGAAGAGAAGGACAATCAGCCCCCAGAAGACGGCCGTTGACTTGCCCCAGTTGTAGGGTGCGCCGAGATAACCGCCGTTGCCGGCCTTGGGGACGCTCGCCGCAATGACGATTGCAACTATGGCAAAAGCGGCGGAAGCACCGAGGAACTTCAGGGAGGCGGATGCGGTCAACTTCTCCTCGTCGCCCCGCATGGCTGCCGCAACGGCCGCCACGACCGAGGCCGCGACAAACGCCGCAATGAGCGCGTATTTCGTCGGTTCGACGAGCGGAGCGACGGGTGCGGTGATTCCACCCCACGTGTTCTTCGAGGTGAAAACCAGCGCACAGAGGAGAATCAGCACGGTCCCCGCGCCGCCGCCGCCAAGCACAATCCGGCGGGCGCGATCGGTTTCGCCGCGTCCGCGCAGAACCGCCGCCGCGACAATCGAACCGACGAGCGCGACGAGCGCCAGTATCAGGATCGTCGTCGAGGGCGTCGCGACCGCCTTGCCGACGAGAGCCGCGTGCTTGTTGATCACGTCGGACTGCATCATGCGGTCTGCCCGCGCCAACTGACCAATCTGCAGAATCTGGTAGGTCAGGGCAACGGGAACTAGATAAATGAAGACGTCGCGGAACATCCCGATGTTCGTCATCAGAATGATGATTGCAAGCGGAACAATGGCGAAGAGCAACACCTGGTAGTTCGTCAGGCCAAGGCCGAACACGAACGCCGTGAACCACAGAACCTTGTCGGAAGGTTTGCGCATCCAGCGATAACTCAGCAGGAAGACCCACATCAGGAAGAGGGCGTTCAGCGAGTAGATTTCGACAATCGTGGACTGCGACCATTCGACAGGCGAGAGCGCGAAAGTCAGGGCACCGCCCACGCCGCCGCCGAACGCGAGCCACGCCGACGGGGAGATTTTTGGGAGCGAAAGCCCGCCTTCCGACTCCGAATCAGGCGCAATGAAGTCTCGCGAACTGCGGCAAATCAGCATCGCCGTGCAACCCGCCGCGAACGCACCCGCCGTCGCCGAGAAGCAACTGATCGCCCACGCTGGGGTCGGGTGGCCCATGTAGGTGACGCAGAAGAAGAGTTTGCAGAAAATCCAGCTGCACAGCGTCCAGAACGGATACCCCGGCGGATGCGGCACACCGAGGTGCGCACCCGCCGTGGCGAGTTCTCCGGAATCCTCAAGCCCGACGGAGGGTCCGAGCGTGAAAAAGTAAACGGCAAACGTCACGAGGGTCGCCGTCCAGAACGCCGCCCAGTCGAGTCTCGAGAAAAACCGATCTTTCTTCATAATTGGTCGATATTATAGCATATCACGCACGGGCAGAAAGAACGTCGCGCTCGTACTTCTTCACGTCCGCAAGCCAGTCTTCACCCGCGTCCTTGCCCTCGCGGCGGCAGAACTCCGCCCACACGTCGGCCCAGGGATAACCCTTGAGTTCCTCCTGAAGGACGAGTTGCGCGGTGAATTCGCCCGCATCCTGCATACCCTTCAGCGCGGCGTTCGGCTGGAGCATCGCCTTGAGGAGTTCCTTCTGCATGTTGCGCATACCGAGCACCCACGCCGCAATACGGTTGATCGAGGCATCGAAGTAGTCAAGCGCGATGATGAAGTTCTCAGGGCCCATCTTCACGATTTCCTGCGCCGCACCGCGAAGGTCGTCGTTCTGACGAATCACGTGATCCGAATCCCAGCGGACAGGGCGCGAGATGTGGAATGCCACCTTGCCGAACGTCATCAGGAAGGAACTGATCTTATCCGCCACATTCTCCGAGATATGGAAATGACCCATGTCGAGAAGACCCAAAATGCCGCGCTTCATCGCATAGCCCATCACAAACTCGTGCGAAGCGACGGTATAACTCTCAACGCCAATGCCGAAGAGTTTCGATTCGAGCGTCGGCACGACGAGTTTTCTGTTGTATTTCGTGCGGAAGATGCGGTCGAGCGATTCGGCCATGCGCAGACGCGGCCCCAGGCGGTCCGAAGGCTCATCCTTGTAGCCGTCGGGCATCCAGTAGTTGATGGTGCAGGGGCTCTTGAGTTCCTTTGCGAAGTATTCCGCAATCTTGAGGCACTGCACGCCGTGCTTCACCCAGAACGACCGAATCTTCGGGTCGGGGTTCGAAAGGGTCAGCCCGTCCGCCGCCTTCGGGTGCGAGAAGAATGTCGGATTGAAGTCAAGCCCGATGCCACGCTTCTTCGCCCAGTCAACCCACGGCTTGAAGTTCGCCGGCTCGAGCTTGTCGCGGTCGGTCACCGTCTCGTCGTGTACGCCATAGCAGGCGTGGAGATTCAGGCGGTGGCGGCCCGGAATCAAGGACATCGCAAAATCGACGTCGTCCATCAGTTCCTGCGGCGTGCGCGCCTTGCCGGGATAGTTGCCCGTCGTCTGGATGCCGCCCGAGGCGCCACCCGTCGTCTCAAACCCCGTGACGTCGTCGCCCTGCCAGCAGTGCATCGAGATCGGGATGGCCTTCAGTTCCTTGATCGCCTTCTCGGTATCCACACCGATCTTGGCGTATTTGCGCTTTGCCTCTGCGTAACTCATGCTCGTTCTCCTTCTTTTGTTGTTCGTGTTTTAGTGACGTAAATCTTCGCCATGTCAGTCTTGAACGCCGACTTTTCCGAAATGTCGAGTTCCTCGAACAATTTTTCACCCGGTCGGATGCCGATGAAGACGATGGGAATGTCGACATACGGACGATACCCCTCCCGCGCAATCATGCCCTCGGCGAGGTCGAGGATGCGGACTGGCTCGCCCATGTCGAGCGTGTAAATGACCCGCTCGTCGCGGCTCGCCGCCTGAAGGACGAGTCCGACAGCCTCCTGAATCGTCATGAAATAGCGCTTCATGTCGGGGTGCGTCACGGTCACGGGCCGTCTCGCGGCAATCTGCTCCATGAAGAGTGGAACGACCGAACCGGAACTCCCGAAGACGTTCCCGAAGCGGACGGCGCAAAACGAGGTAGCCCCCGTCGCGTTCATCCCCATCACCACCCCTTCCGCCGCGAGTTTCGTCTTTCCCATCACCGACACGGGGTTAACGGCCTTGTCCGTCGAAATCAGCACGAACCTCGCCACCTTGTACGCATTGGCGAGCTCCGCCACCGTCCGCGTACCCTCGACGTTGTTGCACCACCCTTCCTCTGGATTCAGTTCGACCATCGGGACGTGCTTGCTCGCGGCGGCGTGAAGGACGACCTGCGGGCGGTGCTCGTCAAAAATCTTCTCCATCCTCGCCCGGTTTCCGCAGTCCACCATCAGCGGCACGAGTTCCGTCCGTCCGTCCGTGCCGCGCATCCTGCGGTCGATCTCGTAAAGCGCGTTCTCGCACCGCTCGACAAGCAGAATTCGCCGCGCACCCGCCGCCACCACCTGTCGCACGAGTTCTGAACCGATTGAGCCGCCTGCACCCGTCACCATCACCGTCTTCCCGGCGAGAAACCGTGCGGCGATTGCGTTGTCAAAGGTATTTTCCCGACGTTCGAGAAGGTCGCCCGCCCCGCGCTCATGCGCACACGCCGTCATATAGAGCCGCCAGAGGATGCGCACAGCGATAATGCCCGTCGTCGCCAGCACGAAACACATCAGGGTAATCGAATACGGCGGACGAATCCGAAAGTAGGCCTCGCCCGAAAGCCAAAACCGAAGCCCCGTAAGCATGAAGCTCGCAAGCGCCATCGCCCCGACGTAGCGCGGCAGATCGCGCACCCGAATCCGCCGCCAGGCAAGACGGTAACATCCGCAGACGAGCAGTGCGAGGATGTGCACCACGCCAACCGTCAGGTAGGAACTCGCCACCGCCCGCCATCCCCAGCGCGGCGCATTGAAGTCGAAGCGCAAGAGAAACGCAACGAGGTAGGCGAAGCCGACGACTGTCGCGTCCACGGCAACGGCCACGAGCCGCGTCGCCAGGAACTTCACCCACGCCTCTCTCGACCGCGTCATCATCGGATGAACGGCATCAGCAGTGCCGGAGCAAAAATCAGGGAGTCGAACATGTCAAGGAAGCCTCCCATCCCGGCCGGCATGAACGTCGCCGAATCCTTGACCCCGCATTCGCGCTTCATACAACTCTCGATGAGGTCGCCCGCCGTGCCGATGAGCGCCGCCGCAACGCCAAATGCGATTGCCTTCGGC
>CAVAHB010000120.1:0-11321 GCA_963588415.1 Faecalibacterium sp. CAG:74
TCTGCACCCGGGTGTAGACACCTTCTGCACCCGGGTGTAGACACCCTCTGCACCCGGGTGTAGACACCCTCTGCACCCGGGTGTAGACACCCTCTGCACCCGGGTGTAGACACCCTCTGCACCCGGGTGTAGACACCCTCTGCACCCGGGTGTAGACACCCTCTGCACCCGGGTCCAGACGCCCTCTGCACCCGGGTCCAGACACCCTCTGCACCCGGGTGTAGACACCCTTTGCACCCGGGTCCAGACGCCCTCTGCACCCGGGTGTAGAATTTTCTGATCAACGGAAGACACGGATTCCCCCTTCGCGGGACACGGTTTGGCCCCGCGTACCATACATAATTTCAGAACTGCGGTTCGCCGCGCTACTCCGCCAGCCACCTGTTGTAGGCCCCGACGTCGCCCGGGTTGCCGTGGTTGCCGGCCGTCAGTTCAATGGCCTTGTCGGACGACGGGCAGACGTTGTAGGCCGCGTAAACCGTGTGGGGCGGACAGATCCAGTCGCACTGCCCGGTGACGAAGCGGACGGGCTTGCGGATCCTGGAGGCGAAGTTCGCGGTGTCCAGATAGGGCGAGTTCCTCATCGCCTTTTCCGCCCGTGCGGGATCGTCGTAGTCGAACCACCCGTTCTCAATCGAAGCCTGCCGTCCGACCGACTCGCAGAGGAGGTCGCTGAACGCCGTCACGGTCGAGACGCACTTCCCGATATGCGCATTGAGATAGGTGAGATAGAGGCCGAACGCGCCGCCCTGGCTGATGCCGTAGTAGCCGATGCGCGACGCATCGACTTCGGGACGCGCCGCCGCCCAGCTGACCGCCCGATTGATGCCGAGAATGACGGGGTAGTAGAAGTCGTGCGCCGCGCCTTCGCCAAGCCCCGCGCCGATGTAACCGTACTCGTTTTTGATTCCATACTTCGTGCGGCAGTCCGCCTGCAGTTTCGCGTAGGCCCCGGGCGGGGCGGCCCACGTCTTCCACGGAAAGACCGTCATGAAAAGGTAGACCTCGTCCGCACTTCCCTTCGGATTCGGCTGCCACGACCACATCCCGTAGCCCGCGCCCGGCACCTGCACGCGGAGGGGGAAGGGGCCCTTTCCGCCCTTCGGAATGCAGAGATAGCCGTAGACGCGGCGGTTCGCCACCGTGGCGAAACTCACGTTGTAGACGTCATACTTGCCGCCGCAGACGCTCCTGCTCCTGTCGGGATTGAGTTCCATTTCGGGGTCGAGCGGAACTTTCTCCGCCTCCCGAACGGCCTTCGCCCAGAAAGCGTCAAAGTCCGCCGGGCAGGCCCCGACCTTCGCGATTCGTTCGGGTTCGAACGGCACGGCCCGCTGCCAGGGCCGCCCCTGATTCGGCAGAAAGCCGGGAACCTCGATCCTGATGCGCAGGAAGCCGGGTTCGCGGAGCGTTCCCGAACAGACGACCTCGCTTTCCGGCCTGAGGGGAACGGTCTTCTCGAACTGCCGCCGCGAACCGAAGTTGTCGATCGTCACCGTGGCGGTCAGTCCGTCGAGAAGCGGCGCGGTCTCGGCGTCGGGTTCGGCGAAGCGGACTGTGAACGTCACCTTCTCGCCGAGTTTGCGCGTCACGCCCCAGTCCGGGCCGGCCACCGACACCCGGAAGGCCGAGGCCGCGTATCGGTCAATCAGTTTCCGTTCGCGCTCCTTGCGCTCCCGATAGCGCGCGAAGGCCGCCTCGCGTGCGCGGCACTCGGAAAGCTTCGCAAACCAGACGTTCGTCGCGCCCCCCAGCACGTGCGCCGCCGCCCGGAGGTCGGCCAGACTGCGCTCGACTTCGGGAGCGGAAGCCAGCCCGAACGGGAATATCTGGGCCGAATGGACGCCGGAGGCCGCGCGGACGCAGGCGTTGGAGATTTCGCCGCGCGCCCTTCCTTCGCCGTTCAGACTGCCGCCGCGCCAGACCTGATGGACGATGCCCCGGCGGTCGAGTTCCTCGCGCATCGCGCCGGTCATGCCCGGCCAGCCGTAAAGCGCGGCCTTCGACGTCCGCCCGGTCTTCTTCTCGAGAAGCGACAGGGCGTCGTCAATCTCCGAAATCTCCGCGCGGTGACCGTGATCGCGGACGGGATTGTGCGACACCATCGCACCGAATTCGCAACCTCGCCGCGCAAGCGCGTTGACCTGTTCCCACGTCATGTAGGCCGGATCGACGCCGATTTTCGCAACCTCGACGTTG
Organism: Faecalibacterium sp. CAG:74; assembly: GCA_963588415.1. Classification (GTDB taxonomy): domain Bacteria; phylum Verrucomicrobiota; class Kiritimatiellia; order RFP12; family UBA1067; genus UBA1067. Next base: position 2,200 of record CAVAHB010000120.1, read on the forward strand.
AGAAGCACGGGAATCCCGCCGCGTTCGAGGAGGGGAATGACCTTCTCGTATTGGGCAACCGTGCCGCCGTCGACGGCCACGACCATTGCGGCATCCTTGCCGGACGGCCGGGGGGAATCGGCCTCGCCGGGCCGCAGCGCCTCCGCCGCGAACGGCTTTGCGTTTTTGCGCACGCCCAGCAGGACGGGGACGGGACGGCGCGAACCCTTCGGGAAAACGGGGGCGAGGCCGCGTCCACGTTCGGTAAGAAGGCACGCCGAGCCGCCGCCGTCGAGATTGATGCCGTCGGTGCAGCCAAGCGTCTTCAGGAACTCGCCGCACTCGGCAAGGGTCAGGCCCCGATCCTTCCCGCCCTCGGCCACGGCGAGATGAAGAGTCCAGCCGCCGTCGGAAAGCCCCGCAAAGGCGCGCTGGTAGCGCACGGCGTTCTCGCGGGAAAGGACGACGCCCTTCTCGAGAATCGGGCCTTCCCAGTCCGCCACCGCCTGAACGGGGGTCTCCGCCGCCGTCGGATGCCCCACGTGGCCGCGCCCCGAGGCGTCGAACCACATCACCTGACGCGGCCGGTGGTCGGGATTGCGCAGCACGCCGTCCTGCACGGCCAAGCCGAAAAGCCGCACGGGCTTGCCCGCGTACCACCGGGTGTTCCGTTCCTCGGGCGGCGCATCCAGCGGATACATGAAGGCCGTCGCGTTGATTGCCGCGACAAGCCCGGCCTTCCGGGCGGACTCGAGCGGATCGGCGCAGACGCTGGACGCGCCGAGAACTCCCGACGGGGCGGGCTGAACCAGCGCCACGGCGGAAAAGCCGTTCGAGAGCGAACACGAGACGACGTGAACCGGCACTTTCCGCGAGGTGAACCGCGTCGTCGTCACCTTCGGCATCGCCAACAGGGACGTCGGAAGCGCGAAAATCGAAATCAGGACGAAAAGGATGGCATATCGTGCGTGTTTTCTCATAGTGTGCAATCTTTCAAGAATTGAGTTTGAACCTCCGAAATGAAATCAGCGAAAAACGACGCGCATCCCCCTGTCGGCTGCCGAACCGTGCGCCGTAACCTTCACCCGATGAACGGTCATCGACGAATCGCCCTTCCAGGTCGGGACTTCCGCCTCGGACAGACCCTTCTCGCCATTCTGAAGTTTGCCCTGATACGGCTTCTCCGGGTCGCCGACATAGTTACCCCCGATCTGCTGCTGGATGATCATATCCCAGCCGTAGTTCGCCTTCCACCAGACGGCGGTATTGGGGTCGGCCGCCTCGACCGTCGCCGTTCCGTCGATTCCCGCGCGGATGAAGGCCAGATTCGGATCAAGCGTTCCCGGACGGTGCACCTCCACCCAGACGCAGGCCTTCCGCCCCGCCTTGAGGGGCGTTCCCGGCCACGGGTCGCGCAGGACGTTCACCTTCCCGCCGGAGTGAACCGCAAAGCGGTAGAGATCGACGCCCACCTGCGCGGTGAAGCCCTCAAGCACGTCGATCTCGTGCACGCCCGCTCCGCCGTCCCCTCTCAGCCAGAGCGCCGGCCAGACCGCGTGATTCCAGTCGGAGATGGTGACGGTGAACTCGAAACGCAGGAAGTCAATGCCCGGACTGAAGCGCATGAAGCCCCGGCCGCCCGACGCTTCGCGCGTCGAGAGGCATCCGCTCATGAACCGCTTCGCCTGCCCGACCCCCGTATCCACCGCACGGAAAATGCGGGCCTTGCCGGAGGCGACCACGTAGGCGGGGTCGTGCCAGTGCTTGGAATTGTTTCCCGTGCCGTAGCGTTCGTTCACCGCCGGCCCGTAGGCCGTCCAGAGCCGCCACCCGTCGCCGTCGCTGTCGTAGAGCGTCCGAACGCGGTCGCCCGCCCCGAGGGCGGGCAGCGTCAGGAGAAGGCACGCCATTCGGGCGATGACACCGAGCGGAAACCCGTCGCGTGACTTCACGTCAACTCCCTTTTCCTGAATACGACTGTAATGCGCCGCCCGCCGCGAAGGTGGCGGCAGTTTCACCGGCTATCGGATGCGGATGGTGAAGCCGCCGGGCGGCGGAATCGAGAGCCATACCACCGTGCCGTCCTCCGCGTCGGTTTTCTGATAGGTGGCCGCCTCCTGCACCTTGTCGCCAGCCGCCGCGCTCGCCGTGCCGGCCCACGAGGCGGGCTGGGCGATTTCATAGTTTGCGCCCGACCGTTCGGCAAGCAACCCGCGTACGGCCGAAGCGGATGCGGTGGACTTCGGGAGAAGCCACACGGCAACGCGGCCGCCGCCGCCGGCGATGTAGTTGCCGTTGTGCCCCTTCCCGCCGTCCGCCTTGATCGCCGCGCCCGCGCTACCGACGAACTCGCGGCAGATCACCCAAACGCCGCCGCCGGATGCCCCGCTTCCCCAGTTCTCCCACCTGACGCCATAGCCGGCGCACGATGCCGTGAGAAGGCCGTTCACCGTCGCCGTACCATCGCAGAGGATCCGAACCGAACCGCCGGCGTTCTGGGAATAGGCTTCCCCGCTGCCGCCGGACGAGCCGGGCTGATAGGGGGCGTACGCCGAACCATACGTCCCGCCGTAAAGAACGCCGTTCACGGTATTGGAGTTCGCGCCACATCCGCCGTATCCGCCGCCGGAGCAAGTCGTCGGCGATCCGCCCGAACCGGCACCGGGACCGTTCCCGGGCCCCTTGCCCGAGAAAATCCCCTCGTAGCCAAGCAGGTCGGCGTTGAACGCGGAGTCCTTGTCAAGGCTGAGGCTGCCGACGCGAACCCACGGCGAGCCGCCATTCTCGACGTTCGACGCGGGCCAGACGTAACTCTTCTCCATGACGAGAGCACCGCCAACCGAGAACATCGCACCGCCGGATCCGGGGATTTCGGCGAGGGAGGTCGGCGCATCGCCGTCCGCACCGGACTCGATGGCGATCGCCGTCTTGTCGGAAAGCCGGGCGGAGCCGTTGACAATCCATTTCGGACGATACTCGCCGTCAGAACCCGCAACGCCGCGCACGCGCTTGAAATCGACGTCGCCTCGGACGGTCAGCGGCGAGTTGGCGAGTTCAACAATGGCGTTGGTCGCGGCGAAAAGACCGCCGACCGTCAGCGAGCCGTTCGTCAGCGAGAGACGGCTCGACGGGATCAGCATCTCGCCCCTGGTGCGCTCGTTGATTCCTCGAATGACGAGATTGCCCGAGACGGCAAGGCTGACCGCCGTCGGGAATGCGAGCGCACCCCCGTCGATGGTGAGGTCGCCCGCCACCGAAACGTCCGTCGGCGCACCCGCCGCCATCCAGACGCCGCCGTGGCGGAAACTCCCGCTTGCGAGGCTTCTCGTGAGAAACTGGCTGTCGGGGAACCAAAGCGTGCCGAGTCCACCGGCCTCGACGTTATACGGACGGCGGAAGAAGAGACCGTAGAACACGCTCTTGCCGTTGTCGCCGCCGCGACCGCCTTCCCACGAAGCGGAGCCGCCGAGGGCAAGGAAGCGAACGCCGGGGAGGTCTGCGGCAGACTGCGCCTCCGGATCGTAGGCAACGGCAATGCGCCCGCCGCCGCCGCCGCAAGAGAAGTAGACGCCGTCGCCGCCGTTCGCGCGAACGGTACCCGAACCAAGAATACGCCGGCAGGAGACGAAGACCGAACCGCCCGCGCCACCCGACCAGTGGTTGCCCGAGCCCATCATGGTGCCGTCCACGTCGATTGTTCCGTCCACCGTGACGTCGCCCGTCGCCTCGATGCGCACCACGCCGCCACCGCATCCGGCATCGTAGTTATCGCACTTGTTTCCGCCGCTGCCCGGCTGGGTCGGCTCGGTGGCGGAATCGTAGACGGATTTCCGCCGGTCGGCGAATATCGCCCCGTCGGCGGCTCTGAAATATCCGCCCGTTCCGCCGTGCGTTCCGCCCGTGCCACAATAGCTTCCGCCGCCGGGCCCGCGCCCGGAGGTCTTGTTCACATCCGACGAATCTCCATTCGCCGAACTCCGCGCACCGGGATAGCCGCGCCCCTTGCCGTCCACAAGACCCGTTTCCGTCAGCGTGAACGAACCGCAGTCCACCCGCACGCGGGCAATCGTCGCCCACGAGCCGTCCGCCTCCGCCGTCAGCACCTCGTTCGTCGCGTGGCGCAGCGTTCCGGCGACGGTGACCGCGCCTGCGGCGCGAATCGCCGAATCCCATCCCTCGACGAAGATTTCCGCGCCCTCCTCGACCGTCAGCGAACCGACGCACGCCGTCTCGGACGCATTGGTGACAACGTGGCCGGCGGCAATCGTGACGATGTCGCCATAGGCGGGAACGCCAGCCGGATTCCATATCGCCGCGTCGGACCAGAGACCGCCCGACGCACTCGTGCGAACCGTCGCCTCGGTCGGCGTCGTGAACGACTGCGCCTCGCTCCGCACGACGCCGCAGACGTTGCTCGCGACCACGTTCCATTCGTAGGTCGCGCCCGGCGCCAGCCCGTCAACGACGTTCGTGTAGACGCCCTTCGGAAGATACGCCGTCCCGCTCGGCATACCCCCCCCCCCCAGCTGCTCGCGGACTTCCACGCCCATCCAGGCGAACACGTCATTCGAAAGGGCGTAGGCGAACTGCGCCGCCGTGGGAGCGGACGCGACGAGCGTGGCTTCGCCCAGTTCGGGCAGACCGAACGTCCGGAACGTCGCCGCCGATGCGCTCCAGGCCGAACCGAACTCGTTCTCGATGAAGACGCGGAAGCAATACGCCGTGTCAGGATCAAGCCCTTCGACGGTAACGGTCTGCGCACCCGCCGCCAAAACGTCGGTGACGACGACGGACTCCTCCCACGCCGTCTTGTCCTCGCCGCCGTCGGTCTTTCCGTAGAAGAAGGTCATCGTCACGGCGTTAGTCCCCTCGAACGTCGCGACATTGGCGGCCAGCGTCGCGGCGTCGCCGCTTTCCTCCGTGGTTGCGGAAATCTCGCCGAGCGTCGGGAAGTCGGGCGCATAACGGAAGAACGAGCCGTCGCCCGAATCGAAGAGGAGTTCGTAGGCGTTGCCGTTTATGCTTTTCTCGCCGCCGATGTTGTAGCCGAAGCCCTTCGTCGCCGTCCAGTTGCTGCTCTTATAGGGTCCCGCGCCGCCGCTGCCGTTGCCGAAGCGGAAGACGACGTCGTGCCAGCCTTCCGTCATCGTGATGTCGTCGGAATACGAGCACGAACCCCAATTCGTGTCCTTGAGAACGACGTTTCCATCAATCGACATGTAGGCGCTGTCGTCCATGGATTCGGCAAAGTGGTAGACCCCTTCCTGAAAATACATCTGACCCCAGTAGACGTAGGTGATGTTCTCCGACCAGAAGGAATAGGCGGTCTTGTTCTCCGCAATTTCCGTCGCATCGAGGCGGAGCGTCACGTTCGTCACGGCGGGCCAGTCCTTCCAGTTCGCCTGACCCGAAACCGTACCGACCCTGAGGCCGGGCTGCCAGTTGACGGCGAAGAGCGTCGGCGCGAGAAGTGCGGCGAAAGCCGCAAGCGCGATGACAAACAGGTTGACTTTTTGCGTCCGTTTCATGTCGAGACCTCCAAGGTTTGGGTGTATCTTACCAAAAATTACCCTCGCGTGGCGTTCACGTTATTTTTTTGTGTTTTTACGCACATCCGTCGAATCGAGCCGACGGCGCATCGACTTGATCGTGTCGAAGCCCCGGTAATACTCGAAGGTGTGCGCCTCGTGAAGGAGGATTCCGTCCGCGCCGGTGCGCAGAATCGTGTCGCCGCGCAACTTCATCGCACCCGAAAGGCTTGAGGCCGAAGCCCCCTTGTGATGCTGGGCGTAGGCCGAAAGCCAGCTCGAGAAGAAGAGAATCTCGGCGCGTCCGTTCGCGTAGTCCACGTATTCGGGCGCGAACACGTCCGCCGCCTCGTTTCCGGGAACGAGTTTCGAGGGGTCGAGACCCTTCGCCTTCCAGTTCGGCACGGCATCCCACGTCCATTCGTAGTCGCCGAGAACGAGCGCGTCCGCCCAGCCCTCGTCGATCCACTTCTTCCAGTCGAGTTCGACCCGGTATTTCACGCGGTCGGACATGTAGGGGACGGCGAAGTCGATCGTCTTGCCGAGGGGTGCGCCGACCATGAGTTTCGCGTTCTCCTTGTGGACGCGCTCCGAGATCATGCGGATGAGGAGGTTGAAGCGGTCGGCGGACAGTTTGCCGAAGTCGCCGTCCGGCTCGCCGATTTCGAGGTGTCGCGCGTGGCTGCCCATGGAGAGGTAGATTCCGTCGGGCTTGTATTTCCACGAGAGGAGTTCCGCGACGTCGTCGAGTTTCGCCCACAGCGCGTCGTTGTTGGCGTAGTCGCGAAGGCCAGGCCAGGGCTTGCCCGCCTTGGAGCGGACGAGGGCTTCAGGATGTTCGAGAAGCCAGCGTCCGTTCTGTTCGTCGAAGAGATCGACCCAGAGATAACATTCAAGCCCCTCCGCCCGACAGGCCTTCAGGGCCTCGACGGGCGGATCCATGACCTGCAGCGCCTTCGCCAGCGGCGAATCCACGCAGTAGCGGTCGGACTGGGGGACCTTGCCGTCCTTCGTCCGCGAGGCGATGATGGAGCGGTCGGCGGCGGCGAGCCAGTCGAGGGTGGTGAGCCGCTTCGTATGGTAGCCCGCGACGCCCAGCCCCGCGACGCGCCAGACGATCCTGTCCACGCCGGCCTTCCGCGCCGTGCGCACGAGTTCGCGGATGTCCTCCGGCCGGATGCCCTTCTTGTGGAGGCCAAGTTCGTCGAAGAAATCGACCGTCAGGCAGATCTTGCGGCGGCGTTCGTCGGCGGGCGGACGGCCTGAGATTTTCTTCGCGGGCGTCCAAAGGATCAACTTCACGTCCCACGGGTTGAGTTCGAGGTTGTCGAGATCGACCTTCTCGCCCGTGACGAGATCGACCGCCTCCTTCGCCGGCGCGGAGAGGACGGGATGGACGGGCCACGCCTCGCCCTTCAGGAGGCCCGGCCCGCGCGGGGCGCGTTCGCTGCAGATCCACGTGAGGATGGCGGGCCGCCCATTCGCGTCCTTCCACGGCACGGAACTGAACTCAATCGAGTCCTTCACCGCGTTTTTCACGACGAAAGGCCGCCGGGGCAGACGGGGAATCGCGATTTCCTCCAGCGTTGCGACGGCGGCGATTTCGTCCTTGGGAACGGGGAGAATCCAGACCTGTCCCGGAATCTCCTTCAGCCACGAGGCATCGCGTTCGCCGCCGAGCCGGTCGTGCGTCGGCAGGTTGCCGAAGACGAGAACCTTGCGCCCCTTGGCGACCCAGTCCCTGAGACGGGCTTCGGTCTCGTCTGAAATGCCGTCCACCGACGGCATCACGAGGAAGTCGTAGGCGAATTGGTCGAGCCGTCCCTCGGCGATGCGCTTCTCGGTCGCGTAGTCGGGGATGTAGCCGAGATACTTGATGCCGCCGGCCACGGTCTTCAGCGCGGTGAAATAATCGGCGTTCATCTTCTCCTTCGGGTACTGCGGGTCGGGATAGACGATGCAGAACGGCGAGCGCGGCAGTTTGTGGAAGGCGCGGATGGCCTCGTAGTTGCGCTGGATTTCGGAGGCTGCGTAGGTCGTCTCGTAGAGCGAGGCGAGACTGCTCATGCTCGTCGCGAACCACGGGTTGCCGTGCCACCCCCACCAGTCGACGCCGGCGAGGCCGTAGTAGGCCGACTTCCACGCATCGAGCTTGGCGCGGCGGCCGCCACCCTTGAACTCGAGGTTCACGACGGGCTTGCCGGGCGTGAGGCACTGCAGCCAGTCGTAGTAGGGGCGCGCGAACGGATACGTGCCCGAATCCATGCCGACGTAGTCGCCCACGTCGGTGATGCCCTCCTGGTCGGCGTTCGTGTCGGGCTTGTACCAGCCCATCTGCAGGTTGTTGAGCTTGAAGCCGATTGGCACGGTCTTGTCGTATTTGCGCACCTCCGCCTTCATCCACGCGAACCACTTCGTGAGCCGCTCGTTGAGGAAGAACCAGTATTCGCGGCCGCCCGCGCCGTTGCCGGCAAGCGGCAGTTCGATGTCGTCGAACGCGGCGTAGTCCGTCCCCCACTTCGCGTTGAGCGCGGCGATCGTGCCGTATTTCCTCTGCATCGTCTTGCGGAAGACGGCCACCATGCGCGGCCCGTAGTTCGCGTAGCCCGGCTCGTTCGCAAGCCAGAGCGTGTTGATGGCGGGGTGGTTCGCCACGCGCGACATGACCGCCTTGACGATTTTCGCGTAATGCTCGCGGAACTTCGGGTGCTCCAGATCCCACGGTAGCATCCACGCGATGGAATGTGCGCCCTCGTTCGCATCGGGATACTTCTTGAACATCCATTTCGGCGGCGTACTCGTCAGCCCCAGATCGACCTTCATGCCGTATTTGAGGCAGCGGTCGAGCGCGTCCGAAACCGTGATCCGCCCCGGCACGTTGCCGTCGCTCATGTAGAGTTCGCCCTCGGGCTCTTCGCTTTCGGCATTCGTGAAGAGACGGTCGTGGTTGAACTCGAAGTGCGTCAGGTTCATGTGCAGGTCGCTGAGGATGTCCCAGTGCGGCCACACGTCCCACATGCACTGGCCGAGCAGGAAGATCGGCTTGCCGTCGGGCGTCGTGAAAACGCCGTCGCCCATCTTCAGCCGCTCCTTCGGCATCGGGATGAACGCCGAGGGAAAGGCCGTCTTCGGATTCTTCGCAATCCGCTCGTATTCGGCGAGAACCCCGGGGCCGACCACGTCCGCATACTGGGCGTTCTCAATCGGGATGTGGGTCAGTTTGCTCTTGATCCAGTTGTCGTTGAAGCGGAGCGCAACCTTGAGGGCCGTGCGGAAGATGTCGGGGCGGGAGGTGTCGGCCCCGGCCTTGACGGCCTTCTCGCGTGCCGTCTCGACCCTGTCGCGCCAGCTTTCCAGGGTCTTCGTCGCGGCGTTCACGGCCTCCGTGTCGTAGACGCGGCCGCCCGAGCGTTCCGCCTTCAGGACGGAAAGTTCCGCCGAAGAGACCGTCTGCCGCGCGAGTTCCTTCCCGTCCGCCGAACGGATGACGACTTCGGGCGCGTAAAAGCCCGGCGGAATCTTCTCGGTCTCCTGGGCGATCTTGTCCTCGTAGCCCTGCGGCACGGGGTTCTGGAACGGAGCCTTGCCGCCCCACGAGACGCTGTACCCCGACTG
>CAVAHB010000121.1:0-14055 GCA_963588415.1 Faecalibacterium sp. CAG:74
ATATATGGACAGCACCCGAGTCCATATATGGAGAATCCCAACGCTCCCTGAGGGGGTTCGCCGCGCTCCCCGAGGGGGTCAGACGGCGGCTTTCTCGTACTCCTTAGTACTATAGAGGACACCGCGCCGCGTTGCGGTGACTTGTAAAGGGGGTGGGTCAGCAAAAACCCCACCCCGCCAGTTGATTTCGACCACTGAACACACAGAAGCCGCTTCGCGGCACACTGAAAACACTGAACCCCCCGTCCCAACACCTTCAGCCTACGCCCCAACACCTTCAGTGTGTTCTGTGCCGGCCGAAGGCCGTTCAGTGTGTTCAGTGGTAAAACCCACCCGCCGCAGCCGACCCGTTAGATTTTACAATTTCCAATTTTACAATTTCCATGCGGCGGAGTTGCCGCCCCGTGCGGTGATATGGTATACTATTTGAGGACTTGAAGACAAAAAAGGAAAATAACGATGAAGTTCATAACGATTCTGGCGGCGATTTCCCTGACGGGATTCACCTTGAACGGCGAAACTCCGATGTCGGATGCGGCGAGCGAATGGCTTTCCGTGAAGAACGCGCCTGTCTATGGGGGAAAGCCCGGCAACGGCGCACGGGCGGCGGCGGGAACGAGCTGGTTCTTCCGCGCCGTGACGAACAGGGCCGCGCTCGCGTCCGCCAAGTGGACTGTTTCCGGGCTTGGGGTTTTCGACGTCTTCGTGAACGGCCGGCGCGGCGGGGACGACTTCCTGAAACCCGGCTTCACGCACTGTGCGAAGACGAAGTACGCCTTCACCTATGACGTTCTGAGCCTGATGAACCGCGAGGCGGGCGCGGCGAATGCGCTCGCGGCGGAGGTTTCGGCCGGGTGGTGGCGCGACCAGGTCGTCGCGTTCGCGGGGAAGAAGAGCGCGTTTCGCGGCGAACTCGTGCTCACCTATGCGGACGGTTCGCGTGAAGTCGTCGGGACGCGGGCTGCGGAGTGGGCGAGCGGCGTGGCGGGACCCGTGACGACGGCGGCCATCTTCGACGGCGAGGAATACGACGCACGAGTTGCCGCGCCGACGGACGGCACGGGGCTTTCCGCGGCGAATACGGAGGCGAACGGCGAATTCAAGGGCGAGATTCTGCCGACGGACGGCGCGGAAGTGTGCCTCCGCACGGATCTCGCGCTGCGTCCGATTGAGGCCTACCGCTGGAAGGGCGTTGCGAACGCGGCAAAAGACGTCTTCGGCACGGTCGTCCGCACGAAGGCGTTCGACCGTCCGGCGGAGGACGAACTGACGGTCGAACCCGGCGAGACGCTCGTCGTTGACTTCGCCCAGAACTGCGCGGCGGTTCCGCGCTTTCGCTTCAGGGCGGCGGAAGGCACGGTTCTGACGGCGCTCCCGGCCGAAATGCTGAACGACGGCAACGGCGAGAAGTCACGCGGGAACGACGGCCCGGCGGGTTCGGTCTACCGGCTGAACCTGCGCTGTCCGGCGGAGGGGATGCGCGTCGTCTACACCTTCGGGAAGGGCGGAACGGCCGTCGGATACCTGCCGCGCTTCACGTTCTTCGGCTACCGCTATCTCTCCGTGACGGCGACGGGGCGCGTGACAATCGAACGGCTGGAAAGCGTGCCGGTGACGTCCATCCGCCGCGCCATGGAACTCGGCTCGATCGTGACGGGCGAGAAGGACGTGAACAAACTCATCTCGAACGTCTACTGGGGGCAGCTCTCGAACTACCTGAGCGTGCCGACGGACTGTCCACAGCGCAACGAGCGCCTCGGCTGGGCGGCGGATACGCAGGTCTTCTGCGAGGCGGCGAGTTTCAACGCGGACGTCTACGATTTCCTGCGCAAGTGGATGCGCGACGAGCGCGACAGCCAGGATTCACGCGGCGGTTTCCCCGCCGTCGCGCCGCTTGCGCAATACGGCAACGAGCCCATGCGCCTCGGCTGGGCCGACGCGGGCGTGATCGTGCCCTACCAGATGTTCAAGCAGTTCGGCAACCGGCGCATCATCGACGAGAACTGGGCGGCGATGGAGAAATACGTCGATCACGTCAATGCGACGAAGTTCGCAATGGTGAACGTCAGGGACGAATGCGGCTGGTTTCAGTACAATGACTGGCTTTCGCTCACGCGCCTTGAAAGTTGCCCCTACAAGCCCGAATACTCCGTGTACGAGAAGGGTTCGGACGGCAATCGACACCTGAAAGCGGAGGCCGTCCGCTACTGGGACTACCTCGGCGGCTGCTACTGGGCGTGGGATGCGCGGATGATGTCCGAGATGGCGGCCCTGACCGGCCGCGCCGACGCGGCGGCGAAGTATCGCACGATGGCGGCGGAGGCGACGGCCTACCTGAAAAAGAACTTCTTCGCAGCGGACGGCTCGCTTGACCCGATCTTCGACGGGATGCAGACGCCGATGCTCTTCGCACTCAAACTCGGCCTCGTCGCAGGCGACGCGAAGGCGAAGACGGTCGCGAGCCTGAAGGCCAGCATCGCCGCCGCCGGCGGGACGCTCCACACGGGCTTCCTCGGCACGTCGATTGTAATGGATACACTCACGGAGAACGGGATGGTCGACCTCGCCTACGACCTTCTCCTGAACCACAAGTTCCCGGGCTGGCTCTACTCGGTCGATCAGGGCGCGACGACGATCTGGGAACGGTGGAACAGCTACACGAAAAAGGACGGTTTCGGGCCGGTTGGCATGAACTCGTTCAACCACTACGCCTACGGCGCGGTACTCGCGTGGATCTACAAAACGGCGGCGGGCATCGCGGCGGATCCGAAGGCGCCGGGCTTCCGGAACATCATCCTCGCGCCGAAGCCCGACCGCCGCCTCGGCTTCGTGAAGGCGGAATACAAGTCGGCGGCGGGGCTCGTCAGGAGCGCGTGGCGGTATGAGGGCGACACGTGGACTTGGGAGTTCACAGTCCCGGCGGGTGCGAAAGCCCTCGTGACCATTCCGGGCGAAAGCGCCGCGCACGAGTATGCGCCGGGCGACCACCGCATCCAGCGCAAGTTCTAACCAACCTCAAGGAGTAGTGTCCAGGGTGAGATGCCGGAGGCGGAGTTGTCCGCAGGCGGCGTTCGCGTCCTTCCCTCGGCTGCGGCGGAGCATCGTCTGCACACGGTTCTTCATCAGCACGTCGAGGAACATCAGCATCGTCTCGTCGCTCGGGGTCTTGAAGTCCGGGCGATGTTCGACGGGCGAGAGCGGAATCAGGTTCACCTTCGCCATCGGAACGCGGCGAACCTGCCGGGCGAGTTCCTCCGCACATGCCCGCGAATCGTTGACACCGCGAATCACCGTATACTCAAACGTGATGATGCGCTTCGTTCTCGCCGTGTAGTCGGCACAGGCGGCGAGCAGTTCGTCAATCGGCCACCGACGGTTCACGGGCATGAGCCGCGAGCGGAGTTCATCGTTCGGGGCGTGGAGCGAGACGGAAAGTTCGAACTGGATGCCTTCTGCCGCGAGGCGGGCGAAACCCGGCACGATTCCGCACGTCGAAAGCGTGATGTGCCGCGCCCCAAGGTTCGGGCCTTTCCCCGCGTTGATGAGTTTCAGGGCGCGGAGCGTCTCGTCGTAGTTGGCGAACGGTTCGCCCATGCCCATCACGACAATGTTGGTAATCTCGCCAAACCGCCGCCCGACCATATATTCCGCGACAATTTCGTCCGCCGTCAGCGACCGCACGACCCCACGCGACCCGCTCGCGCAGAACGCGCACCCCATACCGCACCCGACCTGCGTCGAGACGCACTGGGTGAACCGTCCCGTCGCCGGGATGAGCACGGTCTCGACCGAGTTGCCGTCCGCAAAGCCGACGAGGAGTTTCTTCGTGCCGTCGGCGGCCTCCGAGACGTCCAGCACGTCCGCCTTCGTGATGGGGAACTCCGCCCTGAGTGAAGTGCGGAAGTCCTTCGGCAGCGTCGTCGCGTCGTCCCAGTCCGTGACGTAGTCGCGGTAGAGGGACTGAAGGATCTGGTCGGCACGGAACGCACGCAGCCCCCTCTCGACGAGAATGGGTTTCCATTCCTCCGGCAGTATCGACCAAGCGGGTTTCATCGCGGCCCGTCCCACAAGTCCCGTACCCACGGGCAGGGCTTCGTCCAGCCGTCGATGTGCTTCGACCCCCGGAAGCCAGCAATCGCCTGTTCGGGAGTCGGGTAGCCGTGGAAGCAGAGAATCCGCGTATCCTTGCGAAGGCGCGGCATAAGGAAGTGGTTGAGCGGCCACGGCCACGTGCAGGAACGCTTGAACGAGCGCACGAAGTGCGCCGGCCAGAAGTTCACGTTCTCAAAGCCGACGGCGTGCGTCATGTATTCCTGCTCAGTCCCGTAGAGGGTGGGGTCCATCGCCGCGTCCGACTCGCTCCGGAACTTCTCGTAGACGTAGTCGCTCGCCTCCCCCGCGTCAAAGCGGAAGCACGACGAATTGCCGCAGAACGGAACCTTGCGGAAGATCCGCTTGCGCGGCGCGACCCAGTTGTGGATGATGCAGAACGCCCCCGGCCGGTAGTCGAAGAAACAGTCCAAGTCCCCGACGATGACCTGGTCAATATCCAGAAAAAGCGTCGGGCCTGAGAGGTTGGCGAATCCCTTTTGGAAGACGAAAAGTTTGACATAGATGTTCGGCCAGCCCGAATAGCGCGCATTGTCCCTGAGCCACGCCGGCCGTTCGGGGAACGGCAACGCCTCCACCCCTTCCACAAGCCCCGTCGGATCGTCCGTCACGCAGACGAAACGGAACGGACGGTGGAGATGCGCCTTCACGCCCCTGTAAATCCGGTTCACGTACTCGGACGAATACAACCTGCCCCACTTGAGCGTCAGGACATTGACCATTTGCGATTCCATCGACATTATCCCCTGAAGTCAAGAAGATGGCCGAGAAGCGAACGGATGCCGCGATAGTAGAAGGAGAAGTCGAACAGCGTCCGTGTCGTCGTCAGGCGGTGGAAGAGCGCCCTCGGCTGCAGGAAGCCGCGGTAGACGGCGCGTATCGCACCCTTGATTTCCTCCTCGCTTGCAAGCGGCGTCTTCGTGATTGCGCGGCGCATGTCGTATTCGTCCCAGTCGAGGGTCGTCAGGCCGTCCTTCGCCTTCAGTTCTCGGAAAAGCGGCGTACCGGGATAGGGGATGGTCAGGGTGCACTGCAAGGTCGAGGCGTGGCCGTTCGCAAGCAGTTTCCGCGCGAGGCGCACGGTGTTGGCAATTTCCGCCTGGCCTTCCCAGGCGTGGCCGAACATGAACGTCAGGTGCACGTCCAGCCCCGCCTCCGACGCCCACTTCGCCCCCTTCTCCACGTCCTCGACCTTCAGCGCCTTGACGAATCGGTCGAGCGTCGCCTGATTGGCCGACTCCACACCGAACAGGACGAGACGGAAGCCCGCCTTCCGCATCAGCCGGTAGTCCTCCGCCGTCAGCCGCCCGAACCGCATGTTGCAGTCGATCCGGACTTTCTTCGGCAGTTCGCGGCGAATCATCTCGTTGCAGAACGTTTTCAGCCATTCGCCGACGGGGAAGGAGCCCGAATCGTCCATAATCTCCTTCACGCCGTATTTCGTCACCAGCATCTCGATTTCATCGACGACGTCGAGCGGACGGCGCGTACGGTAGGTCGGGTAGAGCGTCGTCCAGCTGCAGAAGGTGCATTTCGCGTGCCAGCAGTCCCGCCCCGCCATGACATACGTTCCCGGCGTCCGGCGGAAGTTGCCGTTCTTCACCGCATAGAGTTCCCAGTGCACGAGGTCGCGGTCAATCCACGGCGCGGCGTTGAGGTCGTGGTCAAGGCGGAATCGGCCCGTGTTCCGAACTTCGCCGTTTTCCCGATACCAGACTCCCGCCTCGAGCTTCGCGGCATCTCCATTCGCCTCGACGACGTTCTTCAGTAGGAAGTCCCAGTCACCGCCCGTCAGGACGTAATCGACCGGGCATTCCGCCATCGACTCCTCCGGCAGCGCCGTCACGTGATCGCCGACGAGCACCGTCTTCACGCACCCGCCCTGCGCGGCGGAATAGCCCGAAATCCACTTCCAGTGCCGCTTGACGACGGGCGTCTTCGTCTCCAGGACGACGTAGTCCGGCCTGAACGCGGCAAGCCGTGCGGCGAACTCCCCGTCCGTCAGTTCCGCCGCAATGCCGTCGAGGAAGAGAACCTCATGCCCCGCCTTCTTCAGCATCGTCGCCGCCGTCGCCGGTACGACCGGAAAGATGTAGGTCGGACGCGAGAACCACTGGAACTGCCGGTTCTGCGTGAGGAGCGCAACGCCCTTCTCGCTCTTCAGCGGCGGATAGCAGATGGCGACGCGCATCCTTACCACTTGTAGCCGAGGCCGACGATGTAGCGGAAGTCGCTCTTCCGGCGATCCTCGCTCGGCTTCGAGTTGTAGTTCCACTCGATTTTCGCGAGAAGGTCGATGTTCCAGAACAGCATCGTCGTGAATCCGACATCCGCCTTGAAGAGGTAGATCGTCCAGTCGTCAACTTCGGGCAGATACTCGAAGTTGTGGAAGAAGTCAAATCCTTCCGTCCACTTCGGCGCATAGTTGAGGTGGTGCGCATAGCGAAGCGTCGCGTAGTCATCGGCCCGGTCGGGGTCGGGGTTCTCATACTTGTCGTTCACCCACGCCGCGCCGAGTTCCTGATTGAAACTCCACTTGCCGGTCGTCTCGAAGTCATACTTCTCCAGCCACTGGTAGCCGAGACCTGCGCCAATCCGAATGCGGCGGTCAAGCCCCGCAATCGCATCGCGTTCATACCGCGCATTCAGGTAGGAATAGAGTTTCGTCCGCCAGAAGTGGTCGTACTGCCCCTCGGCCTCGACGCGATCCTTGGACTTCTCCCAGTCGCTCTTCGACGTGCCCGTCTTCGAGTAGTAGTAGCCGAAGTCGGCGTTCAACCGATCCCGCTCCCAGCGGCGGTTCACGTTCGCGAGAACGCTGGCGGAATTGCCATACGTATTGCCGCGATCCGCCTGAAACGCCGCGTTGACCGACCCGTGCCACGTCTCGGCCGCCGGGTCGATTTCCTTCACGAGCGACATGTCGAGCGGCGCACCCCCCGCGACATACGCCCCCTTCTCAACGGAAAGCGCATGCGTTTCCGTGCGGCCGTCCTGGAACTTGATGACGTGCGTGCCCGCGTTCTCCAGGCTGACGATGTTGGCGACCTTTATTTCAATCTCGCCAAGGTCATCCGAATTGAACTTCAGCACGCCGTTCTTCGCCGCGCCAGCGGTTCCCGTCAGCGTCGAACCCGACTTCAGCACGACCTTGTCGGCAAACGCCATCAGGGCCGAAAATGCCATCACTCCGACTATCAGTCTCTTCATGGTTTACTTTGTCTCCGTATTTTTGGGCATTGGAAAAGGAAGGTAATTGCGGAAATCGAAGGATTCGTTCGGCTGTTGGGCAAGCGGATCCTTCGCCTGTTCTTCAAGCGAGCGCAGGTCGAGGGAGTCGATGCCCTCCATGTTCTTCTCCGGGCGGTCACCGGGTTCGAGTTTCTGCCGCTTCGTATACTGCCGCCCGAGCACGGCGTTCTTCGGCAGTCCGACATCCGCCGTGATGTGATGCGGATCGACGAGCCCCACCGTCACGAAAACGACGATTTCCTTCTGCCGCTTCACGCGCACCATCGAACCGAAGAGCCGCGGCCCAATCCACGGAATGTCGCGCAAAAGCGGAATGCCGTTGTCGACCTGCTCCTCCTCCGTCACCGAAAGTCCGCCGATGACCGCCGTCGTGCCGCTTTCGAGGTTGAACTCGCTAATCAGGCGCTGGACGCTGATGACCGGATACCGCGCCGAGATCGTGCCGCTCGAATCGGAGTCTCCGCTCGTGCCGGTCTCGACCCAGCTGTCGAGCGAGGAAATCGTCGGCACAATCGAGACGTTGATGAGCCCGTTCGTCGAGATGCGCGGCGTGACTTCAAGCGAAATGCCCCACGAGAAGAACGCCTCCTTCGCGAACATGAACTTGTCTTCGCCGGGAATCGCCTCCATATTCGACGCGATGTCGAGCGACGTCGAGCCGCTCGCATCCGTCCGCTTCGCGGATACCTTCACGTTCGGATACTTCTTCGTCATGTCAACGGTCGCCTTCTTCCCGGACGAGACGATGATCTTCGGATTCGAAAACGTCTTCGTATCTTCCGTCGCATCGAGCGCGCGGAGCGTGAGGGCCATCTGCGAGAAGTTCAGCGTTCCGTTGAAGTAGGAAATCGAACCGTCCTCGCCGGCCGAACCGTTGACGCTGTAGCTTTCCGAAACCGACTGGGCGGTCGTCTTTCGCGTGTAGTCCTTGACGCCCGTGCCGACGTTGTACTGCTGAAGGCCGCCGCCGAGGTTGACCGTGCCGGTCATGCCGTCGAGCATTGACCAGTCGATGCCGACCTTGTGTGAGGCCGTGTTGCCGAGTTCGACGAAGCGCGCCTCGATGTAGACCTGCTGCGCCTCGACATCGAGTTCGGCGACGGCCTTCTCACAGGCGTCGAGAATCATCCGCGGGGCGGTAACCATCACCGAGTTCTGCTCCGGGAAGGCGACGGCCATCTTCGAGACTTTCCACGACTCGCCGAAGTCGCCGCTCCACATCGCGTTCAAGTTCTCCGCAACCTCTGGTGCGGCGGCGTGTTCCAAACGGAAGACTCGCGTCTCGATCTGGCGCAGCGTCTCCTTCTTCTCGGCCTTCGCCTTCTCCGCGTCGGCCTTCGCGTCCGTCTTCGCCGTCGTCGCATCCGCCGCGTCCTTCGCCGCCTTCTCGACGGCCGCCTTCACCGCCGCCTCAACCGTCTCCTTCGCCGCCTTCTCGGCCGCCGCCTTCACGCTCTCCGTCACCGTCCGCTCGGCGACCTCCGTCGCCGTCCGCTCCGCCACAATCTGCGCCGCACGGAGCGTTTCACCGCTCTCCGCCGCCCCTTCCCCTCCGCACGGAAGCGCGAGGACGGCGGCGATGAGGATGACGGATGGCACACGGGAAATGGTTGTATTTCGTTTCATTGCAGATCAACCCTTGAAGATGAAGAACTTGCGGACGAAGAAGTTCAGGAGGAACGACACGGCGATTTCAATGGCGACGGCCAGCGTCGTCATCAGTCCGGCGTAGCGGATCATCAGGGCCGACAGGCCGAGCGCGATGAGCGTTGCGACGGCCGCCGTGCCGAAGAACATCGCGAACTCCACGAACCACGCGAACTTCCCCGCACGGAAGACGAACCGGCGGTTCATCAGCCAGCAGAAGGCGTTCGCGACCACGAACCCGACCGCCGTCGCCGTGGAAAACCGAAACGCACGAACCGCATCCGAAACCGCCGCCGAGGGAAAGCCGAGATACTTCACCGCCCAGTCGTCAGCCGCGAGACACGCAAGGCACGTTGTCCCCAGCAGGTAGAAGACGCCCGTCTGCACACACGTCGCCGCAACCCCGATTGCACCGTACTTGACAAATTGCCAGAACGGGCCGGAGTCGTGCGACAGGATTCTCGTCAGCGCATCAGACATTCAACTGCGCATCGCTCCGGCGGCCGTCAATCGTTCCGAGTTTTTCAAGATCGACATCCTCGATGCCAAGGGGCTTCGCCGTCTTCCATCCGCCGCGCGTGAAGTCGGGGACGTCCTGCGAAGCGCCGCGATGGGTCGCCGAACGCTCAGTGAGTTCCGCGAGCGAACAGCTCGTCGCAAGGTCGTAGACATCCATGTCGAGCGGAAGGCCATTCTGCAGACAGTAGCAGAGCCGGAGATCCATCAGGAAGTCCATGCCGCCATGTCCGCCGACCTTCTTCGCGAGTTCGCCCGCCTTCTTCCACAGCGGATGCCTGTAGGTCTCGCGGATTTCCGTCGCGCGCTTCTCGTCGAACCAGGCGTGTGCCGACGCGCCGGGCTTGTCGGCGAGCGCGATGCGGAACGGATAGTCGTTCAGGATGCCCTGCGTACCCGACACGAGGTTGATGCGCGAGTAGGGGCGCGCGCTCGTGACGTCGTGCTGAATCATAATCGTCCTGCCGTTCACCGTGCGGATGACGGTCGTGTTCATGTCGCCGAGCCGGGGATGAAGCCGCGCCTGCCAGCTCTCCTCGCCGAACTTGACCTTCGCATACGCATCCATGCCGAACTGCCGCGTCGAGACGCTCGTCAGGTAGTCGAACCGGTCGCCGCGGTTGACGTTCATCGCCTGCATGAGCGGCACGAGCCCGTGCGTCGCATACGGATTGCCCGTATGCTCCGTGTTCCACTTGAGCCGCCAGTAGCCCTGATAGCCGCCCTTCGCCGGATCGAGGTAGTTGAGTTCCCGCAGGTCGTGGATGTAGGCCCCCTCGGCGTGCACGAGTTCGCCCAGCATTCCCTGCCGCACGAGGTTCAGCGTCAGCATCTCGATTTCGCCGTAGCAGCAGTTCTCGAGTTGCATGCAGTGCCGCCGCGTCCGCTCCGACGTTTCGACGAGTGCCCAGCAGTCGTCAAGCGTAATCGCGCTCGGGACCTCAACCGCCACGTGCTTGCCGTGTTCCATCGCGTAGAGTGCCATCGGCGTGTGCAGTTTCCACGGCGAGGTCACGTAGACGAGGTCGAGGTCGCTCTCGCACAGAGCCTTGTAGCCCTCCGCACCCGAATATTCCCGCGCCGCCGGCTTGCCGTTTTCCTTCAGCCACTTCTGCATCCGCCCGACGCGCTCGGGATAGAGATCGCAAAGCGCCGCGATTTCCACACCCGGAATCGCCGCCATGCGCTGCACCGCCCCCGGCCCGCGCATCCCAAGCCCGATGTGGCCGATGCGAATCTTCCTCAGTGCCGGAGCGGCGAATCCGCTCATCGCACCGCTGCACAACTTCGCCGACGACGAGACGCACCCGGCCAGCGCGGCCGTCGCGCCCATCCACGCCGCACCCTTGAGAAAATCTCTGCGATTCGTATCCATATCCTTGCAACCTTTCTGTTGTCTGTGTCAGATGCCTGAATTATACCACATCTTCATCCTGCCTGTAAATGGTTCGGGCAGAACTTTATTGCTTCAGGAAGCGGCGGGTGGGGTTCTTACCACTGAACACACTGAACGGCTTCGCCGACACAGAATGCACTGAATTTGCCATCGGAGAGAAGTCAGACCAACTTTCGGTGTTTTCAGTGTGCCACGAAGCGGCTTCTGTGTGTTCTGTGGTAAAAACCAGCGGGCGGATGGAGTTTTTGCCGGCCCACCCCCTTTGCAAGTCACCAAAGGGAAAGTCAGTGCATCAGGTCGCCGAGCCGCCGCCAGTGCGCGTCGAGCGAGCCGGGGACGTAGGCGTAGTCCGTCCCGTCGTGGCAGAGCCACTGCCCGCCCTCGCGGACGACGAGCCCGCCGAAGAACCGCTCGCACCCCGCCGCCGCGTTCATCGCGGCGATCCGGTCGCGCAGCCCCGCCTCCCGCCCTTCCGGGTTCTTCGCCGTCGCGCCGCCCTTCGTGTCGAAGATGCCAATGCGCCCGTCCTTGAACCGCACGATCCAGTCGGGATAGAAGAGCCGCGTCCGCCCCTCCGCCGTGTTCAGGTATTTCAGCCCGAAGCTGTCCGCGCCCCCGCTCCCGTTCTTGAACCACCAGACGACCTTGTCCGCCCGCTGCTCGAGATAGGCGATGAACGCCGTCTCGTTCGCCCGCCCCGGATACTCCTTCGGAAGGAAAAGCGGCTGGACGGCCGAGAGGGCTACGGGCGCGTATTCCTCGCAGTCGTCCGCGTAGGAATAGCCCCGCCTGAGCGCGAACACCTCCGGCGGACGCGCCTCCTCCCGCTTTTTCCGGGCGTCGACGAACTTCCGCCGCACGGGCGCATACGCCTTCAGCGCGTCGGCGACGGCCGGACGGAACGCGCTCGCCGCGTCCTTCGCCAGGTCGGCGAGGAACACGCGGTAGCGGCCCGTCTCGTCCGCGACGTCCGGCAGGGCGTCCGCCAGCCACTTGCGGACGGCGGCGCGGAAGACGCCGGCCGAGCGCGCGATGTTCGTGACCTTCGCCGCATCGTCCGCCTGCTCCGCGAGCAGCGCGATGCACGCGCGCGTGAACGTCTTCTCCACGTCGTTCGCCGAGACCTCCGCCTCGACGTTCGTGCCCCCGTCGATGCCGTCCGTCCCGTCCGACCGCCACTCCACGTTCGCGATCACGCTGCTCGTCAGCTTCGCCGCGAGATCGACTCCGGCGGAGGCGACCCTCGCCGACCGCGCCGACAGGAGGTCGTCCGCCGCGATCCCGAACGCCGCGTCCATCGAGCGGACGAAACACGACTGGAATTCGCTCGCCTTGCCGAGGTCGCCGTAGTCGGCGCGGGACACGAACTCGGTGCGCAGGTTCGCGTCGATGACGTAGCCGGGCTGCCCCTCGCCGATCTCCCCGCACAGGGACGGGATCAGCGCCGCGTGGCGCGTCAGCACCCGCACCGAGCCCTTCGACGCCCCCGTCTCGACGTCGTTTCGCGCGTAGTTCGTGTACAGGTAGCCCAGCCGGAGCGCGGGCCACTTCGCGAGGTCGGCGCGCGGCACGGGGTTGCGCACGATCCGCCCCAGGGTCTGCGTCCGGAACGTCGGCGTCTTGATCTCGCGGAACATCACCAGCACCTGCGCGCGCGGACAGTCCCAGCCCGTCCCCGCCGCGCACTTGAAGAGCAGGTAATCGACGGGACAGCCGTTTTCCGAAATCCCGTCTATGTTCTCGCGCCGTCCGCTGAACCAGCTGGCGATGCGCCCTTCCGGGACGCCGTGCGCCGCGAGATACGCCCGGACGACGGACTCTTTCGTCGGCACGCCTTGGCTTTCGAGGTCCTTGTCGTCGTCCGGCAGCTGGACGAGGACGAGCGGGTTGACGTCATGCCCGGCCTCGCGCCACGCCGCCGCCAGTTCCGCGCGCCGCCGCATCGCAAGGTCGAGGAGCTTCGCGTCGGTGTCCGCCTCGTCCGACCCGGAGGCGAGCTCCTCCTCCGTCTGCGAGACGATCGCCTCCTTGATCAGGCCAGCGGCGACGACGGCCTCGCGGTCGACCTCGACGAAGCCCGCCCGGCCGTGGTTGACGTCGGAGGCCGTCGGCTCGAACTTCGGCGTGGCGGAGACGTGCACGACCACCTTCGGGTCGGCAGGCCCGATGACGTCGCGCTCCGCCGCCTCCGACACGTGCTGGTGGCTTTCGTCGATGACCATCGCGATCTGCCGCCCGGCCGCGTGCGTCGCCTCGATCAGGTCCTCGAAGTAGCAGCCGCTCTCCTTGGCCGGCTCGCCGGGCGCCGGACGACGCAGGACGCGGTTCTCGGCCTTCCGCGACACGACCTTCTGCCAGTTCAGGAACAGCACGTCGTTCCGCCGCAGCACGCCCTCGTCGAGGTCGGCCACGGTCAGCAGCCGCCGTCCGCCGTTCGGGAAGAAGTAGTCGTTGAACTTCTCGCGGCTCTGCATGGCGAGGTCGTCGGAAAAGGTGATCCAGATCCAGGCGACGTCCTCGTCGAACGGCTCGACGGACGAGAGCCCGTTGATGAAGCTCGTGACCATGAACGTCTTGCCGCTGCCGGTCGGGGACTTGAAGACAAGCGGAAGCCGCCGGCCCGGCGCGCGCCAGAGCCGCTTGAAGCTTTCGCACAGCGCCTCGATGGCGTTCTTCTGGAATCCGAACTTGGTCATGGTCATGGTCTACCTCGCGTTGATGGCCTTGTAGATCTCGAGGATCGGCTCGGGGATCGGCTTGAGGGAGAGGCGCGAGAGGTCGTCGAACTCGTTCTCGAACGCGTCCACGCATCCCGTGGCGTAGACGTAGACCGTCACCCGCGCCGCGCCGTCCGCCGCCCGGATCGCGTCCGCCGTCTCGGCGAGCGAGGCGAAGCCGTCGAGGTCGTCGGAGAAGTAGACGAGCGTGTGGCGGCGGGCGCCGTCCGTGAAGCGCTGCCAGCGCTTCGCCTCCTTGGCGGAAAGCGGCACTTCCTCCAACGTCTCCTCGGCGAGGGCCAGGAGCGCGCCCGCCTTCGCCGCGAGGGCCGACCTGTCCTCGTCCAGGGCCTCCGTGCAGCGGCGCTTGCCGACAAACGCCGTCCGGTAGTATTTCAGGCTCCCGCCAAGGGGCGG
>CAVAHB010000122.1:0-3935 GCA_963588415.1 Faecalibacterium sp. CAG:74
ACCCGCGACAACCACCTTGGCAAGGTGGCACTCTACCAACTGAGTTATCCTCGCATCGCGAAAACAGGGCGTATTATATCATATTTTCCGTACGCGACGCAATAGGGAATCTGAACTTTTTTTATGACGCGGGTTGCGCGGCTTCCGCTCGCCCGTGCGCACTATTATTTCCCCACGCAGAAGCGCGAGAAGAGCGAATCCAGCAAATCACCCGAATACGTCGCGCCGATGAGCGCACCCAGCGTTTCCGAACAGGTTCGCAGGGCGTTGGCCAGCAGGACGAGGTCGTCCGCATCGGAATCCGCGAGCGCGGCAGAAGCGGACTGCAGGAGCGAATGCTCCCGTTCGCTGACGCTCGACCGTCCGTCCGTCGCCGTGCCGGCAAGCGATTCAAGCCGCGCCACGATTGCCGCTTTCAGCGTCTCCAGCCCCTCGCCCGTCACGGAACTCACACGAATCAGCGCGGCGGAATCTGGGAACAGATCGCATTTCGAGAGGATTGGGATGACGTTCGGTCGTTTCGCCGCGCCCGCCGTTTCCGTCGGATTGCCCAGCAGAAGCACGACGTCCGCCCGTTCGACGAGCGATTCGGCGCGCTTCACGCCCTCCGCCTCAATCGCGTCGGCCGTCGTCCGCAACCCCGCCGTATCGACGAGCCGCATGGGCCAGCCGTCCAGTTCGATTCCCTCCTCAATGGAATCGCGTGTCGTGCCCGGGGTCGCCGAAACAATGGCACGGCATTCACCAAGCAGGGCGTTCATCAGCGAACTCTTCCCCGCATTCGGCGGCCCGGCGAGGACGACGAGTGCGCCCTCCCTCAGCAAACGCCCCCCGCGAACCAACTTCTGAGAGGCAGCAACGGCCTCCCGGAGCGCGGCAATTCCGTCTTTCAGACCGAAAATGAAGTCCGAGGGCAGTTCGTCCTCCGAGACATCCAGCGCGTGTTCGACCGTTGTCGAGAGTTCGAGTGCGCGGTCGTAGAGGGCGCGGTATTCCGCCTTCTTCGAGCCGCCGAGCCGGGCGAGTGCGTCGTCCGCCGCCCGTTCCGTCTTCGCGTCCACGAGTTCGATCACGCTTTCCGCCTCGGCGAGGTCGAGTTTCCCGTTGAGGAAGGCGCGTTCGGTGAATTCGCCGCGCCGCGCCAGCCGCGCCCCCGCCGCGAAACACGCCTCAAGGATGCGGCGCGGCGTTATTGCCCCGCCATGGCACTGGAACTCCACGACGTCCTCCCCCGTGTAGGAGCGGGGATGGCGGAAGGCGAGCACGACCGCCGTGTCGAGAAGCCGCCCCGCCCCGTCGCGGAGCTCGGCGTAGGCGATGCGCCCGGGCTCGACCTGCCGCCCCGAAAGACACCGCGCAACCGAAAACGCCGCCGGCCCGCTCACCCGAACAACGGCAATGCCACCGCGCCCGGGCGCGGTGGCAATCGCGGCAATTGTCCGAACCTCTTCCATGCGGAAGCGGATGGACTCGCCTACTTCACTTCACGGAAGAACTTCCGCATCTCGTCCACCGTCTTGCAGGCGGCGAGGCGGCGGTAGCCGTCGTCGTCGCGGAGCATCCGCGAGA
Source organism: Faecalibacterium sp. CAG:74 (assembly GCA_963588415.1). GTDB lineage: Bacteria > Verrucomicrobiota > Kiritimatiellia > RFP12 > UBA1067 > UBA1067. Next base: position 1,570 of record CAVAHB010000122.1, read on the forward strand.
TGCAGGCCATCAGCTGCAGATACGGCATCTGCTCCTCGTCGTTCGCCAGCGTCAGGACGATAATCTCGACGGGGCTCTTGTCGATCGTCTCGTAGTCGGCGATGCAGCCGCCCGCCGTACCCGAATTGTCGACGATTGCGACCGCACCCGCAATGCCCGCGACGCTCGCATCGCGCCCGTGGGGAACGGCGATGCCGTGGTCGAGCCCCGTCGGCATCGACCCCTCGCGCCGCATGACGGCCGCCGTCGCCGCCTTCACGTCCTTCACGTGGTTCGGGCAGGCGCGGGCGATTTCCTCGACGATGCGCGCAATCGCCTCCTCCTTCGTCGCCGCACGGAACGCCGGCAGCATCACGAACGCCTGCAGATAGCGCCGCACGCTGCGGGGCTGGCTCTTCCGGACCTTCACCTCGTTCGCCGCGAATCCCTCCGGCTCGGAACGGACGGGCTTTGCAATCGAGCGGGCGAGGTCGTTCATCTGGCTCGCGACCTCCATCCACGCCGTCATCACCATCGCCTCCTCGGTCGGCGTGCACTGGATGAGGATCTTGGCGGCTTCGCGGCGAAGCGCGATTTCCATCTCGTTCATCGTCACTTCCCAGATTTCGCCTTCCTGCGAGAGGAGGGAGGCGAAGAAGCCCTCGGCGCGGAACTCCGCGACCAGCTTCTCCAGCACGTATTTCGCGACCTCGGCGGAACTCAACTCGAAGCAGATTTCACGCGAACCAACCTGCGTCGCACGGCGGTGGCGAACGCCGCTCGCCTTCGAAACGAACAGCCCAACCAGCGCGGGCGGCGCGACAATCGTCGTGATGAGCGTCATCAGAATGCCAATGCCGAACACCTCCTGGCTGAGAATCGGCTTGCCGTTGACCATCGTTGAAACGCCGATGCCCGCGATAATCAGCGCAACCTCGCCACGCGGAATCATGCCCGCGCCGACGCGCAACGCACCGCGCAGGTTGAACCCGCAGAAGAGCGACGGAATCGCACAGCCGATGACCTTCGCAAGAATTGCAAGACCCGTGTAGATTGCGCCGAACTCAAGGACGGGGCGCGAGCAGAGGGCCTTGCAGTCCACCATCATACCCATGACGCAGAAGAACACCGGCACGAGGAAGGTGTAGACGGACTGCAGGTTCTCCTGAATGATGTACTTGAGGTCCGTTCGGCTCAGCGCGAGACCCATCACGTACGCGCCGATGATGAGCGTGAGGCCCATCGCCTCGAAAAGGCCGGCGATGACGAGCGAAAGCCCGAACGCCAGCGTTGCAATCGCCACATGGCTCTTGAAGAGTTTGAGAAGCCACGAAATCCGCCGCGCAAGGACGATGCCAAGCACCGTGCCGCCGAGCCAGATGCCGAACGCCTTTAGGGCCACCATGCCAATCGCCGACCACTCGACGCCGTGCTTCGCATCCGCACCGGCCGAGGTCTGCGCCGCGATGATGCCCATGCCAATCGCCAGCACGATGATGCCGAGCACGTCATCAATCACCGCGCCCGCCATGATCGTCACGCCTTCCTCGGTATCCATCTTGCGCCGTTCGGAGAGGATTCGCGCCGTGATGCCGACCGACGTCGCCGTACCCATGATGCCCATGAACATTGCGGCCGGGTCCATCACCGCCTTGAGCAGGCTGATTTGCGCGTCCGCCGCAAGATAGCCGAACGTTTCCGGCATGAACTTCGGCAGCAGGAACACCGCGCAGAGGTCGCCGAAGAGGAAACTCGCCACGACGCCGCCGATGCCGACGAGCGAACCCGCGAACGCGAACTTCAGGAACATTTTCAGGTTCGTCTCGATTCCTGAGAGGAACAGGAGCACAACGCTCGCAATCGTGCAGATGCCGTAGAGTTCGGGACTCACCGCGAACGGCGCGTTCCCCGTCGCCTGCTTGACCAGCTCGAGCTCGCCGCCGCGGAACAGCCCATACTGGAAAAGCCCGTCGCCGAACCCGATTCCGCCGAGACACCACGGCCCGATCAGGATGCCGGCGCCCAGTTCGCCCAGAACGGTCGGCAACTTGAAGAGCGATGCCACCATACCGCCCAGTTTCGCCGCGAAAAGGATAAGACCGATTTGGAGAGCCAAAAGCGTCATTTTATGCGCCAAAGGAAGCTCTTCCGGCTTGAAAGCGGCGCTCACGGCCCCTGCCGCACCCGCCACTTCGTCAGCAAAAACACCCGCCGCGGCCAGAATGACCGCGCCCACCAAAAACATTTTTCTGTTTTTCATAATGGCGCATAGTTTATCACATACACCGTTGGAAAACAAGTGCCGATTTAAACTGAAGTTTGCCCAAATACAGAGTAGTACACGAGTTCCCCGTCCGTTCAAAAAAAGTTGCCTTTCTGTCGGCGCG
>CAVAHB010000123.1:0-12734 GCA_963588415.1 Faecalibacterium sp. CAG:74
TATATGGACAACTCCAACGCTCCCTGAGGGGTTTCGCCGCGCTCCCCGAGGGGGCGCGGCGGTCTTCCCGTACACCTTATATATACATCTGAAGCCACCGCACCGCTCGCCCGTTGCCAAAGATTTTAACGCAAAGGACGCGGCAGCCTTTGCGACGAATCACCGAGACCACACAAATATGGTATAATACGCCCCCAAATGAACAAGATTATCAAGAAACGGCAACTCTCCGCGAATGTCTACCGAATTGAGGTGGAGGCTCCGCTGGTTGCACGGGAACGCAAGGCCGGTCAGTTCATCATCCTGATGGTGGACGGCGGCTACGGTGAACGCATCCCCCTGACGATTGCCGATGCCAATCCCAAAGCCGGCACGATTACGCTCATCTACCAGACCGTTGGCGCGACGACGATGAAACTCGCGCAACTCAACGAGGGCGACTCGGTCGCCGCACTGCTCGGTCCGCTCGGGCGGCCGACTTCGATTCGCGGTCTGAACGGCGAGAAGCCGGGCCACGTCGTCTGCGTGGGCGGCGGCATTGGCGTAGCCCCGATGCACCCGATTGCCGAAGCCCTCAAGGCCGCCGGGAACGACGTCACGATCATCATGGGCGCACGGACGAAAGACCTCTTCGTGATGGAGGAGGAAATGCGCACCATCGCCGGCGACAAACTCATCCTCATGACGGACGACGGTTCTTCGGGACGCAAGGGACTCGTCACCGAACCGCTGAAGGAACTCTGCGAACGCGGCGAAGTGGACGAGGTAATCGCCATCGGGCCGCCGGTGATGATGAAGTTCTGCGCCCTCACGACAAAGCCCTTCAACGTGCCGACGACCGTCTCGCTCAACACGATCATGATTGACGGCACGGGGATGTGCGGCGGTTGCCGCGTCACCATCGGCGGCGAGACGAAGTTCGTCTGCGTGGACGGGCCGGAGTTCGACGCGCACCAAGTCGACTGGGATCTGATGACGAAACGAATGGCCGCGTTCAGGCCGCAGGAAGCGGCGGCGCGGGAACACGTCTGCAAAGCGGGGATTTTCACGAAATGACACCGAAAGAGAAAATGGCGATTGCGCCCCAGCCGATGCCGGAACAGGAACCGGCCGTGCGGGCGCACAACATGAACGAGGTCGCGCTCGGCTACAGCGCCGAACAGGCGAAGACCGAGGCCAGCCGCTGCCTGAACTGCGCGGCGAAACCCTGCATGAAGGGCTGCCCCGTGGCGATTGACATTCCCGGCTTCCTCTCGAAGGCCGCCAAGGGCGACTTCGCCGGTGCGCTCGGGGTCATCAAGGCCACCTCCCTCCTGCCGGCGGTCTGCGGTCGCGTCTGCCCGCAGGAGAAGCAGTGCCAGAAGTTCTGCACCGTCGGCAAGATTCTCAAGGATGTGGACAAGGCCGTCGCAATCGGCCGCGTCGAACGCTTCTGCGCCGACCTCGCCCGCGAGAACGGCGCGGAGGAACCCGTCGCCTGCGCACCGAAGACCGGGAAGAAGGTCGCGGTAATCGGCTCCGGCCCCGCCTCCATCACCTGCGCGGCGGACTGCACGAAGGCAGGGCACGACGTCACGATGTTCGAGGCGTTCCACAAGTGCGGCGGCGTGCTCGTCTACGGCATTCCGGAGTTCCGCCTCCCGAAGTCAATCGTCCAGCACGAAATCGAAGGACTTGAGAAAATCGGCGTGAAGATCGATACGAACTTCGTCGTCGGGCGGACGCGCAAACTCACCGACCTCATGGAGAAGGACGGTTTTGACGCGGTGTTCGTCGGCACGGGTGCGGGTCTCCCGAAGTTCATGGGAATCGAGGGGGAGAACCTGACGGGCGTCTTCAGCGCGAACGAATACCTGACGCGGGCGAACCTGATGAAGGCCTATGACGAAGCCCACGCCGACACTCCCTTCTGGCACGGCAGACGCGTCGCCGTCCTCGGCGGTGGCAACGTCGCGATGGATGCGAGCCGTATGGCCCTCCGCCTCGGTGCGGAGAAGGTCTATCTCGTCTACCGCCGCAGCGAGGCCGAAATGCCCGCCCGAATCGAGGAGGTTCATCACGCGAAGCAGGAGGGCGTGGAGTTCCGCGTCCTCCAGAACGCCAAGCGCGTCCTCGGCGATGAGAACGGACACGTCGCCGGACTTGAGTGCCTGCGCTACGAACTGGGCGAACCCGACGCTTCGGGCCGCCGTTCACCCGTGGCGATTCCCGGCAGCGAGTTCGTGCTGGATGTCGATACCGTCGTCGTGGCGGTCGGCAATGCCTCCAACCCGCTCATCCCGGCGACGACCGAGGGACTGGAGGTCAACAGGCGCGGCAATATCGTCGTCAATCCCGAAACGAACGCAACGTCGATTCCGGGCGTATTCGCTGGCGGCGACATCGTGCTGGGCGCGGCGACCGTGATTCTTGCGATGGGCGAAGGCCGTCGTGCGGCCGCCGGCATCAACGCCTACCTCAAGGCAAGATAAGCCCGTCTTCCATGCCGACGGCATGCCCTGCACGAAGGTAAAGTCCTCCGTGCGACTTGAACTGGACATCGCACACGTCAAATACAAGAACACACGCTTCAAGGACTTCGGTAACGGTTCGCGCCGTACCGACTCCTTCGGCGGGCGCATATCAATGCACGACTTCAATCCATGAAGCATCAAACTTGAGTTGCGTCAGAACATCCTCACGATTCAACAGCGGTGGCCTTTTAATTCGCAGTTTAAGTCGGTTCTCAGGAACTTTTGTTATAATCGTAAACTGGGAACCGTGCGGTTGCCAGGTGAACTTCTTGACATCCGTTCCCTTGACATAACCCTCAAGATTCCCCTTCTGATTCCATTCCCACTCGTATTCTTCCGGCAGGAACTTCAGCGCCTCTTCCTCAAACACCGAAACCATTGAAAGGTCGTCGCCCTTGATCAGGACGACCGTCCGCGTGGTCTCGAACTTCTTGCGCACATCCGTAATCCGGGCATTCCAGATGCCGAGAACCATCGCTCCGAGACTGTTCGGGTTCTCCGTGTGGACATTCTCGACATCAAATGAATAATCAGGTGAGTTGCGCCCGCTGATGAGCCGGATGTGCTTGACTTCAAAGGGATTCCGGTTCTTGACGGTCTTCGCACTCCAAGCCATTTGATGAAGTTGCACGTCATCAAGACCGACGTTCGAGGGCCTCCACTGCGCCCCGACGCATCGGGCGAAGATTTGCTCCCAGTCAGAACCTTCAAGCGTCGGAGGCTGGCGCGTCGCCAGAAGATAAATCAACTCCTTGCCAAGTTCCAGCGCAAACCCGACAGGGAACTGTCCCAACGGATAATCAGGGCTGTACTTATCCACATTCTTGAGCCGAGGCTGCACGCTACTCGTCGCCATCTTGTCCTCCTTAAAGTTCCTTCAGTTTCTCAACCATCCGCTCCGCCACCGCCCGAATCACGGGGACAGCCACGCTGTTCCCCGTCTGATGCTTGATTTGTCCATAGGGAACGACGACCCTGAACTCATCAGGGAAACCCTGAATCCTCAGCATCTCCCGTGCCGACGGGCGTCTCTCGTCGTTTATAAGAATGTAGTTCGCCGAAGCCCCAGCCCGTAGCGCACAGGAAAACGGATGGGGCGTTATCGATCCCGCCACATTTTCATGCGAAATATACGGACGAGGAAAGTTCCTGTCCTTCAGGCGTTCAAGCCGACTTCTGCGGATTGCCGGACGAACGTAAAGGGAATCGTCATTTTCCGCACTCTTCTCAAGAATGTCGGCAAGCGTCTTCCGCTGACTGGCCGGCACGGGTGGCGGGAATTCGAAATCGACGTGCTTGCGGAAGCCGCAGATGATGATGCGCTCCCGCTTTTGCGGCACGCCGTAGTCAAGTGCATTCAAGACCTTGTAGTGAACGTCATACCCGGCTTTCGTCAAATGGGAAAGAATAATCTTGAACGTCCGCCCGCCGTCATGAGCCGTCAGATTCCGCACGTTCTCCAGCATAAAGGCCTTCGGCCTCTTCTCAAGCAGTATCCGCTCTATATTGAAGAACAACGTCCCCTGCGTTTCGTGATTGAACCCCTCCTTGTCCCCTATGATTGAGAACGGTTGGCAAGGAAATCCCGCAAGTAGAACGTCAAAATCGGGAATGTCCTTCGGGTCTATCTTCTGAATGTCCCCGAATGGACGCTCCCCGAAGTTGAAATAGTAGGTCTTCGCCGCATCCTTATCCCACTCCGACGAAAAGACGCACCTTCCACCATTCATCTGGAAACCAAGGCGAATGCCTCCAATGCCCGCAAACAAGTCAATGAACGTGAACTTCGGGTGCACAGGCGATGGAAACGGAATATCCGACGGCTCGTAGGAATTAACGAAGGATAGGAACTCCATCTGAACCGCCGCGTCGCAAACGCGGAGGCGGTCGGGTGGCAACTCCATCACAATGTGCGGCAGTTGGCTCGCAAGGTCGGGGTCGTTGCGGTCGGGCGATTCAAGATACGCCTTCAACTGTCTGCGGACCTTCGGCGAGCGGGCGAAGTCTTTTGTACGGACGATGACACGTTCGACCGCCGTCGCAAGTGCCGCGCTCGCATTCGACGGCGCGTAGGTCTTCACAATCCTGAAGAGGAGGTAGATTCCGTCCCCGTGACCCATCCCCTTCGCCGGATAGCCGAGTTCCCGCAGTTCGGTACGCGTCCTGACCCCGACGAACTCCGCCGCGAAGTAGCGCGGCTCCCGCGTCCCCTTGAAAAGCCAGATTTCGTTGACCTTCCGACAGGCCTCCGCGTCAATCTTGTCCGACTTTGAAATGGGGTAGTTGTAGTATCCAGGCCAGTCCTCAAGCTGCGTCCCCGAATAAGTCCCCACGAGAACGACCTTCTTCGCCACCTCGGCAACCGTTCTCTTCGGGGCGACCCTTCTCTTCTTCGCCTTGAACAGTTTCTGCGACATTCCAATATCCATGCGTGGATTAGAGCATTTATCCCCTGCGACTGGCTCGCCCCTTCGCCTTACGAACCCGGATGCACGGGGTGGCCGCCGGCCCTGCACATCGGGCATTCCTCGGCCGTCCAGGTCTCGGGAGTCATCCGCATCAGCGAGAACATCGGGATATTCCCGAACGTCACCTTACCCGACGAGCGATCGACAAGCAAGAGAACCGCCGCAACTTCGCAACCCGCCTTCTGCACGAGGTCGATCGTCTCCTGAACGCGCCCGCCCTTCGTGACGACATCCTCGGCGACGACATACCGTTCGCCGGGCTTCAGGGCAAAGCGGCGCATCGCAAGAATTGTATTCGGTTTGCCGCTCGCGTCCACGCCTTCGCCCTGAACCTTCTCGGCGAAGACGCATTTTGTGTCGAGGGCGCGGGCGACTTCGTGTCCGACGAGAATGCCGCCGACGGCGGGCGAAATCACGCCGTCAATGCGCCCGACGTCACACGCCGCCTTCATCTTCTCCACAAGCGCATCGCACAGTTTCGCCGCGATGCGCGGATAGCGCAGGACGTTCGCGCACTGGAAGTAGCGGTTCGAGTGGAGTTTCGAGCGCAGTTCGAAATGCCCCTCAAGCAGGGCTCCCGTATCCTTGAACGCCTGCAAAGTTTCAGCCTCGGTCATCATTTTGTTCTTTCCTTTCTATGAAATCGTTCAGTCAGTCAATCCGCAGAAGGTCATCACGCGAGAAGGCGGCCGCCGCGTTCTCCGGCTCGGTCGGAATCTTCGTCGGCACGGGCGCAGCGAGCGTCTTCGGCACGGCAGCTGGCTCGAATGCCGGCGGTTCGGGTTCGGGCGAACGGGTGCGGCTTGAAATCGCCAGCATCTCGGTCGGCTCACGTACGGGCGGCGAATCGGCGAACATCTCAATGCGCAGTTCCCTCACACCGCGCGGACTCACGTGCCACGCCGACTGCGCCGCCGCAAGCGCCTTCGCCTCGTTCGCCTCGCTCAGCGTCACGAATGCGCAGGAAGGGGAAATCGGCGGAAGATCCGGCTTCGGAAGAAAGCCAATCGCCTCACGCGGAATTGCAAGGACAAGCGCCGTCGGAAGTGCCGCGACAACGAAAAGTGGGAACAGTTCATTACGGACGCGCCGTTTCGGGCGATAGGCCAGGGGGTTCATTCGTCCACGACCTCCGTTCGGCGATTCGCAAAAAGGATGCGAAGAACGCCGTTCATCCGCGCCAGCGCGGCAATCTTCATCAAATCCGCCGCCGTCGTGCGCCTGTCCGCCAGGACGAGAAGCGTCTTGCGAGCCGCTTTCGCCGCACGGTCGGCCAGCTGTTCGCCGAACGCCGTCGCCGAAACGCCGTCATTGAGGGAGTAGCGGGCATCGTCAAAGAAGACGAGCGTCTCGTTCTTCATCGGCGTGACGAGCGCAACGAGCGAAGTTGTGTCGCCCTCCGAAAGTCCCGAATCGGGCAGGTCGAAGAGAACGCCTTCCGCCGCCGTCAGGGTCCCGCTCAAGAGATGAATCATCAGAAGCGCCGCGCCGACGGTTATCCACGGAATCGCAACCGTGAGCGGCTTCAGCCACTGCGGACCCGACCGCCACAGGCCGAGGTTCGCCGTCCGCCGCCAGCCCCATTCGCCGCCACCGGTCATTTCTGAGATCCTTTCGCCTCCGCCTCCCTGACGGAAAGGTAGCCGACAATCCGGCTCGCCGCCGCCTCGAGTTCGACGACCAGCCTATCCATCCGCACGCGCAGAACGCCATACATCACGGCCGCCGGGATTGCCACGGCAAGGCCGAGCGCCGCCGCAACAAGCGCTTCCATCGCCGAACCGATCAGCACCGAACGGGAGATGAGTTCGCCCGAATTGACGAGCAGGACGGCACGGATAAAGCCAATCAGCGTACCGAGCAGACCGATTGCCGGCGCAACCTGACCGATGATTGCGAGCGCGGCAAGTCGGCGGTCGAGTCGCCCAACTTCGGCACGCCCCTGTGAATCGACCGCCTCGCGCAGAAGACGCGCCGACCCATGGCGGTGGCGAATCGCCGTCGCCACGACATTCGCGACGGGGACGGCCGTATCTTCGCAGATGGCGAGAGCCTCATTCTCGTTGTCGCGGTCAAGGACATTGATGACGCCCTTCACGAAGTCCTCGTAGTCAATCTGCGCCCGACGGAGTTCGAACAGCCGCTCGAAGAAGACGACAACCGCCGCGACGGCCATCGCCACGAGAATCCAAAATATCGGGCCACCCGAAAGCGTCATAGGAAGTTCCCTTTCTTTTTCATGCGTTCAAGCCGCCGAGCCGCCTCGGCCGCCGCCGGAACGTCGCTCGTCTCGACCAGTTCAAGAATGCGCACCGCCTGATAGGTTTCGCCGCGCCCCTCGAATTCGTCCGCCAGTCGGAACGCGGCGCGAGAGAACGCCGCTCGCGCCTCGTCATCATAGCGTATGCCGCCGGCACGGCCCTCACGATAGGCAAGGACGACCTGCGTGTAGTACTGGTCGGTCGCCTCATCGAGACGACGCAGTTTCTCAAGCGTCCGCCCGATCTTGAAGGCGAGCGACAGTTTCGTCGAAGGCGAAAGATCCGCGCCGCGCCGCACCGTGCGATAGAGGTCGAGTGCCTCCTGGTAGCGCACGGGATTGTCCGCGCCCATTGCAAACAGCGCATCCGCTCGTAGGAACTGCGCCCGAAGGCGGAGTTCGTCGGACACGTCGGGAACGCTCCCCGCACGATCCAGCACGAGCACGGCCTCATCGAAGCGCGACAGTTCAATCAGCGCCTCGCCCTGAACGAGCAGGCCAGCCGCCCGCAGCGGCGAATCGGGGTAACCAGAAAGCATCCGGGCGACCGTCGCAACCGCAAGCGTGAAATCATTCTCGGCGAATGCCGCACGGGCAGCCCACACCAGTGCCTCGGGGGCTTTCGCGGACTTCGGCTGCGCGTCGGCATACGCCGAAAAGAGCGTCTGCGCCGACTTCCACGTGCCGCGGTTGTAGGCGAGTTTCGCAAGCCACAGCGTCGCTTCCGCACGGATGGTCGCGTCGGTAGTCGTTTCCGTCAACTGCCGCGCCTTCGCCTCGGCCTCGTCATCCCGCCCCTGTCCGTAAAGGCAGAGTACGGCGAAATAGTCCATCGCCGGCTTGCGCGTCGGATCTTCGGCGGCCACGCGGGCGAAGATCTTCTGCGCCTCGGCGAAGCGGAATGCCGCATAATCCCTGCGCCCCGCCTCCTCCAGTTCCCGCACCCGAATGATGGCGGCCACCGTCTTGGCCGCAGACGTCTGCGGAAACTTCTCGATGACCTCGCGGTATTTGGCCATCGCTTCGGTCTCCTTCCCCTGTCCGGAAAGGATGTCGCCGACTTTGACCATGGTCGTCGCCCGAACCTCGTCGTTCGTCGCCACCGCCTCCGCCCGCAGAAATGCCACGATGGCCTCGTTCGTCCGCCCCGTCTTCAGGTAGGCCCAGCCGCGCCCCTCCTGAACGGCGGCGTCTTTCGCGGTGTCTGGCCACGATTCCGCCAGTTCGTCGTAAAGGCGGACGGCCTCGTCGAAACTGCCGCGCTCCAGCAGACGGTTCGCGAGTTCCGCGAACGCCTCGCGCCCGCCCGGCGCGTCGGGCGAACTGGACACGATCAGGCGCACGAGCCGCGCCCCCTCGTCGAAAGTCTGCCCGTCTCGCATCAGCACGACCCCCAGTTGAAGGCCCGCCACCTGCCGCACGGCGACCGTCGTCGCGTTCGAGTAGGCCCGCCGCAGAAGCACCGCATCCCGAAGATTGGCCGCCGCCACGATGCGGGCAGATTCGGACGCATTCGTCGAGAGGGCGACAGCCCGCCACGCCTCCTCTGCGGACTTCCTGTCGCCCACCCGGTTCTGAAGTTCGGCCGCCAGCATCTTCGTTTCGGGGTCGTCGCCGCCTTCCGCCTTCAGGATTTCAAGGGCGCGGACGACGTCGCCGAAATCCATCGCAAGCCGGGCGCGAAGCCGCGCCACGGGTCCCGTGTAGCCGGGGTCGCGGAACACCGCGAACTCAAGCGAATGCCGCGCCGATTCGATGTTGCCCGTCTTGAAAAGCCCCATCGCACGGTAGTAGCGGAAGCCCTCCTCCGCCGGATTCCCCCACGCGGCGAGCGTCTTCAGGATGTCGTCCCACTTCCCTTCCCGCGCAAAACTCTCGAGCGTCAGCAATTTCGCCGCGTCGCCCTCGACCTTCGCCGCGTGCGCACGCGCAACCGACCACAGTCCGTCCCGCAGGGCCTGCCGCGCCAACTCAAAGTCGTTCGTCCCCGCCGTCACCAGAAACGGCAGCAGGACAGTCAGCGCGGCAGACGGGCGAATCCTCACACGAGATCCCCCATGTATCCCATCTCGGTGAGAAGTCTCCTGTCTTTCATCCAGTTCGGTTCGACCTTGACCCAGAGTTCGAGCACGACCTTCCGTCCGAAGATTTCGGAAAGTTCCCGCTGGGCGCACAGGCGGACGCCCTTGATTGTCTCCGCACAACGCCCGATGACAATCGGCTTCTGCGAGGGCTTGTTCACGAGAATGTCAACCGTCACGTCCCAGCGGTTCGAATCGTCCCTGATTTCCTTCACGCACACGCCCAGTTCGTGCGGCAACTCCTGATGGAGTTTCGCAAGGTATTTCTCGCGAATCGAATCCGCAATCGTCAACTTGCGCGGATAGTCCGTCACGATGTCCTCGGGGAAGAGCGGTTCGCCCTCCTCCGCGAACGCGAAGAGCGCGTCCAAGACCGCCGTCGCACCCGAGTCCTGCGTCGCGATGCACGCGACCCAGACGGGTTCGACGGCCTTCGCCTCGCCTTCAGCCGCCGGTGCCGTGGCCTTCGCCTCCTCCCACGCCTCGTGGTACATCGTCGAATAGAACGGCTTCATATCCGCCTTGTTCAGCACGAAGACGACTCTTTCAGGACGCTCCTTCGCGACACGCTGCATCCAGCCGATATCCTCCAGTTGCGGTGCTTCCGCCGCGTCGAAGACGACGCAGAGGATGTCCACGCCGGCGGCGCTCCGCCGCGCCATGCGGTTCAGGAGCGTGCCGAGCGTCCCGACCGCCTTGTGAAGGCCGGGCGTATCGAGAAGCACGAGCTGCCCCCGCGGATCCGCGACGATGCCGCGCACGGTGTTGCGCGTCGTCTGCTCGACGGGCGAGACAATCGAGACCTTCTCGCCGACGAGCCGGTTGACAAGCGTCGATTTGCCGGCGTTCGTGCGCCCGACAACCCCAACTACTGCGACCTTGGCCATCATGGAACCGGGAATCCCGCGACAAGGGCCTTCGCCTCGCGCTTCACGCGAGCCTGCACGGCCTCATCGGTAATGTTGTCGAGAACGTCGGCAATCCACGTGCCGATCTTGATCATCTCCGGCTCCTTCATGCCGCGCGTCGTCACCGACGCGGTTCCCACGCGGATGCCGGATGTCCTGAACGGCGATTCCGTGTCGTAGGGAATAGTATTCTTGTTGACGACGATGCCCGCCGCGTCAAGCGCCGCAGCCGCCTCCTTGCCCGTCATGCCGTGCGACTTCACGTCCACGAGAAAGAGGTGGTTATCCGTTCCGCCCGAGACGATGCGGTAGCCGCGGTCGGCGACGGTCTTGCAGAGCACCGCGCAGTTCTTCACGATCTGCGCCGCGTATTCCCTGAACTCCGGCTGCATCGCCTCGCGGAAGCAGACCGCCTTCGCCGCGATGATGTTCTCGAGCGGGCCGCCCTGCATGCCGGGGAAGACCGCCGAATCAATCGCCTTCGCATACTGCGCCTTGCAGAGAATCAGACCGCCGCGTGGGCCGCGCAGGGTCTTGTGGGTCGTCGTCGTCACAAAATCCGCATACGGCACGGGACTTTCGTGCTGGCCACCCGCCACCAGCCCGGCGATGTGCGCCATATCGACCATCATGATGCACCCGACCTTGTCGCAGATTTCGCGCACACGCCTGAAGTCAATCTTCCGCGGATAGGCCGACGCCCCCGTCAGAAGAATCTTCGGCTTCACCTCCATCGCCTGCTTTTCGAGCGCGTCGTAGTCGAGCCGCTCCGTCTCGCGGTTCACCGTGTAGGGTACGATGTTGTAGAGTTTGCCGGAGAAGTTCACGGGCGATCCGTGAGAGAGGTGGCCGCCCTGGTCGAGCGACATCGACATCACCGTGTCGCCGGGCTTGATTGTCGCGAAGTAGACGGCCATGTTCGCCGCGCTTCCGCAGTGCGGCTGCACGTTCGCATGCTCCGCACCGAAGAGTTCGCAAGCCCGCTTGCGGGCGAGTTCCTCCGCCGCATCGACCGGCAGACAGCCCGAATACCACCGCTTCCCCGGATAGCCCTCGGCGTATTTGTTCATCAGCACCGATCCCGCCGCCTCGCGACACGCCCGGCTCGACGTGTTCTCGGACGCGATGAGGTTTATTTCCGTATCCTCCTGCTCGGTCTGCGCACGAATCGCCGCGAAGACCTCGGGGTCGTCCTTCAGGAGACCCGACGCATCCGAGAGCCGCCCCGCGCGCTCCAGTTTCCAACGCCGCCGCGCATGGCGCTCGGCCTCGTCCACCGGCGTGGCGAGAAACGCCTTCGCAATTTCAACCGCGTATTCGGGGCTGACGACGTCCGCCCCGAGACAGAGAACGTTCGCCCCGTTGTGCTGGCGCGACAGAACCGCCGCATCGACCGTCGCGCACAACGCCGCCCGCACGTTCTGGAAGCGGTTCGCGCACATCGACATTCCGATTCCCGACCGGCAGATGAGAATGCCGAAATCCACCGTCCCAGCCGACACCTCGAGGGCGACGGCATCCGCGTAGTCGGGATAGTCGCAACTCGTCCCGTCCGTCGGGCCGAGATCCATTACCGCAGTCTGGGCGGAAAGGGCGTGAACGAGCGCGGACTTGAGATCAAATCCGCCATGGTCGGAAGCAATCGCTATTTTCATTAAGTCTCCTTAACAATCGGTTCAATGGCAAGTATTATACCATTTTTGGACCCGGTTGTTTGTGTCTAAAACGGGGCAAAATGGCAAGGTGATAAGACAGGGTGAATGTGACTGCCCGTGAAGCGCGGCGACCTCAAGCGGATCTGCATGGTGCGCCCGCGCAAGTCCCTCGCGAAGGAGCGCCAGCACAAGGTCGGGACGGGGTGCTGCGTCGGGCGCACCCACGCGGACTACGGGAAGTTCCTCGGGGAGTCCCCCTTACTTCCGCCGCTGCCGGCGGCGAAGGGCGAGCGCGGCGACGCCGACGAGAATCAGCACCCCGCCCGTCGGTTCCGGAATCGTGCCGATTTCATGCCACGTGTTGCTCTCCTGCGAACCCCAACTGTACAAGGAATAACCAGCAACAGGGGTGTCATCCTTTCTTGCCATTATTTCCGAATACGGGTATGTGAACAGTTTGGCAATCATGTAGTTCTTCGCCGAGGTGGAAAAGTTGGATTCGTTCGCATCGATGATTACCGTGAACGCCGTGGCGGGCAGCGTGTTCACGTCGGAAATGTCGACGAATCCCGTGGAAAACTCAGCGTCCCCGAATGGGAACCAGTCGCGACCTTGCTCACTTCCGTCCGAACGGCCAAATTCGCCAGTTGCTCGTGCGTAATGCCCTTACTGGAGAGGATGGCAAGCACCTTGTTGTAGTCGTTTCCGTTGAAAAGAAAGGCCTGATAGGCGCCGGCCGTGGCCGTATCGGTGTTCTTTGCAAGGGAAACGTAGTCAACGCCCAATACGAACTTCGCCGCATTCGCCCTGCCGCAGAGCGCGACGGCAACCGCCGCGACCGCAAACTTC
>CAVAHB010000124.1:0-20388 GCA_963588415.1 Faecalibacterium sp. CAG:74
GCCGTGCCCATATATGGAGTACGCCGTGGCCATCTATTAAGTACGCCGTGGCCATATATTGAGTACGCCAACGCTCCGAGAGGGGTTTCGCCGCGCTCCCTGAGGGGTCAAACGGAGGGCTTTCCCGCAGACGAAAACGGACGGACTACTTTTCCAGCAGGATGCAGCCGTTCAGGTTAACTCGCGAACATCGTTCGCCAACGTTGCCCGACGCATAGACCGACCGGAACAGCAACGCCTTCTCCGAACTGAGCCGCCAGACTGCATCCTTCGTCTGGAGGAATCCCGACTTATACGGTTCTGCGAACTTCGCCCGGCATCGTACGGATTCCAGAAGCGAATTGACGCGATCCGTCACGTCAAACCGCTCGGTGCCGCGTTCGCCGCAGGGGGGTATGCGCACGAACCACCGCTCCCCTTCTCGCAGGCATCCAAGGCTGGATTCACGGGGTATCCGAACCCGGGAATAGCCGTCCACGGAAGCGGTCAGGTCGCAACCGGACGGAAAATCAAGTCTCACGGAGGCAAAGCGGTTCTGATTGCGGCCTTTGCCAAACTTGCTCGCGTCAATGCCGAGCAAGTCGGGAAGTTCAACTTTCTTTACGTTCCGTGCGCGGCAGAGTTGGGCGACACTCGCGTTCACGGTTGGGAGGAACGACTGGCGATGCCAAACCGCCGCCCTGTTGCCCTTCAGATACTCCCACGCGCCGACGATGGTTTCGGCATCCCCATCCGCGAGGGAAAACCCTTCCCTCAATTGCAATTCGCCGGCGGCGGAAAGAAGTCCGTTTCGTTCGAGCGCCGCACGCAGACGGCGTTCCTGATTGCAGACGGGAATGTCGATGATGTTCAGCGGGGTCACCGTGAACACGAGTCCCGTGACGGCGATTAGGCCGAATAGGCTTGCGGGTCGGCGGTTCAGAGCCGCAAGGAAAAGCGCCGCGACGCCAATCAGCAACGTGACCTGACCCGCCATGCGCGGTGCGGTAAGTCCATAGGCACGATAGCGGATGACGATGCCGACAACCTGCGCAATCAGGACGGGCACGAGAAGCACCCATCCCCACCGCACGAACAGCCGGAAGAACCGCCGCGACGAGTCGCGCAGGGATAGCCAGAAGAACACATAAGCCGCCAGGGCGGCAGAGCCGAACCAGTTCAGTTCGCCGCTCGGCATCGACCAGGTTGCCACCACCCGCCCAAGGTAGAGGTAGAGAATCGCCAGCAGGATGAGGTAGGCGGGCAAGAGCACCCAGAAGAGAGTCGCAATCGCCCGGTCTGACGCATTGCCGCCCCTTTCGCCGCGTCCCGGCAGCAACGAAAGGAAGCCGACCATCGAGATGAGAATCCACGACACGGCGGCAACGTCCCCGTAGATTTTGGCATTCACGGGCATGACAAGCCTGTCGAAAGCACACAGGCAAAGCATCTGGCTGAGGGCGAACACCCCCGAGATGCCGCTCACGACGAGGCCGTTCAGCACGAGGCGTGCAAACAGAGTCGTCCCGTCCGCAAGATGGTAGAGCAGGGCCACGGTTGCGGCAACCAGCGCAAAGGCCATTCCGCAGTAGAGCATGAAGCCGAACCAGTAGCACGGGGAATCGATGTGCACCGAGTGCCAAAACCACCACGCCAGAGCACCGACGAGAACTGCCGCGCCCCCGGCAAGAGACCGTCGTGCGGGAAGTTCGCGCCATTCAAGGAACAACTGAACGGAAAGCCCCGCCAAAACGCCGAGCAGAATGCCGCGTGAGAGATCGAACAGTGTCTTATCCGGCAGACAGCCGTGGATGTACAGGACGGACAGCGCCGCGAGCGCAAGCGCACAAAGGTGAAACTGGGGAAACCGCAGAAGTCCGCTGCGGCACTTCAACCAAACGTTCTTCAGATTGACCCTCAGCATGGAATCGTTCCTTTCATTCAAGTCACGCCCATTATACCAAATTCCCGCCCGTCTGCGGAAGACGGGCGAAGGCCAGCCAATCATTCGCCGGGACGGCACAGGCGACGGCGAACGCGGCGGAGATGGCGTTCGAAGTCGCCGTCGTTGATGAAGTCCGCAAGGAAATACTGCTCGAAGACGGGCACGGTGCAGGAATAAAAACCAACCGTCTTCTGGAATTGCGCCAGCAAACGCGGCGGAAGCACCATATACCCGACGCGAATGGAGGGTGCAATCGTCTTGCTGAACGTGTTCACGTAGACGACGCGCCCGGCCGCATCCGTCGAGAAAAGCGGCTCTTCGCCGCGCCCGGCAACGGCGAACTCGGAATCGAAGTCGTCCTCAATCAGAAAACCGCCGCGCCGCGCCGCCCAGCGCACGTATTCGTGACGCTTGGACGCATCGGCGGTCACGCCGCTCGGAAAACTACGGTAGGGCGTGACGTGCAGGATTTGCGCCCCGGTGCGTTCAAGTTCCGCACTCAGGATTCCGTGCGGGCCGAGGCGCAGGCGGTCGAAGGCGATGCCGTGCGCGGCATAAACGGCACTGATCTTCTCATACGAGGGGTCTTCCACCGCAAAGCGCCGTCCGCCAAACATCTGCGCAAGGAGTCCGTAGAGATACTCGGCGCCTGAACCGACGACGATTTGCGAAGGCTTCACGCGCATCCCCTTCGCCCGATTGAGATAGGCGGCAATGGCCTCGCGCAATTCAACCGTCCCCGTGTTCGGCGACTTGATGAGGATGCGTTCCCCGTAGCGGACGATAACGCCGCGCATCTTCCGCGTGGCGACCGAAAACGGGAAGCCCGTTGGCAGACGGTGGAGGTTCGGCTTCGGCGACACGCGGCTGCGGGAATCCGAACGGGGCAGAGGCCGTTCGACGAGAATGCCTTCCCCCCCGTGATGATACGCGACAAAATAGCCGCTCCGTTCGCGTGCCTCGGCATATCCCTCGTCACACAACAGGGCGTAGGCGTGCTCAACCGTAATCACGCCCACGCCTTCGCGATCCGCGAGCGCCCGTTTGGAGGGCAGACGCGAACCGAAGGCGAACGCCCCGCCCACAATGGCTTCGCGCAGACGCTGGTAGATGCGCTGGTAGGCTACCGGATTGCGCTCTTTCTGCCGCATACCCAACTCACGCGGATCAACGCGGCAAAACCCAACTCAAACTCCGATTCTCCGTCCGCAGAATCTCGTTCGCCACATTCTGCACGTCGGCGGCCGACACGGCGGCGATACCCTCGATCTGCTCGTGCGGCAAGACGAGCCGGCCGAAGGAACTCATCGTCGCCCCGTAGAAGAACAACTTCGAGGTGACCTTCTCGTGCGACAGGCGGAAGTTCCCGACAAGGAACTCCTTCACGCGCTTCAGTTCGGCGGCAGAGACGCGCTTCTCGCGAATGCGGCGCAATTCGCGGTCGATCGTCGCGAGCGCCTTTGCGGCCTTGGCGCGATCCAGCCCCGCCGCCACGGTGAACATCCCCGAATCCGAAAAAAACTGCATCCGGGACGAGATGTCATAACTGAGGCCGCGCTTCTCACGCACCTCCTGAAAGAGCCGGCTGGACATTCCGCGTCCGAGAATCGCGTCCATCACCGTCGCGGCATACTTACGGGAGTCGCGGATGCCGAAAGTCCGGTATCCAAGAGCCAACTGAGCCTGGTTGATTTCCTTTGAAACGGAAGTCTCGGCAATCGGCGGCAGTGAGAAATCAACTGGGACGGACGACGGCGGCGGGAGTGCAGTCGCCCGAAGCCGCCCCAGCGTCCGCAGCAAAACATCGTGCGCGACAGTTTCATCGAAATGCCCCGCGACAACGGCAATCGTATTGGACGGAAGATAATGCGAGCGGATGTACCTCCTCAAGTCGGACGGCTTCAGCGGCATCAGGGTTTCCGCCGAACCTGCGACAGGTGCGCCGACCGGATTGGACGGGAAGAGCGAACGCTGCAGGTTTTCCATCGCAACGGCATCCGGCTCATCCGCATACATGCGGATTTCCTCAATCACGACCCTTTTTTCACGCTCGAACTCATCGGCGGGAATCAGGGCGTGAAGATACATGTCGGAAATGATGTCCACCGCCTCCTTCAGATATTCGTCGGGAAGGTGTGCGTAATAGCACGTCGTCTCCTCGCCCGTGAAGGCGTTGAAGTTCCCGCCGCGTCCCTCGATTGCCCGCGTGATGTCGATGGGGCGGCGAGTCGGCGTGCCCTTGAAGAGCATGTGTTCGATGAAGTGGGAGATTCCCGCGACTTTCGTCGGCTCGTGGCGCGAGCCGGACGACACGAACAGACCGAACGCGACGGATTCCGCCTCGCAGGGAACGAAGACCACCCGAAGCCCGTTCTTCAACGTCTCACAATGCGGCGACATTCATCTCCTTCAGGGTCGTGCGCCCGTCGTAAAGAGCCTTGCCGACGATGGCCGCCCGAAGGTTCGTGCGCTCCAGCGCCTTCAGGTTCGCAATGTCAAACGGCGAACTCACGCCACCCGAAGCCGTAATCTCGCAGGTCGGCGCAGCATCGCAAATCGCGGCCATCTGGGTCAGGTTCGGCCCGCCCAGCATTCCGTCCGTCGCCGTATCGGTGTAGACAATCGCCTTCACACCCGCACGGGCGACGGCGACGGCGAGTTCCGTCGCCTTCACGGTCGTCGTTTCGACCCAGCCCCTTGTCTGAACGAATCCGTTGCGCGCGTCAATGCCCACGGCGATGCGATCCCCGTAGAGTTCGACGGCTTCGGAAAGGAAAGCCGGATTCTCCAGCGCGGCAGAACCGATGATTGCCCGCGCCGCCCCCGCATCGAATACGGCGCGAAGCGCATCGGGCGTGCGCAAGCCCCCGCCAACCTCAACAGGCCCGCCGAAGGCCTCGATGATGCGACGGATAACCTCCGTATGCTTCGGCGTGCCGGCAAAGGCCCCGTCCAAATCGACCACGTGCAGTTCGTTCCCGCCCTGATCAGACCAATCCTTTGCCTGCGCGGCGGGATCGTCCCCATAAACGGTAACATCATCGGCTCGACCTTGCCTCAGACGGACGCACTTGCCATCCTTCAGGTCGATTGCAGGTAAGATAATCATAGTAAGTTCAGATGACTCCCTTGGAACTCGGAACACCCTTCTCATTCGGGTCAATGGCCTTGGCGGCGCGAAGCGCACGAGCGAAACTCTTGAACAGACCCTCGCAGACATGATGGGCCTCATCCCCGTAAATCTGACGGAGATGAATGTTCGAGCGGCTCTCAACGGAAACGGCGCGGAAGAACTCCTCGACGAGTTTCACCTCGAAGTCCCGCACCATCATGTGCTTCATCGCGCACTGCATCACCAGAAACGGCCGTCCGCCGAGATCCAACGACGTCTCGCAGAGAGCCTCATCCATCGGAATGGACGCGAAGCCATAGCGGACGATTCCCTTCCTGTCGCCCAACGCCTCGTTCAGAGCCTTTCCGAAAACAAGCCCGACATCCTCCACCGTGTGGTGGTAATCGACGTCAAGGTCGCCCTGCGCCGTCACCGTCAGGTCAATCAGCGCATGGCGCTTCAGCAACTCAAGCATGTGGTTCAGGAAGCCGATGCCCGTATCGACGACACCCTCGCCGCTCCCGTCAAGGTTCAGCGCAAGACTGATTCGGGTCTCCTTCGTGTCGCGCCGGATGGATGAAGTTCTCATTCCGTTTTCAGGGCGATTACCGCGTTAGGACTGGAAGGCCTTCGCCTGAGTGCGGAGGCGTTCGGCGCGCGCGGCCTGACCGAGTTTGTCGAAACAATCCGCCGCCTTCACCATCGCCTCGGCACACTCGCGGGCGCACTCCTGCTGGTTGTACATCAACGCCACGCGGAGGTAGGCTTCGCGAAGAGCCTCCTTCAGGGCATCCGGAGAACTCTTGCCTTTCGCAAGAATGATGTCGCCGCGCATCACGAGAGCCGCCGCCGAAGCCGTACGATCGCCACTCGAAACCGCCTTCTTCAGGATGCTTTCAAGTTGCTCGTTCTTGCCAAGCTTCAGCAGGGTCTGCCAGTAGGCCGACGCAAGATCGCCGCGATAGGCGGCCGTGCGATCCTCCGCAATAATCGGCGTACAGGTGTCGTAGGCCTTCTGGGTCTGACCGGCGGAGAGGTAGGCGAGAACCAGGTAGCGGCCCGCGCGCTTATCCCACTCCAGCATACGGTACTCAGAGACGATTTTCGAGAGAATGCCGATTGCGCTCGCACCCTGTCCCTTCTCCACGAGTTCGACGGCCTTTTCAAACCCGGCCGGCACCGGAATGTCGAGGCTGACGACATCCGCATACGGGCGTTCCGCGCTCACGTCCGTCTTGCCGTTCTTCTTGAAAGTAATCGCGTACGTCTTTGAGCGCGGCTGCCATTTGATTTCGCCCGTGAGCGTTTCGGTCTCGGTCTTGAGCGTACCCTGAATGGCCATCAGGGGCGCGGCGGAAAGGGCCGCAAGTCCAAAAATGATTGCTGTTCTCATTGTTCTTCTCCTTCGTGCTTTGTTCTGTTTAGTTTTCCGATGGCGCGGGCGTCGTCTCGGTGGACTTCTCGGCCTTCGCCTGATTGATGCAGTTAATGATTTCCGTACGGGACTTCCCGTTCGGGAAAAGGTCAAGGTATTGCTGTCCGTAGGTCAGCACGCGCTCAACCTGGTCGGATCCCATCTTCGTGAAGAGCGGCACGAGCGACGCATAACTGCGCTCGAGGTTCGCCACCTCGCCCGGCGACATCTTGTCCAGCGGATGATCCTCGGTGACCCCGTGCGCCTGAATGAAGACCTGGAAGGTCGCCGCCGCACGCCCGCACGTCTCACGCGCCTCTTCCTTCAGACCCATCTCCTCTTCGGCCTTCATGCGTCGGACGAGGACGTCACCCGACAGAAGGTCGATTTGGTCGCGTTCCCACTGCTCCTTCTTCGCCCAGTAGTTGCGCACCTTCTTGATCGAGGAAATCGCCGCGCCAAAGTACTTGTTGCGGAGCGTGGCATCCTTCTCGCGCCTTCCCTGCTCGGAGGCGACCTCCACGAGAAGGAAGTGCGCATCCGCCGCGAGCGTCAGGCGGGAGAGCTTCGGGTCGTTGAAGAAGAGATCCAACGCCTCACGCGCCTCGGCATACGACTTCTGCATGAACGCGCACTTCGCCTCGCCGAGACGCGCCTTGCCGATGGTCGTCCACTGGTTCGTCCCCGCCAGGCTGATGGCCTTTTCAAACGCCTGATTCGCAAGTTCCCAGCTCTTGGCCCCCAGAAGGGCTTCGCCAGCGTTCACGAACTGATTGGCCGTGTACTTGCCATCCGTACGGAGCATTTCCGCGTAGATGTCGGTTCCCTCGCGCTTCATGCCCATCTCGATCAGGCTCTTGGCGAGACGCGGCTTCGCATCCTTCGCCTCGTCCGAGTCGGGGAACTTCTTCGAGAGGCGGTCAAGCGCGTCCTTCGACTTCTCCAAGTCGTTCAGGGCCGTGTAGAGTGTGCCGAGCCGCACGTAGGCGTTCGTGCTGAAAGTGCTGTCGGGATAGGCCTTTAGATACGCCTCGAATCCGGCCGCCGCATTCTCGCGGAACTTTGCCACCTTCGCCTCCGGCCGGCGCAGACGGCCCCACCCGTCGGCAACGCGGTAGAGCGCAAGTTCACGCAAGCCTTCAATCTCCTTCAGGTCATCCTTCGGGGTTGACGGGTTCTTGAGCATCTTGTCGGCATCCGCAACCGCACCAGAGAACTGCTGGATGGCGCGGATGCACTGCGCCGATCCGCGAACCTCCTCCTTCGCGACTTCGTCGGGAACGTCGTTCGTTAGCGCCGCCGTGAGAATGCGCTGGCCGTCCTTCAGGTACAACTGCGCCAACTGCATCTTGGCCTGAAGCTGAAGAAGACCATTCTTCTCCAGCGGCAGGTATTCCTTCAGGTAGGCGATTTCCGCAGCCGGGTCGCCGAGTTTGCCGCTGCAGGTGGCAAGACGTGCAAACGATGCCGCGTAGTAGGGCGAGTTCGTGTAGTGTGTGTTGATCAGCCCCCAGAACTTCACCGCGTCGGCATACCGTTCGGCCTTCTCGAACTCGCTGGCCTTCGCGGCCGCCAGCGTCGGCGCGTTCGGGTGTTCACGGTAGTTCGTGACGAAATCGGTGTAGAGGCGGTCGGCGCGCGCATACTGCTTGCGCTCGAGTTCCTTCGCCGCAAGGCGGATGACGGCGTTGCCGGCATCCGTCATCAGAACCCGCTGCGCACCTGCAAACCGTTCGGCGAGATAGCCCTCCACTGCGTCGGCGTTCATGCGGTATTCCTCCTTCTCCGCATCGGACTTCGCCTCGACCGTCATGTCGAGGTAGCAGTTCGCAACGTTTTCCACGGCGCGGATGGATTCCGACAGTTCGGGATATTTCGCAAGGACGGCAAAGTATTCGTCGAGCGCATCCTGATACTGCCCCTCGTTGAACTTGTCGTGGGCGCTCCGGAACTGCCGTTCGCGAGCCTTGGCGAGTTGTTCGGGCGTAATCCTCGTCTTGATCTTCGCCCCGTAGGTCTTCTCGGCGAACGTCCGAATCTGTTCCTGCAGTTCGCCGGCCGGCGGCGCCCACGGGCTGGAATCGTAGTTCATGAAGACGTTGATTGCCATCTGGAACGCACCCTTCGAGCCAATCCGCTTCGATGTCCGCTTGTCCTTCGGGCCGAACAGGAGCGACTTGATGCGCTCGTCGTCGCGCTTCGGCTTCTTCATTTCCGCCTGCACCTCGTCCCAGAGAATCTGAGCCTGGAGGTAAAGGCATTCGGGGAGCGGCGAAAGCTTCACGAGGTTCAGTTTCCCGTCCGGGTCGTTCGCCATGATCTGCTCGTGGAGATCGACGAGCTGGGGCTTGTATTCCTCGATGATTTCCTCGGCGCGGTCAATGTTGCCGCGCATCTGCTCGATGTGGGCCTTCATTGAAATCGCACGGCCGAAGTAGACCGGCTCGTCATCGCGCCAGAGAAGCTGATCTGCCAACTTCTCGGCGGAGGTGAGGGCGGCCGCCTTCTTCTTTGCATCCTTTTCATCGGCGGCGACCTTGAGGTAGAGTTCCGTCGTCTCGCACATGAGGTTGCACCAGTCGTTGCCGCGATCCTTCATATTCCTGAGAAGACCCTCGTAGACTTCCGCCGCCTGTGCGTAGTGCTTGTCGCTCTTCAGGAGCTGGCCGTAGGTATAACTCGCGTCGATGTAGAACTTGCGGATGTCCTTCGGCGGCGTCTTGAAGGTCTTGAAGAACTCGTCGTAGATCTTCATGCACTCCTCCTTCTGGTTTCGGGAGAAGTAGTTCATGGCGACCTCAAGCCGTGCGGCCCAGTATTTCGACCCCTTGCGATCCGGGAGCGCGGCAATTCGCTTCTCGGCCTCGGCGAACTTGGCGAGACTCAGAAGGCCGCGAATCTCCAGCGCGAAAAACCGCGCCTCGCTTTCCGGCCACTTCTTCTTCGTCGCCTCAATGATTGGGCCGGCGAAATCCGGATACCCGTAGTTGATGAGGGCCTCAGCATAGGAAATCTCGGCCTCAAGGGCCTCGTTGACCGAATCCGACTCCTCGGATTGACCCGTCGTCGCGGCAGGTTCTTCGGCACGGACTGCCAGAAGCGGAGCCAAAAACACCGTCGCACAACCAAATATGACTGCTAACTTTGAACTCATGATTTGAAGTATACTATATCGACCGTGAAAATGCAAGTGCCGCGTGACTACTTCTCCATGCGAATCGAGACGCGAATGGAGTAGAATCCGCTCGTGCCGCCGTTCACCGTCAAGTTCGGAGTCCACGCCGTGCCGTCGCCAATGGTGACGTCACCGTCCGCATCCGCCGCCAGTTCGTCCAACGTCGTGCCTTCCATCAGGCGGTAGACAAGACCCTCCCGCGTCGGTGCAGTCGTAATCGTAGGGCTTTCGGTAGTTGCAAGGTCGATTATCGCGCCCTTCGTCACGTCCAGCGATTCGCCCGCATACTCCGCCTTCACTTCCGCCTCGCTCAGATTGACGATGCCGTCAACCGCATCGGGAATGTAAAGAAAGTCCGTGATGTCCGCCCCATCGCGCACGACGTGAACCGCCGCACCATTCGGCACTACCGTCCGCACGTCCGGCCCGACCTTGACCGTCACCTTTGCCGCGTCCGTGCCGTCGGGAATCGTCACGACGACCGCCTCATTCGCCTCGCCCGGTTTCACGACGAAGCCGTTTTCCGCGTCACCCGTGACGCACACCTTGTCATCCGCCGCGACCGTCGGCGTCACGTTGACGGATTCCACCGAATAGGTCGCCGTAAGCGTGTCGGATCCCACGGCATGCGACAGCACGTGCGTTCCCGTCGTCTGCGGCTGCCATATGAAGATCTCCGCCGCCGCCGACCTGCTGACGATTGTCCCGTCATTCAAAGTCACGACGGCGTTTGCCGTGCCACACGGCGCACAACCGATTGTCATCGCCCCGTTAACCTTACTTCCGTCGGCGACGGACTGCACCGAAACGCCTTTCGCCGAACCCGACCCGAATTGACCCACGCCGCTTGCCACAACGCGAAAGCCTCGCTTTTTGTTCGCATCTGACGACACGCCATAAAGTCGAGTGTATGAGTTGTAATTCTGCAGAGAGACCTCATAAGGGCTACTTCGCAGCACTCGCCGCTTTTCTGAATCCGAAGCGGGACCAGTTGGGTCTTTTCCGTACGACAATGACTTAGACCACCAGTCGAGACACCACTCAAAAACATTGCCGTACAGATCATAGAAACCCCACGGGTTCGGCTTTTTCGTGCCAACTTCATGCGTCGTCCCTTTCGCATTTTCATCCCCCCACCCATAATCAGAATTCGCCTTACTCCCATAACTATAGGCCGTCGTCGTGCCCGCCCGGCAGACGTATTCCCACTGCGCTTCCGTCGGCAGGTCAAACGCGATGCCCGTCCGCGTCCGCAACTTGCCGAAGAAGGAATCTTCGTCCACTGCATTCGACGCGGGCCACTTCGCCCCCTCCGTCGAACCGCGAATCATATCATACGAAACCGTTTCGACGGGCAATGCCTCGCCCGAGAAACACGACGGGTTCGTCCCCGTCACGAGTTCCCACTGCTTCTGCGTGGTTTCGAAAAGTGCCATGTAGAACGGCTTCGTCAACGTGACGCGGCACGATTCTTTCGTCTGGTCTTTCCCCATGATGAAAGACCCGGCCTCCACGCGCTTCAATACGAGTTTCGTCGTCTTGTACTCCGTCGCGGTGAAGCCGCCGTCCGGTTCCGTGTCACAGTAGGTGACGGGATAGGTCGCCGCGTTCGCTCCGCCCGACAGGTCGATGACGCAATATGTCGGGGAATCGGTTGACGGGAAGCCTACGGTGACGGTGACATTCTGCGCATCCGCCGTAATGCCGTCCTTCGCGAGATTCCAGTAGATGCGGTGTGCACCATTCACGCAAATCGTGCCGCCCGAAAGGTTTTGCGCCGTGTAGGTCTCGTCACCGATTCCCGTCGCCTGCACGGCAATGGACTTGTCGGCATCGTCTTCCGTCGCTCCGCTGACGGTGCAGTCAATCGCCAGCCCCCACGGAGGAATCGTCGCCACCTTTATGTCACTGACCGCAGGTGCGGCAAGCGACGAAGCGGTCAACAACAGGGCGGATACAAGTGCAACACAGACCTTCATCATATGCATAGTTTATCACATTCCTGTCGGCGAATGCAACCCGCGAAGCGCGTCCATCCGCCGCTTGATTGTCAGTTCGTAGCCTTGGTTCGTTTCGCGGTAATACCGCTTGGGAATGCCAAGATACTCCTGCCTGACGTAATGATTGGCGAACTCGTGCGGATACTTGTATTCCGTCACGGCGTTCGAGCCGATTGCCCGGACGTGCTTGTTCTTCAGGTGTTCCGATACGGGTTGGACGCGCCCCGCCTCAATGTCGGCCATCGCCTCTGAAATCGCCATACAACTTGCGTTTGACTTGGGTGCGGTCGCGAGATAGGTCGTCGCCTGCGCGAGGTTGATCGCGCACTCGGGCATTCCGACGAACTCGCAGGCCTGCATCGCCGCCACGGCGACGGCAATGCCGCGCGGGTCGGCATTGCCGATGTCCTCCGACGCGCTGATTACGAGCCGCCGCGCAATGAAGCGCGGGTCTTCGCCGGCGACGAGCATCTTCCCGAGCCAGTAGACCGCCGCATCGGGATCGCTGCCGCGAATGGACTTGATGAACGCCGAAATGGTGTCGTAATGTCCGTCTTCCTTCTTGTCGTAGTGAACCTGCCGCCGCTGAACGCATTCCTGGATGACGTCCAGCGTCAGGTGAATCACGCCCCTTTCGTCCGCCGGGGTCGAACGCATGGCAATTTCAAGAGCCGTCAGCGCATGTCGCGCATCGCCGTTGCAGACGGTTGAAAGGAAGTCCTTCGCATCCGCGTCGAATTGCGAAGGCGTTTCACCATATCCCCTCTTCGCATCCGTCAGGGCGCGGTCGAGAATCCGCACGACATCGGACGGGGCGAGCGCGTGCAACTCGAAGACGAGTGAACGGGAGGTAAGCGGCGTGTTGATGAAGAAGTTCGGGTTGTGCGTCGTCGCACCGATGAGAACCACGGTTCCGTCCTCAACATACGGCAGCAGCACATCCTGCTGGGACTTGTTGAACCGGTGGATTTCATCGATGAAGAGAATTGTCCCCTTCCCGCCGAGTTCGTCCCGCGCCCTGTCGCAAATCTTTCGTATTTCCGCGACATTCGAGACAACGCCGCTCGCCCTCACGAAGTTCCTCCGGGTCGTTCGGGCGATGACTTCGGCAAGCGTCGTCTTGCCGCATCCGGGCGGTCCGTAGAAAATGACGTTCGTCAGGCGGTCTGCCTCGATGACGCGGCGCAGGAGTTTGCCGGGGCCGAGGATGTGTTCCTGCCCGACGACTTCGTCAATCGTTTGCGGACGCATCCGCGCGGCAAGCGGCTCGCTCTCGAAAAGCCCCGCCATTTCAGACGCATGCGCCGTGCGCGGCAAGCGTCGCGCGCAATTTGGCGACATCCAGTTCACGCGGCGAAACGCCGCCTTTTGCCGCGAGCGCGGCGGCCGTGCCCGCCGCCTCACCCGTGATGAAGCACGGGCAGATCAGGCGGAATGTGTCGCACGTGTCGGGCGCGCCGATGCACCGCCCCGCCGCGAGCAGGTTCTCAACCCCCTCCGGCACGAGCGAACGGTAGGGCACGGGGAACGCATTGTGCGGGCCGTCCGCGCCGAACCAGCCGACGACATCGGCCGGATTCCAGTTCCCCTTCAGCGCGGCGCGGTTCACGACGCAACCGCTTTTCAGCAGTCGCGTCGCCCGCGGGCCAATCTGCGAGCAGGTGTTCGCTATGTAAACCTGTTCCCAGCCGGGCGTCTTGCGCATCGTGCGCACGTGTTCCCACCACTCCTTGCGATGCTTGACTTCCGCCTTCGAGAGTTCGCGCACGTCGAGTCCGTTCCCCTTCGGACCGAGCGAACTGAACCAGCCGCTCGACCGGTTCGCCTCGTTTCCCCGCGTCGGCCACACGCCCGGCAGCGTCTTTCCCTTCTCGTCACGCGGCGGTTTCTCCGCACTGATGCGATCCATGTTGGCAAGCCGCGTGACGAAACCGATGGAATGCGTAATCTGCCGATAGTCCGCACCCGCCGCGAAGAACATGTCGCCGTCGCCGGTGCAGTCCACGACCTGCTTCGCGAGAATCGCCTGCCGCCCCTGCTTGGACTCGAAGACGACGCCAAGCACCCTTTTGCCGTCCTGAATCACGTCCACGCCCCACGAATGGAAGAACATTTCGACCCCGGCCTCGGCAATCATCGCATCCATCAGGTACTTCGCACCTTCCGGATCGACCGTCGGCTGCCAGTGGCGCCGGTTCGACGGACGCTTCGTGCAGACGTCCGCACCGAGCGCCTCGGCGCGGCGCATGAACTCCTCGCAGATGCCCCGCGTGACGAGCGTCCAGTCGCCACCCTCCTCGCGCCGCGACGTCGCAAGCATGATGAGAACCATGCCGTTGGTGAAAAGACCGCCCAGCGAGCCGTACCGTTCGACGAGCGCAACCTTCGCACCCGTCCGCGCCGCCGCCACCGCCGCCGCGAATCCGGCGGGCCCGCCCCCGACGACGACGACATCCGTCTCATGGAAAATCGGCACCTCCCTCGCCGGCTGGAAGACCCTGCCGTCCTTCAGAAACGCGCTCGGCCCGTCCGCC
This sequence comes from Faecalibacterium sp. CAG:74, assembly GCA_963588415.1. Taxonomy (GTDB): domain Bacteria; phylum Verrucomicrobiota; class Kiritimatiellia; order RFP12; family UBA1067; genus UBA1067. The sequence goes on from CAVAHB010000124.1 coordinate 14,160, forward strand.
ATCGTGTGCTCGAGGGGAAAGATGTGCTTGGCAAACCAAAGGTTCTCGGGGTCGCCGACGGATCCCGGCGGCAACCTCCCCGACATCGAAACGAACTCGTCGCCAAACGCCGCACCCGTCGCCAGACCCGCCGCACCAAGACCGAGTTTCTTCAGGAACTCACGCGTTGTAATTTGCATACCAAATCTCCTTAAGGATGATTGAATCGCTCCTGTCGTTCACCCGCGTGAACGCTGCCATGCCGCACGGGTTCGCACGAACCACCAGCACGTGAGGGGAATCGTCAGAATGTAGAGACAGCCGAGCAAGCCCATCGTCAGCCAGAAGTTCGAGACGAGAACGGCAATCAGAAGCAGGAATCCCGCCATCACGGGCAACAGGAACTGCCGCGAAATGTGAACCGTCTTCAGCGAAATCGTCGGCAGACGCGAGGCCATCAGCGTCCCGACGAAGAGCAGCATGAAGATGCCCGTCAGCGGATTCTGAAGGAAAATCGCGAACTTCGGCGAGAGTTCCTTCGCCTCAAGGGCAAAGGAGAGAATCGCCGGTGTCAGCACCATCCAGCAGCCGCCCGGCGCGGGAACGCCCGTGAAGAAATGCTTCCAGTAGGGGAGCGCGGGCTGCTCGAGCATCGTGTTGAACCGCGCCAGCCGAAAGCAGTCGCACATCGCGTAGTAGAGCGAACAGCAGAGCACGATGCGAATCTGAAGCGGCGAAACGCCCGTGCCGTCAATGAGGATGTGCGCCGGGCCGCCCGTCATCCAGAAGTACATGAACATCGCCGGAGCCACGCCGAAGTTGACGAAGTCCGCCAGCGAATCAAGTTCAGCCCCCAACTTCGAACTCGCGTTCAGAAGCCGCGCAATCCGCCCGTCGATCCCATCGCAAATGCAGGCGACGAGCAGCGCCCACAGGGCGGACATGAACCGCCCCTCGCTCGAAAGCGAGATGGACGTGATGCCCGCACAGGCGGCGAGCGACGTAATCAGGTTCGGGACAATCGCCCGAAGCGGAACCTGCTGCTGGAGTTCTTCTTTCATGTCAGATGCGCGAGCACCGTCTCGCCGGCGACCATGACCTGACCGACGCGGACTTCCGGCTTCGCACCCTCCGGTAGATACACGTCAAGTCGCGACCCGAAGCGAATCAGCCCGAACCGCTCGGCCCGTGCGAGATGGTCGCCATCCGAAACCTGGGGGACAATCCGCCGCGCCACAAGCCCGGCAATCTGCGTCACGCCGTAGACCTGCCCGTTATCCGCCTTGATGAGATAGTTGCACCGCTCGTTTTCCTTCGACGCCTTGTCGAGGGACGCATTGAAGAACTTGCCCGCCGCGATGTACTCCTTCTTCTCAATCGTCCCCGCCGTCGGCATCCGGTTCACGTGCACGTTGAAGACGCTCATGAAGACCGAGATGCGCCAGCGTTTCTTCCCGTCCGCGAGCCCGTCCGGCAACTCCTCCTCGCTGACGAGGCAAACCCGCCCGTCCGCCGGCGAGAGAATCGCCTTCTCGTCTTCCGGCGGATAGCGCTCCGGATCGCGGAAGAAGAGGAAGACCCCATACGCCAACAGGAAGAGCGGGAGCGTCAGCACCGAGAGAACCGGCACCGCCGCCGACAGAACGGCGAACAGCGCGGCGATGACGAGCGCAATCGCACCGAACTTCACACCCTCGCGGTTGATGTGCGGGAACAGATACGCACCGTTCGAAAAATCCGGCTTCGGCTCGCTCATGACACGGAAATCTTGATCGTCTTCGGATTCGCCTCGACAGGCGGACGCGGCGGCTTCGGACCGTTCTTGCGCGGCGGACCAATCAGCGCACCGAGCACGCGACCAAGCGTCTTCGGGGCCTGCTCGACGAAGCACTCGCCCTCCAACGTCTCCAGCACCCGGTTGATGACATCCTCGCCGAGTTCGCGGTGGGCGTTCTCGCGGCCACGGTACTGGAGCGTCAGTTTTACCTTGCACCCCTCGTCCAGGAAGCCGCGGATCTGCCTCAACTTGTAGTCGAAGTCGTTCGTATCGGTGCCGGGATGGAACTTGACCTCCTTCACCTTCTGCACCTTCTGCGACTTGCGGGCCTGTTTCGCGCGGATGGACTCCTCGTACTTGAACTTGCCGTAGTCCATGATCTTACAGACGGGCGGCGCGGCATTTGGCGTTATTTCCACCAAATCGAGCCCCTGTTGATCCGCGAGACGCTGCGCATCCCGCGTCGGCATCACGCCGAGCATTTTTCCCTGAGCGTCAAGAACGCGAACCTGCGGCACGCGAATCTTGAAGTTAACACGAGTGAACTGTGCGATAACTCACCTCTTTTATGTGGTTTGTTTTGTTTTGATGTGCGTATTTTACCAAATCCCGCGCCCCTCGTGCAAGTGCAAGGTGTTGGGGCGGAAGGTTCAGTGTTTTCAGTGTGCCGCGAAGCGGCTTCTGTGTGTTCAGTGGTTGAAACCGGCGGGCGGGGTTGGGCTTTTGCTGACCCACCCCCTTTACAAGTCACCCAAGTCAGATTGCATCCCGCGTCGCGGCGATCTCCCTGTCCTTCCATTCGACGACGCCGCGTATCGCCCGCTTCATCATCCCGCGAACGAACGTCTCCATGAAGGCGAAGTCGACCTCGCCAGAATCCGTGACGGGAAGTTGCACGGCGACGTCCTTCAGCACTTTCTCGTTAAACGATGAGCGGCCCCAGCCGAACATCGAGAACGCCTTGCGCATCGTCGCGAGGCAGTAGCACGCGATTCTTTCGTCAAACGCCCCGAACAGCGGCGTCATGACCTTGATCTTGTCTCCGGTGAAATAGGCTTCGGGCTGATAGAAGATCGTCGCCGTGTCCTGTCCGAAGGAAATGGTGTTGCCCGGATTGAGCCACACCTCGTCCGCGACAATCGTTCCGCGCTGTCCGTTGCCCTGGCTCGTCCGCACGACATACGGATGCGTTCCGCCGAACTTGACCGCATTGGCGTTGAACCTCCGCTTCGGCGTGTCAACCGAGAAAAGTTCCGCTATCCTGAACTCGCGCACCGCAACGCCTCCCTCTTGCCATCTCTCCACGGCCAGCCGCTCGTCTTGCGTCAGCTCGCAGTCGTCGAAGCCCGCCGCCGCGAGATACGCCTCCAGCTCGCGGATGCGAGCGGACTCCAGCTCGCGGATGAACGCCTCCATGTAGCCGAAGTCGATTTCGCCGTTCTCTCGAACGGGGAGCGTCACCTTGTCATTCTGTATCTTCTTGTAAGAAACCGAGTCTCCCCAAGAATACTTCGGACCAAGACCACGCGCAATAACTGTCGTCAGAAACAGGTAAATGCGTTCGCTTCCTTCTGCGCCTTTTAGGCGCAAGACAAGATTGTGGCTGTCATTGGAGAAGAAATCGTCCTTCTGGTAAGTCACGACAAACGTTTTGCCGCCTATGACAATGGCGTTGCCCTTGTCAATCGTCGATCGATCATATTCGACATACGAATCGACCGCGTTGTTCTCCGAGCTCGCCGTCACATACGGAACATTGCCGTGGAAATTCTTAATCCATGTTTTCTGAATGCAATGGGTGTTGCGCACAGAGAACACCTCTGTCACTCCAAATGTTCGATACGCCCGCGCCTGCGGGAGGTTCAGGCGCGGGCTTCCGTTTTTCCCAGGCCGTCCTCCGCCTTGAGCACCGTGCCGACCTTCCACGCGAGATACTCCCTGACGACCTTCTGGAAGTCCTTCAGCGTCGCCGCCGTGTCGACCTTGCGGTGCTGCTGCACCGTCCAGTCGTCGCCGTCGAGCGAGATCGTGTCCTCGAAGTAGCAGTCGGGCGCGAGCAGCCTGAGCTGCTTCCTCCCGTAGAGGACGAGGTTCACGACCTCCCGGTAGCGTCCGGCGGCGTCGCCCGTGTCGCGCAGGTTGACGCTCAGGCTCGACTTCTTGCGGTTCTGCCGTGTGTAGCCGTCGTCCGAGAAGTCGATGAACTTCACGACCTGCTTCACGTCGTGCGGCTTGCCGACCTCGAAGACGTAGACGGCCGTCTGCACGCCCGCCTTGCCTTTGAAGACGTCCGCCATGTGGACGCTCGCGAGGAGCGTGCTGTGCTCAAGGATGTGCTTCGTGAACGGCAGGCCGTTGCCGCTGCCGGCGTTCTCCTGGATCAGCACGGCGGCGCGTCCGTGCGTCATGCGCGAGAGCGCCTTCTCAACGAAGACGAAGCCCTTGCCCGGCGCCGAATACGGCGGATTGAGCAGGAACACGTCGGCGGGGAACTTCTCGCCCTTGTGGTTGCCTTGCCCATAGTTGCCGTCATAAGCGGTGAGCGAGTTGGCGTGGATGATGTTGGCCGAGCCGTCGCCCATCAGGATCATGTTCAGGACGGCGAGCAGGTAGACATCCGCCAATTTCTCGATGCCAAGAAGCTGCTCGAGCTTGATCTGCCGCTCCTTTCTGTGGAACTCGTCAGGGCTCTTGCTGTGCGCCTTGGCGTCGGCGACCATCAGCTTCATGGAGGAGATGAGGAAGCCCGCCGAGCCGACGGCATAGTCCCAGACGTAGCTGTCGCGGTTCACCTGCGCGAGACGCGCCATGAAGTCCGTGACGTAGCGCGGCGTCAGCACGACGTCGTTGTCTGCCCCGTCGGGGACCTTGACCCAGGCGTTCAGCACGTTGAAGAGCCGCCCCGTGAAGTCGAGATGGTGCTTCGAGGTGAAGTAGGGCATGATCTGGCCGTAGACGAACGAGTAGACCGTCTTGAGCGGCGACTCGCCGTTGCGCGGGACGTAGAGGCTGTCCGTCCCGAGGAAGACGGTCGAGAGCACGTTGACGATGACCTGCCGCTTCTCCTTCGGCAGGTCCTTCTCCGCAAGAAACGCGGCAATGCGATTGAGAATAACCGCGCCGTCGTGCGTCGTCTCACCGAGGTCGCCCTTGAGTTCCGAGACTTCGAGGGCGGACACCTTGCCGGCGACGCCCAGCCCCGCCATGATCATGCCCGCGACGAGCGAGACGCGCATGTTCTCCGAAATCTGCAGCTCGTCGCGCATCCGTTGGTTGAGTTCTTTGAGGCGCACCTCGATCATGTTCTCGATCTCGTGCGCCTTGCGCTCCTTCTCCTCGTCGGAGAGCCCGATGGCGTCGATCCGTTCGAGGAACTCCGCGAGGTTCTTCGTGCGCAGGAAGGAGAAGTCGGAGTAGGCGGCGATCTCCTTCGGGATGCAGAAGTTGTCCTTCGAGACGTAGTAGACGGCCATCTCGGTCTGCAGACGGCCCGACTCGTCCGTCCAGCCGTTCACGCCGACGGCGACGGCTTCCGGGTAGGAGGACTTCGGACGGCCGACGATCGCCTCGGCGTAGTGCGCGGCGCCGTTCAGCGCGTAGCGGGAGATCGCCGCATAGTCCGGCTTGCCGTCCGGCTTCACGTTCTCGACGACAATGTTCCCCTCCGCGTTCCGCTTCGCGAGGTCGCCCTTCTTGCCCTTGACCTCGATCATCACGGGGAGGTAGCGGCCCTTCTTCGGCTCGACGAGAACCTGGATGTCGGGGAAGTTCGCGCCCTTTCCGCCCTTCTTGCTCGGCGTGTTCTTCAGGGCCTCGGCGATTTCCGAGTTGATCTCCGCGTTCTTCGCGAAATGCCTGACGCCGCATGCGTCCAGCGACTTCTTCGCCCAGTCCTCGACCTGTTCCTCTACGCTCTTTGCCACACTAATTCCTCGCGCTCCCAATCTGCCGCCGGGGAATTCCAATGCAAAAAAGAGAGCGCATCATCTTCTCATGCACTCGCACGAAGCCCTGGTACAGGCATACTCTAATACACGGAAAGACGATACGCCCGAGCGGGCGCATCCCTACTCACATGTCGTTAGAGTTTGAAATAGTACCAGTATTTCGTACGAACGACTTGTTAGCGTTGACGCTAAATCACTATGCGGTCGCGGGGTGGAGCGCGGCACTTGCCGCGTCAGTTCCCGACCTATGGGTCCCGCCGAAAGTTCCGCCGCGACGAATCGTTCCGCCGCCGGTTGCCCTCGACAAGACGCCGACATTATACCAAAAACAAAGCCGTTCGGGGCGCGGCGGTTTTTCCAGACAGGATGGACAGGATTGGGCGGCGGGCTGCAGTCCGGCCCGGTCACGCGCCGCGTGACCGCCGCGCCCGCCTCCGCGAACTCCGCGGCTCTGCGCGAGTTCAACGGCCGGCACCACAGTACAGAGTAGTACACGAGTTCCGCACCAGTTCAAAAAAAGTTGCCT
>CAVAHB010000125.1:0-17277 GCA_963588415.1 Faecalibacterium sp. CAG:74
CGGCGTACTCCATATATGGGCACGGCGTTCTCCATCTATTGATTTGACTTTCTCCATATATTGAGTACGCATTCTCCATCTAGTGATTTCGATTTCCCCATAGGGTGGTACGGCGGTCGGACAGGAAGGGTTCGCCGCGCCGACAGAAAGGCGACTTTTTTTGAACTGGAGGGGAACTCGTGTACTACTTTGTACTGTGGTGCCGGCCATCAATCCTGTCAATCCTGGCTGAAAACCGCCGCGACATCTCGTGGTAGGAATCAGATCTTCAGTGAAAATGGGTAAACCAGTTTGGCGCGGCATTGACCGATGTCGTGCGAAAGTGGTATAATGTGCGCCTGTTTTCGCCGCGTATCCGGTGGGGTTCGGCGGCTGGATGCAAGCAACGGGATTGTAGCTCAACTGGACAGAGCGACGGTTTCCTAAACCGTAGGTTGGGAGTTCGATTCTCCCCAGTCCCACCAGACTGCGCCACGGGTGTTGATTTCGTGGCAAAAAAACAAGTCCCAGACGAAAATCGGCATCCCCAGGGGGCAAACCGCTTCCGCCGAAACGCGGCAGATTTGGTATAATACACACTCAACGCTTGATTCGAGGCAATCGGACTTCGGGCTCGCGTTCAGACAATGAGCAAGGAAATCAACAAGGAAGCAGACATGAACTCCGCAACAGCCGGAAGCAAACTCAACGAAATGGCCGCCCGCATTCGCGAAATGCGCGAAATCATCGGCTATCCGATTGAGAAGATGGCGGAGTTGACCGACGTTTCGGTGCGGCATTACGCGGCGGTCGAGGCCGGGGTGGAGGATCCGTCCTTCACCTTCTTGCACAAGTGCGCGATTGCGTTCGGTGTGGACATCACCGCACTTCTTGAGGGGCATAGCACGAAGTTGTCGGGCTACATGGTGACGCGGAAGGGGGCGGGCCCCGTGGTCGCGAAGGACGACGGCATCACCATTCAGAACCTTGCGGCGATGTTCCGCAACCGGCTGGCGACGCCCTATCACGTCACGTACGCCTACGAGGAATGGCTTCAGAACGCGCCAATTCACACGACGACCCACGCGGGGCAGGAGTTCGACTACGTGCTGAAGGGAACTCTCAAGGTGCGCGTGGGCGACCACGTCGAGACGCTGAACGAAGGCGACAGCATTTTCTACAAGTCCTCCACGCCGCACGGTATGATTGCGGTCGGCGGGGAGGACTGCACGTTCCTGGCGATTATCATGGCCGGAACAGAACAGGAGCAACGGCAGGCGATGGAGTTTGACGGGTTGCGCAAACGCGAGCGGCGCATGCTGGTCGCGTCCAAGTATTTCGACGTGCTGGAGGATGCCCACGGGTGTCTGCAGCACATCAGGTTCGTGAATACGGAGAAGTTCAACTTCGCCTTTGACATCGTTGACCGGATTGCGCGGAACAGCCCCGACAAACTCGCGCTCCTGCACGTTTCAGACCACTTCACGGAACGCCGATTCACGTTCAGGCAACTCTCGGAGGCCTCGAACCAGGCGGCGAACTACTTCACCGCCCTCGGCATCGGGAAGGGCGACAAGGTGATGCTCGTGCTGAAGCGGCACTTCCAGTTCTGGTTCTCGATTCTCGCGCTGCACAAGATCGGGGCGGTCGTGATTCCGGCGACGAACCAGCTGATGGACCACGACTTCACCTACCGCTTCGAGGCGGGCGACGTGAAGGCGATTCTCTGCACGGCGGATGGCGAGACGGCCGAGCACGCCGAGCGGGCGATGAAGGAACTCGGGCGCGACCTCATCAAGGTAATCGTGAACGGCACGCGGGACGGGTGGCGCGCGTTCGACGCGGAATGCCCGGCGTACTCGACGCGGTTCGACCGTCCCGAGGATGCGGCGTGCGGGAACGACCCGATGGTGATGTTCTTCACGTCGGGGACGACCGGCTACCCGAAGATGGCCCTGCACAGCCACAAGTATGCGCTCGGCCATTACGTGACGGCGAAATACTGGCATCTCGTGGAACGCGACGGACTGCACTTCACGATGTCCGAGACGGGGTGGGGCAAGGCTCTCTGGGGCAAACTCTACGGCCAGTGGCTCTGCGAGGGGGCGGTCTTCGTCTACGACTTCACGCGGTTTGACGCGGACAAGGTTCTGCCGATGTTCGCGAAATACGGGATTACGACGTTCTGTGCGCCGCCGACGATTTACAGAATGCTCATCAAGAAGGACATCTCGAAGTACGACCTCTCGTCCATCCGCCACGCGACGACGGCGGGTGAGGCGCTGAACCCTGAGGTGTTCATCCAGTTCGAGAAGGCGACGGGGCTCAAGATTTGCGAAGGTTTCGGGCAGACCGAGATGACGCTCGGCATCGGCAACCTGATCGGCGACGAGCTGCGGCCCGGGTCGATGGGCAAGCCCGTGCCGGACTATAACATCGACCTCGTGGACGAGAACGGCAATTCCGTGCCGCCGGGCGAACACGGCGAAATCGTAATCCGCCGCACGCGGGAGGAGTTCCAGCCCGGCATCTTCCTCGGCTACTACAAGGACGAGGAGAAGACGAAGGAGGTCTGGCGCGATGGAATGTATCACACGGGCGACCTCGCGTGGAAGGACGAGGACGGCTACTACTACTACGTTGGGCGCGCCGACGACGTGATCAAGTCGTCTGGCTACCGAATCGGGCCCGCAGAAATCGAGAACGTCATCATGGAACTGCCGTATGTCCTCGAATGCGGCGTTTCCGCCGCGCCGGACGAGGTGCGCGGGCAGGTTGTGAAGGCCTCCATCGTCCTCGTGAAGGGCAAGGTCGGCGATGAAGACCTGAAGAAGGAAATTCAGGACTACGTGAAGAAGCACACCGCCCCCTACAAGTATCCGCGCATCGTGGTCTTCCGGGACGAACTGCCGAAGACGATCAGCGGGAAGATCCAGCGCAACCTGCTCTGAGCGGAGACGATGAGGGCGAAGCGAATCACCATATTCGCCGGTCACTACGGCAGCGGAAAGACGAACATCGCCTTGAACTATGCGCGGCGTCTGAAGTCAGGGGGCGCCCGCGTGTCGGTGGCCGACCTCGACATCGTGAACCCCTACTTCCGAACGAAGGACAGCGCGGCGGAACTCGCGGCGGAGGGAATCGGGCTTGTGGTCTCGGAGTTCGCGAACTCAAACGTGGACTTCCCGGCGATGCCGAAGGAGATTTACGCACTCGTCGCCGAACGGGACGAGATGGTCGTGATGGATGTCGGGGGCGACGACCGCGGCGCACTGGCCCTCGGCCGATACGTGCCCGACATTCGCAATGAGGACGACTACGAAATGCTGGCCGTCGTGAACGCGAGCCGTCCGTTGACGCGGACGGCGGACGAGACGGTGGAGGTTCTGCGCGAAATCGAGGCGGCGTGTGCGCTGCCGTTCACGGGCATCGTGAACAACACGAATCTCGGGCGCGAGACGTGCGCGGCCGACGTGCTCGCCTCGGTCGGCTACGCACGTGCGGTTGCGGCGGCAATGTCCATCCCCGTGCGGTTCACCTGTGCGGAGGAGCGTCTCGCGGCGGAACTCACCGGGCGCATAGACGACCTTTTCCCTTTGAAGATCCAGAAACTTTACTATCAACTAAGCGAGGTGACCTGATGGCCAAACTGACATTCATGGAAGACCTGTGCAAGGGGTGCGGACTGTGCGTGCTCGCCTGTCCGAAGAAGATCCTGTCGCTTTCCAAGACGCGACTGAACAAGAAGGGCCATACGCCCGTGGAATTGACGAAGCCGGAGGCCTGCGTCGGATGCGCGTCGTGCGCACTGATGTGTCCGGACTGCGTGATTACCGTTGAACGCTGAGGAGGAGACGATGAGCGAAAAGGTTCTGATGAAGGGCAACGAGGCGATTGCGGAGGCCGCAATCCGCGCCGGATGCCGCCACTATTTCGGCTACCCGATTACGCCGCAGACGGAAATCGCCGCCTACATGGCGAAGCGGATGCCGAAGATTGGCGGAACGTTCCTGCAGGCCGAGAGCGAAATTGCCGCGATCAACATGGTCTACGGCACGGCTTCGACGGGCCGGCGCGTGATGACGAGTTCCTCGTCGCCGGGCATTTCGCTGAAGACGGAGGGAATCTCCTATCTCGCGGGGGCGGACTTGCCGGCCCTGATTGTGAACGTCCAGCGCGGCGGACCGGGGCTTGGCGGCATCCAGCCTTCGCAGGCGGACTATTTCCTTGCGACGCGCGGGCCCGGCCACGGCGACTTCCACGTCATCGTGCTTGCGCCGGCGAGCGTGCAGGAGATGGCGGACTTGACGCGGAAGGCGTTTGAGCTGGCGGAAAAGTACCGAATGCCGGCGATGCTCCTCGCGGACGGCACGATGGGCCAGATGATGGAGCCGGTCGTCTTGCCCGAAGAGGGCGAGGGCGAGGTCGCCGACCGCTCGTGGGCGACGACGGGTACGGAGATGAAGCGCAAGCACAGCGTGATCACCTCCCTCTATCTCAAGCCGACGGAACTCGAACGCACGAACCTCGAACGCTTCGAGCGGTATGCGCGGCTTGAGGCGCAGGAGACGATTTGGGAAGAATACCTGATGGACGACGCGGAAGTTTGCATCGTCTCGACGGGCATTACGGCCCGCGTCTCAAAGAATGCAATTGTCGAGGCGCGAAAGCGCGGCATCAGGGTCGGGATGATCCGTCCGATCACGCTCTACCCGTTCCCGAAGGCGCCGCTCGCGAAGGCGGCGGAGAAGGTGCGGAGTTTCCTTTGCGTGGAACTCAACATGGGGCAGATGATTGAGGACGTGCGGCTTGCGACCAACTGTTCGAGGCCAGTTTCGCTCTGCAACCGCGTGGGCGGCATGATTCCGTCAACGGACGAGGTCGTCGCGGCAATCGAGAAGGCGAACGGGGAGGTGCGTTGAAATGGCAATTGTTTTTCAGAAACCGAAGTCGCTGACGGATGTTCCGTTCCACTACTGCCCGGGCTGTACGCACGGCATCGTGCACCGTCTCGTCGCGGAGGCGATTGACGAACTCGGCATCGAGGGGCGAACGATCGGCATTGCGCCGGTCGGCTGCTCGGTGATGGCCTACGACTACTTCGCCTGCGACATGATCGAGGCTGCCCACGGTCGCGCCCCCGCCGTGGCGACGGGCGTGAAGCGTTCGCTGCCCGACCGCATCGTCTTCACCTATCAGGGCGACGGCGATCTTGCGTCCATCGGACTTTGCGAGACGGTGAGCGCGGCGTGTCGCGGCGAGAACATCACAATCATCTTCATCAACAACGCGATTTACGGCATGACGGGAGGGCAGATGGCCCCGACGTCGCTGATCGGGCAGGTGACGCAGACCTCGCCCTACGGCCGCGACCCGAAGACGCAGGGCATGCCGATTCGGATTTGCGAACTGCTTGCTTCGCTCGACGCGCCCGCCTATCTGACGCGGGTGACGGTGAACAGCGTTGCGAACGTCCGCACGGCGAAGAAGGCGATTCTGAAGGCGTTCCGCAATCAGGTCGAGGGCAAGGGCTTCTCGCTCGTTGAGGTGCTGTCGAGTTGCCCAACGAACTGGGGGCTGACGCCGGAAAAGGCGCTCAAGTGGATTGACGAGAAGATGATTCCGTTCTATCCGCTCGGCGTGTTCAAGGATAAGGAGGCGTGATCATGGCGCAGACGGAAGTGATTATGGCCGGTTTCGGCGGACAGGGCCTGCTCTTTTCGGGCAAGGTTCTTGCCTACGCGGGGCTGATTGAGAACCGGGAACTGAGTTGGTTGCCGTCCTACGGGCCGGAAATGCGCGGCGGAACGTGCAATTGCAGCGTGATTCTGAGCGACGAGCCGGTCGGTTCGCCGATTGTCGCGCACCCGAACGTGCTGATGGTGATGAACGCGCCCTCTCTCGACAAGTACGAGAACGAGGTCGCGCCCGGCGGCGTCCTCTTCGTCGATTCGTCGCTCGTCACGCGCAAGGTCGTGCGCACGGATGTCGAGGTTGTCTACATTCCCGCGACGGTGCTGGCGACCGAGATGAACGCGACCGCGCTTGCGAACATGGTGATTCTCGGGGCAATCGTCGAGCGTACGAAGTGCGTGAAGTGGGAAAGCATGGAACCCGCGCTTCGGCACGTGATTTCGGCGCGGAAGGCCGACCTGCTCGGCCTTAACCTGAAGGCCATCGAGATCGGACGGGACTTCGTCCGCCAGCACACCAGTTGATCGGCATGTGCGGCAAGGCGTTCTATCGAATCGGACTCGCGATGGAACGCGAAAGCATCTTCGCGCGTCGCATTCTTTCGGGGGTCGCCAGTGCGGCGGCGGCGTTCGCACGGGACGACGGAATCGTCTTCGACTTGCGTTTTCTGCGCGACCGACTGTTGCGGGATTCGGACGATCTTGCCCCTTTTGATGGCTTCATTGCCCAGATACAGGATGATGCGGCGGCCGACAAGCTGAACCAGACGAAGCGTCCCGTTGTGGACGTCCTCTTCAAGAAGCCGCATCCATATTGTACGGTCGTCAACGTCGACAATGGCGCGATTGCGTGGCTGGCGGCGGAACACTTCCTCGACAGACGATTCGCCCACATGGCGTTCTGCGGACGGGAGGGCGTGGCCTATTCGGACGAGCGGCATCGGGCCTTTGTCGCTTTTCTTGCCGAGAGGGGTGTCCCCTGCATTCGCTACACCGTGCCGCAGACGAAGCGGAAGTCCTTCTACATGGGGCGCGAGCCTCGCAAGGAGGAAGCCGTTGAGAATCCGCTCGACGAAGCGTATCTTCTCGACTGGGTGAAGACGCTGCCGACCGGCACTGCGGTTTTCTGCTGTCAGGACCTTCGCGCCTATCAGCTTTGCCACGCCTGCTATCGGGCGGGGCGGCGAATCCCCGACGACATCGCCATTCTTGGCGTGGACGACGACCCGATTTTCTGCAGTTTCTCCGACCCCCGACTTTCCAGCATCGATCCCGATGCGGAAAGCGTCGGGCGCGAAGCCCTGGCCGTCATCAAGCGAAATCTTCGGGGAGAAGTCCGCCGCACGCGCAATCCGTCGCCCCGGTTCGTCGCACCGCGAGGTCTGACGATTCGCGAATCGTCAGACCTCTTCCATTACGATCCGCCATGGGTGGGCGAGGCTCTCGCATTCATCTCGCGGCGGTTCACCGAACCTTTGGCGGTCGAGGATGTCTTCGCCCACGTGGGAAAGTCGCACACGCTTGTGGATCGTGCCTTCCGCCGCATTCTTGGGACGAGCGTTGGAAAGGAAATCACCCGTTTTCGTCTCGATCGGGCGGCGCAACTTCTGAGGACGACCGACCTTCCCGTGAATGAGGTCGCCAGCCAGAGCGGCTTCACGTCCATTTCCTACTTCTGCGCCACATTCCGTACCCGTTTCGGACGGACGGCGGCGGCCTACCGCGAGTCGGTTCGCCGTACGTAGACGGTTGCGGATTCGATAATTCGGGTTGCCAAATCAGATACTGCCCGAACGGGGTCGGGTGTGTTATAATATGGGCATGCGGACAGGAAATGTGTTCAAGGCGGTGTGTGCGGGTGCGGCTCTTGCGGCGGCATTCCCGTCGGCGTTTGCCGTTGAGGTTGCGATTGTCGGCGGCGAAGGCGCGTGGACTCTCCAGCGCGGGGGGCGGCCCTACTTCGTGCGCGGTGCGGGCGGAGTCGGCGACCTAGCCGAATTCGCCGCGTGTGGTGGCAATTCGATTCGCACGTGGGGCGCGGACCGTGCGGCGGAAACGCTGGACGGTGCGGCAAAACACGGCGTGACCGTGACAATCGGCTTTTGGCTCGCCCATCAGGACGAGGGCGCGGACTACGCCAACCCCGACTGGTGTGCGCGTGTGACGGATTCCGTGCTCGCCGTCGTCCGGGCGAACAAAGACCATCCCGCCCTGCTGATGTGGGCGCTCGGAAACGAGATGGAACTTGGCGTCGCTGACGAAGATGCCCTGTGGCGATACCTGAACGACCTTGCAAAGAAGGTGAAGGAGATCGATCCGAACCATCCCGTCGGCACGGTTGTTGCGGAAGTCTGGCCGCAGAAGGTCGAGAAGATGATGCGTCTTTCGCCCGAACTCGACTGGGTTGGCATCAACAGTTACGGCGGTGCGCAGGATGTCGGGCGGCGGTGGCGCGAGATGGGCGGCAAGCGCCCCTATCTGCTCACGGAGTTCGGACCGCCGGGTCCGACGGAACTCGGACTGAACGACTTCGGTTCGCCGCGTGAATGGACTTCGACGGCGAAGGCGGACTGGTACGAGAAGGTTTATCGTGCCAACATGGCGGCGGATGCGGGGACGTGGTGTCTCGGCTCGTATGCGTTCATCTGGGGCTACAAGGTCGAAGGCACGCCGACGTGGTTCGGTATGCATCTGCCGGAAGGGGAGAAACTGGCGGCGGCGGAGCGGTTGCAAACGCTCTGGGGCGTACGACCGCTTGCGAATCACGTGCCGACGATTGAGCCATTGACACTTTCAACGGACGTCCTTGACGGTACGAACGCGACGCTTGTCGCCTCGGTGCGTGCGGCGGATGCGGATGGCGACGGACTTTCATACGAATGGTTCGTTCTGCCCGAACTTTCATTCCTCGGCGAGACACACGGCGTGAAGTTCCCCGAACGGATTGAGGGTATGGTCGTCGCGGGCGGGCGAACGCCGCGTGCGACAGTGAAGGGTATCGGCGGCGGAAAGTTTCGACTCTACTGCGCCGTCCGCGACGGAAAGGGCGGCGCGGCACTCGCGAGCCGGGCGATTCTCGTGAAGGGCGAACCGTTGAAGCGTCTCGGAAAGCCCGAGAAACTGCCCTGTGCGGTCTTTGCGGACGACGCCGAGCCGCGCTGGTGGGCGACGGGATTTCTCGGCGATGCGCCCAATCTGAAAATAGACTTGCACTGCACGGAGCGCCCCGCGCACGGCAAAACCTGTCTGCGCGTCGTCTACGCGGGTTCGGACTGGGCGGGACTAATGTGGCAGGATCCGCCGAACGACTGGTGCAATGCGGCGGGCGGCTACAACCTGACGGGGGCGCGGCGGCTGACCTTCATGGCGCGGGGGAAAAATGGCGGCGAGCGCGTCAACTTTCAGGTTGGCGGCGGGCGCGGCGCTTTCCCCGATTCGGCACTGGCGAAGCTGGAGGACGTGCGGCTGACGAAGAACTGGAAGCGCCACACGATTGACCTGAAGGGACTGAACCTCACCTGCATCAAGATGGGCTTCTGCTTCAGTTTCGGCGGTCAGGGTGCACTCACCTTCGACTTGGACGACATTCAATTCGAATGAGGAAGGAAAAACTGACGATGAAAAAACCAATCAGTCTTGTCGCGGCGATTCTTGCCGGCGGATTTGCAGGGGCGGAAGATTCCGCAACTCCTGTGGGCGGCGTTGTGCCCGGGCTTCCGACCTATTCGCTTGAAATGCCCTCGTCCGAACCGAATACGGACGGCTCGCCTTACTGGGATGTGCTTTCCGTCTTCGACGGCGATGCCGCGACGAAGATGGATGACTACGCCTATTTCGGCAGTGGTGCGGCGCGTGGCGTCGTCGGCCTTAACGCGGGAACGCCGCGTCATATTACGGGAATGCGCATTCGCCAGTCTTCGGGATATGGTGACCGCAACCAGTCTGTCAAACTGCTTGGGTCGAATGACGGCGAGAATTGGACGACGGTTGTTGCGAACAACGGAACGGCCGTCGGCGTGAACGACTTCACGACACTTTCGGCGATTGCGGACGTCGGTCGCTTCCGCTATTTCCGAATAGCCGATTCGGTCGTGAATGACCTGACGGATGTTGAAATCATCTCCGACGACGCGCTGATTAAGGTGGATGCGCCGCAGTCGTGGGCCGACGCCTCGGTGAATGCGGCGGATGCGGCGGAAGGCGTGCTCGTTTCGGGGACGCTCGTCTATTCGCCGGGCGAAGCGACGGTCGTCGCATACGCGGCACTTCGCGACTACGGCGACGACTTCGCCTCGTGGCGGAAGTATGGTACGGAACTTTCGGTTGGAACGTTTGCGTCGGGGGCAACTTTCTCGGCGCGTTTTGCCGGATTGAAGGCGGGTCGCTACTACTGGCGGCTTTTTGCCATGGTCGCGGGTGCGACCTCCGCAAGCGAGATGACGCGCCCGTTTGTCGTCGGGTCTTCATTCTACGCCGCGCCGATGTACATGAATACGAGCGAATGGTGGAATGCCTACGACGGTTCGTTGGACAGTTTTGCCGATAATAAGGACTGTTCGTGGTTCGTTTTCGACTGCTCCGCCATCGCCGAACGTCTCCAGCCCTGCTCCCTCAGGTTTTGGCCGCGCACCGACAGTCGGCGCGTCTGGAATCGCGTGCGCGGACTGAAGGTTGAAGTTTCATTCGATGCGCATCTTGAGCCGAATGAATGGAAGGGCGCGTATAACGATTGGGCCGGTCGCCCCAAATATACCAACGCAACTGAGCCGGATGGGCTGACCTGGCAGTCCGTCGGTACGGGCGAAATCTTCACCGATCCGATGTCTGGGGTTGAGGAGTTCGTTTTGCCGAAGTTCGACAAGAATCCGACCTACATTCGCGTGCGGGACATCTACTGGGGCAATGTTCGCGAGGTCGAGTTGCGGACGGTGAAGCGTCCATCGGGATTCGCAATCATCATTCGATAAAAAGAAGGAAGAGACGGCATGATGAAGAAAGTAGTGATGGCGGGGGCGTGTGCACTTGCCGTCGCGGGGTTCGCCGACGAGGCGCGGTGGATGTGGTATCCGGGCGACCGGGAAATTGCGCTCGGCGGCGAAGTGCAGATGCGGCGCATCGAAAAGGGTGAGCCGGACTGCGTGATCTGGCCCGAATACTCGCACTGGAAGCAGGTCACGTTTTCGTGCCCCGTCTCGCTGAAGAAAGAGGAAAAGGTGCGCATCGACGTGGAGGGATGCGCCTACATCTACACCTCGCTGGACTGGCAGAAACTCCCCGTGGAGAACGGCTTCGTCACCCTCAAGCCGGGCGACTATGCCCTTGAGGCGCGGGTCTACAACGCGGCGCATCCGCCGGCGATCCGCGTCGAGGGCGAAACGGTGAAGTCCGGCAAGGGCTGGCGCGTCGCCTGGAACAAGAGCGAGTCGGTCGGTGTGGCGACGGCGGCGGACTGCGTGAAGCCCGACGAGAAACCGTCCGTCTTCCGCATGGCCCTCAAGCCGCAGGGCCCCGTCCGCGAAACGCGGGACGAGAACGGCCTACTTGCCGACTTCGGGCGCGAGACGTTCGGGTTCGTGACCCTGAAGGGCATTTCGGGCAAGGGAACGGTGCGGATCGTCTACGCCGAATCGGCCGAGGAGGCGGATGCTGGGCTTGACGTGGACGTGTGGGAGAACGTTGCGCTGGACGCGGCGAAGGGGACGACGCATCGTCTGTCGGTTTCGCGTGCCTTCCGCTACATTCGTGTCACGCCAATCGCGGGGAACGTGGCCGTCGCGTCGCTTTCGATGGAATACGAGTATCTGCCGCTTGAGTATCGGGGCGCGTTCCGGTGCGACGACGGGGAAATCAACCGCATATGGGATGTCGCGGCGTATACGCTTCACCTGACGACACGGGAGTTCTACCTCGACGGCATCAAGCGCGACCGCTGGGTGTGGAGCGGCGACACGCGGCAAAGCGTGAACATGGCGGCCTATCTCTTCGCCGACAACGCCGTCACGCGGCGGACGCTCTCCCTCCTCGGCGGCAAGGACCCGATTGGCTCGCACGTCAACACGATCCTCGACTACACGCTCTTCTGGATTATGAGCGTCGGCGAGTACTACCTCTATTCGGGCGACTCGGACTACCTGCGGGAGATTTGGCCGCGTGTGAAGGCGCAGACCGAATACTGCCTCGCCCAGACGGACAAGGACGGCTTTCTCGTTGACAAGCCCGGCGACTGGGTGTTCGTCGATTGGTCGCCGAAGCCGATGCGCCGCAACGGCGGTGCGCTCAGTTTCGAGCAGATCCTCTTCGTCGAAGCCCTGACGACCGCGTCCAAGACCGCCGCGCTCGCGGGAGACGCGGCAAAGGCAACCGAATACGCCCGCCGCGCCGCGGAACTGCGCGGCAAAATCGTGCCGACCTACTGGGATGAGAAACGGCAGGGACTTCTCAGCTTCCGCGACGGCGATGGGAAGGTGAGCGAACTGACGCGCTACCCGAACATCTTCGGGATTTTCTGCGGCTACTTCGATTCCGCCGCGCAGGCGAGCGTGGTGCGGAACGTGCTGGAGAACGACGCGGTGATGAAAATCGTCACGCCCTACATGCGCTACTACGAACTCGAGAGCCTCTGCTTCCTCGGACGGCAGACGGACGTGACGAAGATGATCAAGGACTACTGGGGCGGCATGCTGAAACTCGGCGCGACCAGTTTCTGGGAGGAGTTCGATCCGACGAAGAAGGGCGTCGAGCACTATGCGATGTACGGGCGACCCTTCGGCAAGTCGCTCTGCCATGCGTGGGGGGCGAGCCCCGTCTATCTGCTCGGACGCTACTACCTTGGCGTGAAGCCGACCGCGCTGGGCTTCGCAACGTACGAAGTCAAGCCGAACCTGGGCGGACTGAAGTGGATGGAGGGGAAAGTCCCCGCGCCGTTCGGCGTGATTCGCGTCAGGGCGGATCGGGAGAGCGTCGAGGTTCGCTCGGACGGCGGGCGCGGCACTCTCGTCCTTCCCGACGGGCGCACCTATCCCATCGAACCGAACAAGCCCCTTCGCACTCGGTTCTGACATTCCAGGTCAACGGCCTTCAGCCGTGGAAGTTCCGTCCCGTTCGCCGCCGCACTTTTTCGCTAAACGCCCGAAAACCGCTTGTTTCGGTTGGTTTTCTTTGGTATAATTCCGCCGTCTTCCGTGAGAAGTGTGCCGAGAGGTGCATCGCTCGGGGACGAAAGCAAAGGAAAACTGACCATGAACGTGAAAATGACAAAAGAAAACACGACGGGCTTCGCGCCGTCCAATCCCTGGGGGGGGGGGGTATATCTCCGCTTCCTCGTGTGCGCTTTGGGTCTTTGCGCAACCCTTGTCGCACGGGCGACCGAGTGGACTTACTCCTCGACGGCTAAGACGATTACCGACGGACAGTGGACGCTCAAGGTGTCCAGCCTTGACAAGGAAATCGGTACGCTCGGCTTGAATGGCATCGGCGGGAGGGCGGATTCGACGGCTTCGGGTGTCATTGACCTGAGGTCACCGCTCGTCCTCAAGGACGATTCGGACGATTCGACGATTGCCGTCAGCATGGTCAATCTCGGCGCGTCGGCGTTTGCCGACTGGAGCAGCAAATACAATATTACTGAATTCTACTGCGACATCATCGGCTCGATGGGGGACAATTGCTTTTCGACCAACGGAAAGATGACCACAATCGAGATCGGCGGCACCGCCGAGACCCTCCCGGGACTCATGTTGAACAAGTGCACGAGCCTGAAGACGGTCAAGTTCAACTTCCCCAACTTGCGCAAGGTCGGCGACAGGATCTTTGGCGTTAATACGAACCCGAATCCGATTGACATATCGACCATCGCCGTCCCCAGCGTCACGAATGTTTTTGCAGGAGGTTTGGGGTACTCGGCGTTGCGCGGCGACATTGTTCTCACCAATGTCATGTTCTTGGGCGCATCCGCGTTTCAGGGCGCTTCGCTGACGAATGTGTTTCTCGCGGGTTCGCTCACCAATTTGCCAAGTCAGGTGTTCAGGGGCAATAGCACAATTACGAATGTCGTCCTCGACTTGCCGAATCTCACTATTGTAGACAAATTGGCATTCGGACATCCTAATTCGGGGCTTAATCAGCAGAAGATTAGTCGTGTGGAGTTTGTGAGCGCATTAAAGGAGATGGGTCTTGTCACGAACATCGTTACCTACTCGAACAACAAGAACGCCCCCGAAAACCTGCGCATCTATGTCTCGAAGAAGCAATGGACACCGGGAGAAACTGAAATCTACGATGCCACGACGAATCCAACGGGCTTCTTTAGCCCGCTCACGGATGACGAGAAAGCGAAGGTCGCGGCAGACCCGACGCTCAAGGGTGCGTTCGGTGTGCTCGTCTCAAAGGGATACCGCAAGGCGTTCTTTGTTCATAAACCTTCCATACACGATAAACAGACAGGATTCCTGATTCGTCTTTGCGGTGCGCCTAAGGAACCTTGCTTATCTCCGCGGCAAAAGATGCTTAGGTTTTAGTGAAAAGATGCTTATGTTTTGTGTAAAACATAAGCATCTTTTTTGTGGTTCTCCTTTGAAGTAGCTATGTGACTCTGGTAGCGCTTGTTTTAGACAGGATTAACAGGATTTACAGGATCTGGGCTCTTGAGATTTAATGTAGATAAAGAACAAAATCTTGTTAATCTTGTAAATCCTGTCTAATAGTGCGAAAGGTGTGGCGGAGGGGGTGGGACTGAAGTTCGTAGATGACTGTGTGCGCGTACTTTGGTATAATATAGGCATGAGAATTGTAGTCAAAGTAGGTTCGCATGTCATTGCGAATAAGGCGGGGCGTCCGAATCCCGCGATTTTGAGTAAGCTCGTGGCGCAATTATGTGAATTGCGTGCGGCGGGCAATGAGGTTATTTTTGTATCGTCGGGTGCTGTTGCCGCGGGTATTGAGTCGCTTGGTTTTCGGGAGAGGCCAAAGGATGTGAATGATTGCCAGATGTGTGCGGCGGTTGGGCAGGTAAGGTTTATTTGTGCGTATGAGAAGTTATTTGCTGCGCATGGTGTGAAGATTGGGCAGGTGCTCTTAACGCACGCGGACTTTGAAACGCGTCATCGTTCGCAGAATGTAAAGAAGTCCTTGGAGCGGCTTGTTAAGGCGAAGGTCTTGCCTGTAATCAACGAAAACGATGTAGTCGCCGATGAAGAAATGAAGGAACTCTTTACCTTCGGGGATAACGATTGGCTCTCGTACCTAATAGCACGGCTCGTCCACGCGGACGCACTTGTTTTGCTGACGAGTGTGGATGGACTCCTTGATGCCGCGGGTAAGCGCATAGCGCATGTGGCGAACTTTCGTGCGGCGGCGAAGTTGGTGCATCCGGGCGAGAAGGGCAAGCTCTCGAAGGGTGGTATGGACTCGAAGTTGAAGGCGGTAAAAGCCGCGGTTTCGGCGGGAATTGATACCTATGTTGCGAACGGACGCAAGAAAGTCCTTGTCGCACTCCTCGCGGGCAAGTCGGTTGGGACATTCTTCCCCGCAAGTTCCCTCTAAGATGAAAGGATCTAACGCGTGACAACAGCTGAATACATCCGAGATCTCGCCCAAAGGGCACGGGAGGCGGCGACCGATTTGCGGCGACTCACGACGGACGAAAAGAATGCGTTATTGGAGTCCCTCGCCGCGGCACTTGAGGCGGAGAAGGAGGCTATTTATGCCGCGAACGCGGCAGATGTTGCCGCGGCAAAAGAGGAGGGACTTGCCCCCGCGATGATAGACCGCCTAACCTTAACCCCCGCACGCTTTGAGGCGATGGTCGCGGGGGTAAGGACGGTTGCGCAGTTGCCCGACCCCGTGGGCGAAGTTATCTGGGAGCGTGTGCGCCCAAGTGGTATTACGATAGAAAAGACGCGCGAGCCGTTCGGCGTAATTGCGGTTGTTTTTGAGTCAAGACCCAATGTCTTTATTGATACTGCCGCGCTTTGTGTAAAGACGGGCAATGCCGTTATCTTGAGGGGCGGAAAAGAAGCCGCGCGCAGTAATGCCGCGCTCGCGGCAGTTTCGCGCAAGATTCTCGGCGAGGCGGTGCAATTCGTGGCGATTCCCGACCATGAGGCAGTGACGGAACTTGTCCGTGCGGTGGGGCTCGTGGATGTGGCGATTCCGCGTGGCGGGGAGCGGCTTATCCGCGCCATGTGTGAGGCGGCGCTTATACCTGTCCTTAAACATTATAAAGGTGTCTGCCATATTTATGTGGACGCTAAAGCCGATCTTGCGATGGCACTCGCGATTCTGGATAACGCCAAGGTACAGCGTCCCTCAGCCTGCAATGCCGCGGAGTGCCTACTCGTGCAGGAACAACTCGCGCCGCTCTTCCTGAAAATGGTGACGGCGTGGGCAAAAGGGCGCGGCGTTAAGTTGCATATGCCCGAAGAAGAGCATGATTGGGGACGCGAGTTCCTCGCGCTTGAGTTGAATGTCGGGGTCGTGCCTGATTGTGCCGCGGCAATTGCGCATATCAATAAGTACGGCTCACACCATTCGGACGCGATTATCACGAATGACGCGGACGCGGCGGCTATGTTCTTGCGTGATGTGGATTCCGCCTGCGTCTACCATAACGCTTCCACACGCTTTACGGACGGTGCAGAGTTCGGGATGGGCGCGGAAATTGGCATTTCGACTGATAAACTGCACGCACGCGGTCCGATGGGGCTGGAGGAATTAACAACCTATAAGTACCGCGTCACGGGCGACGGAACCTGCCGAGCATGAAAAGAGTCCTTCTAATTTGCGTTCTATTGGTTCTAATCGCGGCACTTGTTGCGTGCGTCTGGTGGCAAGTGCGCGGCGTTTCGCATCGCGATATCTACGACGCGATTGGGGATAATACGCGCCTCATACTCAATAAGGTCGATGAAAGCACGGAACGCTTAGAGGGACGCTTTGATAAAGTCGAGAGTAAACTGGACGCAATAGAGTCCAAACTCGATAAGATATTAGAAATCGCGACGCGCCCCTTGCCCGACGGACTCAAAGAAGTCCCCTAAGTATATTAGGAAGAAGGGCGCAAGCCATTACTCTTGCCGTCGTTTTATCCACGGATTTACACGGATATCCACGGATTTTCTGCTTTTTATCTCGTACGAGGGGTGCAGAGAGCGCAGAGGGGGTATGCTCGCAATAGGATATGTTTTTTCTACGGCAAAAGTGACAACAAACGCCCCAGAATAGGGTATAATATTATCATCTTAAACGCGAAAAAGGGAGTCCTTTATGCATGGAATTATTAAATATGTGCTTATGTGCGCTTTAGCCTTTGTTTTTGGGGCTTTTGCTCATGCGGCTGATTATTTTGTTGCTACCACGGGTGCGGATGAAAATGACGGTTCTACGCTCGAAACCGCCTTCGCAACGGTCGATAAAGCAATCACAACAGCAACTGCCGCGGATACTATTTATATAGACAAGGGAGAATACTCTACTTCAACGAAATATGGACCAAATCTTGCGGCAACGATGGTTGGTCTGGGTGATACGCGGGATGATGTGGTAATTAGTTCTGATGGCACTTATCGTACGCTACGTACGGCTTCTACTGCCGTTGTAAGTAATATGA
>CAVAHB010000126.1:0-10889 GCA_963588415.1 Faecalibacterium sp. CAG:74
TTCTCCATATATGGACTCGGGTGCTGTCCATATATGGACTCGGGTGTTCTCCATATATGGACTAAGGTCTTGTCCATATATGGACTTGGGGGTAGTCCATATATGGACTCGGCGTTCTCCATATATGGACTCGAGGGTACTCCATATATGGACAATCCGTTCTCCATATATGGACTCGGGGGTTGTCCATATATGGGCTCGGCGGTCGGACAGGAAGGGTTCGCCGCGCCGAAAGGAAGGCAACTTTTTTTGAACTGGTGGGGAACTCGTGTACTACTTTGTACTGTGGTGCCGGCCACTGAACTCGCGCAGAGCCGCGGAGAGCGCAGAGGCGGGCGCGGCCAGGCGGTAGATTTTACAATTTCCAAAAAATCCGAAGAGTTCATTTCGCACTTGCAGACTTAGGCGCAAATGTAGTATAATTACGGCAAACGCTCCCGAAGGGATTCTCCTGGGAGGAGTCGATAACCGAAAATGAAAGACAATATGAACAAGTTAAAGAAATCGTTTGTGGCTGCGGCCATTCTCGTTGGTTCGTGTGTGGCGCCGGTTGCCGCGTTCAATTCGTACGCGCAGGAGATTACGGATGCGAATGGCAATGTCGTCGAGGATAACGCGGCGAAACCGACGAGTTCGGGCGGCGGATTCTACGACATTGTCTTCGGTTCGGGTGTCGTCGGCTTCCTCCTGTGGTTCGCGCTGTTCGCCGACTTCGGCGCGGCGGCCTACTTCGCCGTGGACTGTTCGATCCTGATCAAGCCCGACAAGCTGATGCCGAACAAGCTCATCAACGGCGTGCAGGCGGCGATGGGCGAAGGGGACGTTGTGAAAGCGATGCAGACGTGCGAGTCGAACCCGTCGGCGATGAGTGCAATCGTGCTCGCGGCGTTTCAGCACGTCGAGGAGGGATTCGAGGCGATTCAGGAGGCCGTCAACGCCGCGTCCGACCTCGAGCAGGAAAAAATCCAGCAGCGGCTGAACTGGATTGCGGTGTGCGGCAACCTCGGCCCGTCGCTCGGCCTTCTCGGTACGGTGCAAGGCATGATCCTGACCTTCCAGGCGCTCGCCGCCGGCGCGGCGGGCGATGCCGCCGCGCTCGCAAACTCGATCGGTCAGGCCCTCTGGACGACGGCCGCCGGTCTCTGCACCTCAATCCCGGCCATCACCGTGTTCTACATTCTCCGCAACAAGGCGAACCGACTCATCCTCCGCATGACCGCGCTGACGATGGAACTCCTGAACGGCCTTCGCAATGTCTCGGTTGACGAAGGCTCGGAAGAACCCGCGACCGAGGAAGTCCCCGCCTAATCTCGGGAGACGCAATGGCGAGAAAAGAACAGGAAACGCCCGCCCTCGACATGACGCCGATGATCGACGTCGTGTTCGAGCTCATCATCTTCTTCGTCGTCACGCTGACCGAGTCGCAGAAGAAGGACGAGACGATCGAACTTGAGGACGGGCAGCACGGTATCGCGCTCACGCCGGAGGAACTGCCCCCGACGCACATGATGATTGACATCGGCCTTCGCAACAACAAGCCGCGAATCTCCATGGGCGACAGGGAGTTGACCCCGGAGGAAATCGGGCGGCGCGTGAAGGAGAAGTTCCGCAAGATTGGCGAGTTCCCCGTGATGATCCGTGCGGACTATGCCGTCCCGCACTGGGCCGTCGCGAAGGTGATGAACGCCTGCACGGCGAACGGAATCTGGAAGATTTCCTTCGTTGCGATTGGCGAGGACAAGACGTCGAAGCCGGGGCATCCGGCCCGCAAGCGGCTCAACGCCCTGAAGAGGAGGCAGTAAGCATGGCGAGAAAACAGCAGGATGCGCCGGCCCTTGACATGACGCCGATGATCGACGTCGTGTTCGAACTCATCATCTTCTTCGTGGTGACGATCAAGCAGGAGGACTTGTTCTCGAAACTGAATGCGAACCGCCCGGCCCCGTCGTCGGGTTCGGCCGAGTCGTCAAGCGATACGACCGTCACGATTGCCATCGGCCAGGGTCGGAATGCGAACGGCGTGTTCGTCTACAACCAGCGCGAAGTGCGCCTCTCGGACTTGGACCGCGACCTGAAGGAGGTTGCGCGCACCTCGAAGAAGACGCCGATTATCATCCGGTGCGCCGAGATGTCGCCGCACAAGGCGCTTATCGACGTGCTGGACGTCTGCTACAAGCACGGCTTGTTCAGCGTGAGCATCTTTACGATGTAAGTTGATTTGTCCGCACAAAAGAAGGGAGACTTGGCATGAGCGACCAGACATACGACGAAGTCGGCGAA
The DNA here is from genome assembly GCA_963588415.1 of Faecalibacterium sp. CAG:74. Classification (GTDB taxonomy): domain Bacteria; phylum Verrucomicrobiota; class Kiritimatiellia; order RFP12; family UBA1067; genus UBA1067. The sequence continues at coordinate 2,281 of CAVAHB010000126.1, forward strand.
GCCGAAGAGTTGACCAGCGAGGAATTGTTCGAGCAGCGCAAGGCCGAAATTGACGCGCTCTTCGAGGAGCGCGGCTTTTTCCGCCGAATGCGCGATATGTTCACGGGTCTCGGCAAGCCCCGCAGCTCGCGTGAATACAAGATTGCCAAGACCGAACTCCAGCGTCTGATTGCGCCCGTCATCGCCATTCTCCTGCCGGTGATTGGCGTGGTGAGCCTGATTGTCATCACCGCCGTCACGGATCAAAACCGCGAAATCATCACGCTCGACATTGCCAAGGTTCAGGAGGAGGATACGCCGCTTGAGGAGGAGCAGGAACCCGAACCCGAACCGCCGCCGGAGCAGTTGCCGGACGAGGTGGTGGACGTCGTCGTCGATACGCCGGTCGTCGGGCCGGTTGCGGATATTGCAACGCCCGTGCCCGTTGCCGCGCCGTCGGGGCCCGTATCCGTCAAGCCCGCGCAGGAAGATTCGGTGGCAATCATCAAGTCGCCGGTCAAGTTCAAGGGCATTTCGGGTTCGCGGACGCCCGGCATGATCGGCACGATGACGCGCGGCGGGGCCGGCTACGGCGATGCGGCGACCGAAGCGGCCGTGCTGAAGGCGCTCCGCTGGTTCAAGCACACGCAGCGTCCGGACGGCAGCTGGCCGGGGCCGATTTCCAACACGGGTCTTGCCGTGCTCGCCTACCTGGCGCATGGCGAAACGCCGGGGTCGAAGGAGTTCGGCGCGACGGTCGAGAAGGCCTTGCAGCACATGATTCGCGCACAGTACGTCGATAAGAACGGCACGTGCCGGTTCAAGAACATGGACGGGAACGAATACGCCTTCCTGATCGCGACCTACGCGCTGTGCGAAGCCTACGGCATGACGCACAACCCGAACGTTAAGGAAGTTGCGATGAAGGCCCTCACGCGCATCGTCGAGAACCAAGGGCCGACGGGCGGCTACGACTACAAGATCAACAAGGAATCGACGCGCGACGACCTTTCCTTCGCCGGGTGGGCGTTGCAGGCCCTGAAGGCGGGCAAGATGGCGGGGCTTCACCCGGAAGGTCTCGAGCCGTGCATCAAGAAGGCAATCAAGTATCTGAAGACGCGGGCGTTCGTGAACGGCGGCTTCGGCTACTGCGCAAAGCAGAACCCGACGGGGCTGACGGCGACGGGTTGCCTTGCGATGCAACTTCTTGGCTACGGCGATCAGAAGGAGGTGATCGATTCCCTTGAATCGATGCGCAAGTGGCTGCCGGTCTTCGAATCGAAGGAACACTTCACGCCGGGCGGGCCCTGTCCGGGGCAGAACGCCCAGTACTACTGCTACTACGCGGCGCAGTGCAAGTATCAGGCCGGCATGAAGCAGGGTGCGACGGCGGCGGACGTGAAGTCGTGGCAGGAGTGGAATCTTGAAATGAAAAAACTTTATCCTTCCTCCATCATCACGCTTGACAAGAAGATTGAAGGCCCGGACGGCAAGCAGCACGCGATGGGCTACTGGAAGTATGCCGATCCGACCTGTCAGTCTGGCGGGCCGACGATGGGCACGGCGCTTTGCGCCCTGCAGCTGATGGTCTACTACCGCTACCTGCCGACGACGCAGACGAAGGCCGGGGCCATCGAACGCGATGACGACGGCGCAAAGGGCAAGAAGCCTTCCAAGAAGTCGAACGACGTGGATGTCGAAGTCGACATCTGATTGACGTGTCCTTTCCCGTCTTTCTCGCCCTCAAGTATCTGAAACCGAAGCGCTCCGTCGCTTCGGTCATTACCTGTGTCTCGGTTCTCGGCGTGATGCTGGGTGTCGCGGTCGTCATCATCGTCCGCAGCGTGATGACGGGCTTCGGGGACATCTGGGAGGAGAAGATTCTCGACTTCAAGCCGCACGTCTCGCTTGTGCCGCGTTCGGGGAACGTAATTTCGGGTGAGAACGACCATGCGGAGAGGATGCGGAAACTCCCCGGTGTAACCTGCGTCACGCCCGAAATTGACACACGCGTCCTGCTGGAACACAAAGGGCGCGTGCTCGCGCCGATTATCCTGGGCGTGGACGGCGACGATTTCGTCCGCGCCTACAAGGTCGGTTCGCCGTGTGCGGGGGTTTACGACCTTGACGGCGATTCGCTCGTCATCGGCGCACAGGCGGCGCGTCAACTCGGCGTGTGGGTCGGGGACGAGGTGACGGTCTATTCTCCGAAGACGATGGTCTCGCAGGATGAGGTTTACCTGCCCGTGAAGTGGAAGGTGACGGGCATCTTTTCGAGCGGTCAGCACCAGTACGATTCGGGCTACGTGGTGGCTTCGCTCAACAACGTGCGCGACCTGATGGGGATGGAGAAGGGGGTCTTCGCCATTCACGTGAAGACCGACTGCCCGACGGACGCGGTGCGCTTTGACGAACTTGTGGGCGAACTCTCGGCGGTCGCCCCCAACCTCCGCGCCATCACCTGGCGCGAGGCGGATCGCGAAATCTTCAACGCGCTTGCGGTCGAGAAGAACATGACGGCCCTGCTGCTGATGCTGATTTCGCTCGTGGCCGTCTTCTGCGTGATGAATACCCTGCTCGTCCTGACCGTGCAGAAGACCCCCGAAATCGGGTTGCTGAAAGCCCTTGGCTTCGGCAAGCGGCAGATCATGGGCGTGTTCATGGTGCACGGGCTTATCCAGTGTGCGCTCGGCGTGGCGCTCGGGTTGCTTGCGAGCTGGGCGGTTCTCGCGAACCTCCAGCGCATCGTCGAGTGGCTGGCGCGGATGGGGCTTGAGGTCTTTCCCGCTTCCGTCTACGGACTTGCCGCGATTCCCCACCGGCTGATTGTCTCCGATGTCTTCTGGACGTGTGCGCTCGTCTTCGTCTTCGGTTTGCTGGCTTCGCTGATTCCGGCGCTTTGCGCCGCCGCAAAGGATCCCGTCAGGGCGTTGAACGGATGATTGTGCTTGGAACGATAGACGTGAGGAAGCGTTTCCGCATTCCGGGGCAGAAGCCAATCGAGGTCTTGAAGGGCGTGAACTTCTCCGTTTATCCGGGCGAGAAGGTCGCGATTCTCGGTCGGTCGGGCGCGGGCAAGTCGACGCTCCTCAACATTCTCGGCGGACTCGAACGCCCGACCTCCGGCACGGTGACGCGCCCGAAGAATGTCGGATTCGTCTTTCAGAGTTATCACCTGATGCCGGAACTGACGGTGCTTGAGAACGTCGTGCTGCCGACGATGTCGCGGTCGTTTGATGCGCGGCGGATGAACGGCGATTCGCCGCGTACGCGGGCGAGTTATCTTTTGGAGCGCGTCGGGCTCGGCGACCGGCTGCACCACCTGCCGGCGGAACTTTCGGGCGGCGAGATGCAGCGCGTCGCGTTGGCGCGGGCGCTCGTGACGAACCCCGAGCTCGTGCTGGCGGATGAACCGACCGGCAACCTTGACGCACTGACGGGGGCGGAAATACTCAAGATACTTTCCGACCTCTCGGTGGGCGGTTCCGTCGCGCTCGTGATGGTGACCCACTCCCCCGCCGCCGCGGCAATCTGCGACCGAACCCTAACGCTCGAGAACGGCGTTCTCGTCAGGACTTCTTCAGTTTCCTGATTTGGTCGCGCAGATAGGCGGCGCGTTCGAACTCGAGCGCATCGGCGGCTTCCAGCATTTCCCTCGTCAGGTCGGCGACGAGATTCTGTTCGTCCGTCAGCTGGTGCGGCGTTCCCGGTCCGGGCGCGGCGGTTCGTGCCGCACTCCTGAAGACGTAGGACGATTCGTTGATGGTGCGCTTGACGGAGCGTGGCGTAATGTGGTGCGCTTTGTTGTAGGCAATCTGCCTGTCGCGGTGTTTTTTCGTGATGCGCAGAATGTCGCGGATTGCGTCCGTCTCGTGATCCGCGTAGAGAATCACGCGCCCGTGCACGTGCCGCGCCGTGCGGCCCGCCGTCTGCACGAGCGAAGTCGTTGACCGGAGGAAGCCCTCCTTGTCCGCATCAAGAATGGCGACGAGCGCAACTTCGGGCAGGTCGAGACCCTCGCGCAGGAGGTTGATGCCGACGAGCACGTCAAACTCACCCTTGCGCAGTCGCTGCAGGATTGCGACGCGCTCGATGGCGTCGATTCCCGAATGGAGGTATTCGACGCGGATGCCCGTCTCGTGCAGGTAGTGCGTGAGATCTTCCGCGCTCCGCTTCGTAAGCGTCGTCACGAACACGCGGTCTTTCTGCTTCGCGACGCGGTTGATTTCCCCGATGAGATCGTCGATCTGGTTTGCGAGCGGGCGAATCTCGATTTCCGGGTCGAGAAGCCCCGTCGGACGGATCACCTGCTCGGCCACGGTCTTCGCCTGTGCGTATTCGTAGTCGCCGGGAGTCGCCGAACAGTAGACGATTTGGCGCACCTTGCCGTTGAACTCGTCGAAGGTGAGCGGGCGGTTGTCCTTCGCGCTCGGAAGACGGAAGCCGTAGTCCACGAGTTTCTGCTTGCGGGCCTGGTCGCCGTTGTACATTGCCCGAATCTGCGGCACGGAGACGTGGGATTCGTCGATAATCGTCAGGAAGTCGTCGGGGAAGTAGTCGATCAGGCATTCCGGTGCGGAACCGGGGGCGCGTCCCGTGAGGGGGCGCGAGTAGTTTTCGATGCCGTTGCAGTAGCCGAGTTCGCGCATCATCTCGATGTCGTATTCCGTGCGTTCGCGGATGCGCTGGGCTTCGATCAACTTGCCCTTCGACTCGAAGTAGGCGAGGCGTTCCTCCAGTTCCGCCCGAATGCGGGCGAAGGCGGCCTCGAACTTGTCCTTGCCCATCACGAACTGCTTGGCCGGGGTGACGACGGCGGCGGGCATCGCCGCGCCGCACTTCCCCGTCGTCGGGTCGAGTTTGCGGATGGCGTCGATTTCGTCGCCGAAGAACTCGACGCGGATGGCCTCCGTCTCGTAGGCGGGGAAGATGTCGAGCGTGTCGCCGCGCACGCGGAACGCGCCCGGCGCGAAGTCGAAGTCGTTGCGCACGTATTGCGCCTCGACGAGCCGGGCGACGAGGGACGAACGCGAGACCGCCTCGCCCACCTTGAAGCCGACGGCGAGGTCGCGGTATTCGTCCGACTCGCCGAGACCGTAGATGCAGCTGACGGACGAGACGACGATGACGTCCTTTCGGGCGATGAGCGCATTCGTCGCGGCGAGTCGGTAGCGTTCGATTTCCTTGTTGATGGAAGCATCCTTCTCAATGTAGGTATCCGTCTGTGGGATGTAGGCCTCGGGCTGGTAGTAGTCGTAGTAGGAGATGAAGTATTCGACGGCGTTTTCGGGGAAGAACTCCTTCAGTTCGGCGAAAAGTTGCGCGGCGAGGGTCTTGTTGTGGGAGAGAATCAGCGTCGGCCGCCCCCACCTTGCGATGAGGTTCGCCAGGGTGAAGGTCTTGCCCGACCCCGTCACGCCCTGCAGGACGAGACGGTCGTCGCCGCGCCTCAGGCCTTCGCAGAGCGCGGCAATCGCCTCGGGCTGGTCGCCGGTCGGCTTGAACTTCGACACGAGTCTGAATGGACTTTCCACGGCGGATAGTATACCATTTTCCGTCGCACTTGATTTTCGCGGCAATTTTCGGTATATTATCCGCCAAACCCAACAAAGGAGAAATAGAAGATATGAGACCTGGAATTTGGCAAGTGCTGATTATCGTGGTTCTGATTGCCGTCCTGTTCGGTGCGAAGAAGATTCCCGAACTCGCGCGTTCGCTCGGCAAGGCGAAGGGCGAGTTCAAGAAGGGTCTCATCGAAGGCGAGAAGGCGGAACTGGAAGCCGAGAAGAAGGAGGATGCCGAGCCGGCGAAGGAACTGGCCGACGCGGCGAAATGACGGAACTCGTGCGAGAACGGCTGAAGTCCGTTCCCCATCGCCCCGGTTGCTATCTCATGCGAGATCGCCGGGGCGTCATCATCTACATCGGCAAGGCGAAGGACTTGCACCGGCGCGTTTCGAGTTATTTCCGGGCGGGGGCGCGGCATCCGCCGAAGGTGCGCTCGATGGTCGATACCGTCTATGACTTTGAGTTCATGACCGTGAAGAACGAGGCGGAAGCCCTGCTCACCGAAGCCTCGCTCATCAAGAAGCACAAGCCCCATTTCAACATCCTCATGCGGGACGACAAGCGTTATCTCGCCCTGCGGGCCGACCCTTCCGAACCGTGGCCGCGCTTCACCTGTGTGCGCATCGTCCGCGAGGACGGTGCGCTGCACTTCGGGCCGTTTCCCTCCAGCCCGGTCGTTCGGGCGGCGAAGGACTTCGTCGAAAAGCGCTACGGCATCCGCGAATGTGGTGCGCTGCACCCGGATGCGGAATGCCATCGGCACTGCCTTGCCGACGTGATTCGCACCTGCTCCGCGCCCTGCCTCGGTCGCATTGCGCCCGATGAGTACCACGCCCGATTTGACGAGGCCTGCGCCTTCCTCGAGGGCAAACGCCCGGAAGTCATCGCGGAAGTCGAGGCGAAGATGCAATCCGCCGCGCAGGCGAAGGACTACGAGACCGCCGCACGCTACCGCGACACGGTTGCCGCGCTCAGGGAAATGACGAAGGCGCACTTCGTCAGGAAGTCCCCCGAAATGCACCGGCAGGACGCACTTCGCGGACTGGACGAACTTGCCGAGGCGATTGGACTTCCCAAGCCGCCGCGCATCATCGAGTGCGTTGACATCTCGAACCTCTTCGGCACGCATTCCGTCGCGTCCATGGTCGTCGCACGCGACGGACTGCCCGACCGCCGGTTCTACCGCCACTTCAAGATTCGGACGGTCGTCGGTGCGGACGACCCCCTCAGCATGGCGGAGGTCGTGCGGCGGCGGTATGGGCCGGATTCGACGCTCCTTGAAGTTTCGCCGCGAGCGGATCTGTTCATCTGCGACGGCGGCATCACCCAGTTAAGGGCGGCGCGCGCCGCCTTCGCCGAAATCGGCGTGACCGACATCCCAACCGTGGGACTTGCCAAACAGCAGGAGGAAATCGTGCTTGACGACGGACGCGACAACCTGTTCCTGCCACGCGATTCGCAGGCCCTTTTCGTCTGTACGCGCCTGCGGGACGAGGCGCACCGTTTCGCCATCACCTATCACCGAAACTTGCGCGAGCGAACGATCCGCGAGTCCGTTTTGGACGAGATACCGGGCATCGGCGAGGCGAAGAAGGTTAGGCTGCTGGGCCATTTCCACACCATCCGCGGCATTTCCCGGGCCTCCGTGGAGGAGGTCGCCGCCGTCGCCGGAATCAGCCGCGAAATCGCCGCCGAAGTCATCCGCCGAACGCGTCGAAGCCCCCGGTGACTTGTAAAGGGGGTGGGGAAGCAAAACCCCACCCGCCCGCCGGTTTCGACCATCGCCCGCAGATTTCTACCACAGAACACACGGAAGCCGCCTTCGGCGGCGCACTGAACACACTGAAAGTCGGCCTGACCTCCCCCGTCAGTGACAAGTTCAGTGTGTTCCGTGCCGACGAAGCCGTTCAGTGTGTTCAGTGGTAAAACCGAGCCGCAACCGCGTTCGTGATGTCCGTATCGAAGCCGCCGCGCCGCCGCTCTATATAAGGTAGAGGCGGTCGGGTCGGGGTTTTTACCACAGAACACACAGAAGCCGCTTCGCGGCACACCGAAAACACTGAAAGTCGGGCTGACCTCCCGCCGGTGGCAAGTTCAGTGTGTTCAGACGACAGCCGCTTCCCCTTTCGTAAATTTGGTATAATGTCGGTATGAGCAAGAACAAGACGCTGTCGGACGCCAAGAGGGCGAAGAAGGACGAGTTCTACACGCAGTACGCCGACATCGCGCGGGAGATGGAGGCGTATCTCGACTTCGACGCGGACGCCTTCCGCGGCAAGACCGTGCTGCTCCCCTGCGACGACCCGGAGTGGAGCAACTTCACGCGCTACTTCGCCGAGAACTTCGAGCGCCTCGGCCTCAGGAAACTCATCTCCACGAGCTACGCCTTCGCGTCCAAGGGCTTAGCGTACGACCCTCCGCGTCCGGTAGGGTCACGCGTCCCGCGTGACCGCGCCGTTCCGAGTTCCGAGCACCCTCTACCAGCCGTCGCTCTTTGAGATGAACTCGCCGCAGTTCGACGCCGCGAAGACCGAGGTGCGCGGCAAGATCTTCGTCCTGGACGAGGACACGAACAGGAGCGGGCGCATCGACATCGAGGACCTGAAGTGGAAATACCTGGAAGGCGACGGCGACTTCCGGAGCGAGGAGGTGCGCCGGCTGCGCGACGAGGCCGACGTCATCGTGACGAATCCGCCGTTCTCGCTCTTCCGGGAGTTTTTGGCGTGGATTCTGGAGGGAGGGGAGAAGGACTCGCGCAGAGCCGCGGAGAGCGCAGGGGGTGCGGTCGCGCGGGACGCGCGACCCTACCCGGACGGTTCGCGTGACCGTGACGATTCGGATGCCTCGGTAGGGTCACGCGACCCGTGTGACCGCGACGCCCCGTGCGTCCCGTGTGACCGCGATGCCTCGGTAGGGTCACGCGTCCCGCGTGACCGCCCGCCGAAGAAGTTCGCCATCATCGGCAACCAGAACGCCATCACGTACAAGGAGGTGTTCCCGCTCATCAAGGAGAACAGGATGTGGCTGGGCAAGGGCTTTCCCGGCGGCGCAGGGCATTTCATC
>CAVAHB010000127.1:0-44056 GCA_963588415.1 Faecalibacterium sp. CAG:74
GTTCCAAATCACACCCAATGTGACCATCTGACAAAAGAACGCCACGCGAATAAAGATTAAAAACACAAGCCGCCACCTGAAACAAGGCGAAGAGCGCGAGTGCCGCGATGATGAGGTATTTGGCTTTACTTGCCTTCATGATACTCCTCCTCGGTGTTGACGTTCCAGACGGCGGACTTGTCGGCGGTGCCCGAGACGAGGGCGCGGGCGGCTTCGATCCCGCAGAGCATGGAGTGGTCCATGTTGTTGTAGCGGTGCTGTCCGTTGCGCCCAATGCAGTAAAGATTGGTAAGACTATCGAGATAAGTGCGCACCTCGCCAAACGCGGCATATGTGCCGAAGTAGGCGGGATACGCCTTCCTCACCCGAAGCCGCACGGAATCGAGGACGGGCGTGTCCGCCGCGAGGACCCCTATCTTCCGAAGCTCGCCGACGGCGAAGTCCGTGAACGCCTTGTCGTCCATCTCCCACATCGCGTCGCCCTCCGCGCAGAAGTACTCGAGTCCGATCCAGACGTGCCGCGTCGGGTCGTCGACCATGTAGGGACTCCAGTTGTTGAAGATCTGGATGCGCCCCATGCGCACGTCCCGCTCCTGCACGTAGATCCAGGTGTCGGGGACGAGCCCGTTGAGCGTGAGGAACTTGGTCTGATTCTTTATGGCGAGGCGCCCGACCTTGAGCCCGACCGTCATGAAGTCGCGGTAGGGCAGCCCCTCCGCCACGCGGCGGACATCTTCTGGTACATCGGGTAGCGCGGCAATTAGATCCTTTACAGGCATGGACGAGAACGCCGCGTCGCAGGGGATGACGTCGCCGCCCGCCGTCCGGACGCCGCGCACCCTGCCGCCGTCCAGTTCGAGCCCGACGGCCTTCGTCTCCATGCGGATCTCCACGCCCTTCGCCCTGAGGTCGTCCGCGAGCGCCTCCCAGAGCTGCCCCGGCCCCTTCTTCGGATACATGAACTCCTCGATGAGCGAGGTCTCCTTCTTCCCGCCCTTCGGGAGAAAGACGTTGAGGAGCGCCTTCCAGAGCGAGAGACCCTTCACGCGCTGCGCACCCCACTCCGGCGAAATCTTCGACGGGTGCACGCCCCAGAGCTTCTCGGTGTAGTCCTCGAAGAACATCTCGTAGAGGACGCGCCCGAAGCGGTTTATGTAGAAATCTTCGAGGGATTTTTCGGGTCGCTTGACGAGCACACTCCTGAGATAACTCCAGCCGGCCTTCCACGTCCGTGCGAGCCCCATTGCGGCGAATGTCGAGAGTTTGATGGAAATCGGGTAGTCGAAGAAGTGGCGCAGGTAGTAGATGCGGCTCACGCGATGACGGCGGAGCATGACGCGGTCCCCCCTCTCCGGGTCGGGTCCGCCCGACTCGACGTTGCAGGCGCGGTTCAGCAACAGGTCATCCCGCGCGGGTGCGCCCTGAACGGGCATGAGGCGCGTCCAGAGGTCGTTCACCTCTTTTGACTTCGAGAAGAAGCGGTGTCCGCCGATGTCGATGCGGCAGTTGCCGTGGACGGCGGTTCGTGAAATGCCACCAATGTAAGGCGACTCCTCAAGTATCGTAATCTTCCAACTGGAGTCCAGCCTGAGCAGTTCGTGCGCGGCGGTCAGTCCCGCGGGACCCGCGCCGATGACGACGGCACGCTTGGAGGTGGTTTCTGTTGTTTTCATGATGTTTTCCGTTTTCACCTGAAGATGATGAGCTTGCGACCAAGGTAGTTCCAGAGGAGCACGACGGCGGTCACGAAGACCTTCACAAGGCGGTAGTCCCACTCAAGGACGGCGACCCCGAGCCATATCCCGAGTTCCGTCCAGAGGAGTCCGAGAAGGCCGATGACGCCGAAGACGAGGAACGCCCCGACGGAGCGTCCCCTGCGGCGGTCCTCCGCCCGCGTGAAGACGAAGAGGAGGGAAAGGGCGTAGTTGACGGCAAGCCCCGCAAGGAAGCCGCAGACGGTGGAGAGATAGACGCCCGCGGCAAGGCGGCCGAAGAGGAACTCCTGCGCGGCGACAAGCGTCCCGAAGTCCACGAGGAAGGCGACTCCGCCGACAACGGCGTAGCGCAGGAACTCGCCGAGAAGCGCCGCGAAAACGGCGGCTCTACCGCACCCTACCTGGGGGGGGGGTATTTATTTCAATAAAAGAGGAAGCGCAAGTGCTATTTCTGGCACTTATCTCGCCGACGGACACCCCTGCCGTGCGCAGCACTCTGCGCTCAGCCATCCCCGTCTCACGCATCTCCGACCTCAATCATTCGCACATAGTATACCATATTTCGTGAAATCGTGCTTTTGCCACCCGAAGCGACCCCATCGGAGGTCTCGATGCGCATCGGAGCAACTTTTGGTGCGCACCAGAGCCTCGGACGGTGCGCAAGGAATGCCGCCGCTCAGTATGACCGACCGTCGCGGCGGCTGAGATAATTGTCGATGGCGTGTTGAAGGACGCGCTCGCCGCCGGGTGTCGGGTAGTCGCCCGTGAAGTACCAGTCGCCCGTCGTCGCCGGGCATGCCGCACGGAGCGACTCCATCGTCTGGAAGATCACGTCCACCCGCGCATTCATTTCGGGCGGCGTCAGCAACTCGGCAATGGCCTTCGACAGGACGGGGAGCGGAATCGCCGCGTAGGCGGCGCGGAGTTCGCCCGGCGTGCGCGGCACTTCGTCGCCGCGCAACTTCAACAGCGCCTTGAAGGCGACGAGTTCGCCCAGCGACGACATGTCGATTCCGTAGCAGTCCGGATAGGCGATTGGCGGGGCGGACGAGACGACGACGATGCGCTTCGGCCCGAGCCGGTCGAGCATCGGAAGAATGGCGTTTCGCATCGTATTGCCGCGCACAATCGAGTCGTCCAAGACGACCAGCGTATCCACGCCCGGCGTGACGAGCCCGTAGGTGACGTCGTAGACGTGCTTGTAGAACTCGCGTCGGGCGGCGGCGTCCGCAATGAAGGTGCGGAACTTCGCGTCCTTCACGGCAATCTGCCCGAAGCGGACGGGCCGCCCCTCTGCGAGGCCTTCAGTCCAGAGGGCCTCCATCAGTCCGTGGAAGGCGACCTGCGCGGAATTGGGGATGTAGCTGAAGAAGGTGTGGGCGAAGTCGTAGCCGACGGTTTCGAGGATCGGCTTGGCAAGCGCCGCGCCGAGGGCCTTGCGCTCGCGGTGGATGTCCGCGTCGTTTGCACGGGAGAAGTAGATGCGCTCGAAGACGCAGCTGCGCTTTTCCGCCGCGTCCATGATCTTCACGAACCGCACGTCACCCGAGGGCGAGACGATCATCGCCTCGCCCGGCACGAGTTCGCGCACGGCCTCGGTGCCGCAGTTGAACGCCGCCTGAATGGCGGGCCGCTCCGACGCCGCAACGGCGACCTCGTCATCGACGTAGCAGTAGCCGGGGCGGATTCCGTGCGCGTCCCGAATCGCGAAGCTCCACCCGTCCGCCGTCATTCCGCAGAGCGTGAACGCGCCGTCCAGACGCGGCAAAAGGGACTGAAGAGCCTGAATGAGGACGTTTCCGCGATCCTCCTCGCCCTGCATTTCCGCGTGGAGCATGCACGAGGCGAGCCATTCGCAGATCAGGTAGCCGTCGGCCTGCGATTCGGGGAACTTGCCGATGTCGATGTAGGCCTGGAACATCTCGTGGGTGTTCGTCAGGTTGAAGTTCCCGGCGAGGAAGAGCGTGCGGCGCAGGCGCGGAGACTTGTGGACGAACGGATGGCAGAAACCGACGTCGCCCTTCCCGTAGGTCGCATAGCGCAGATGGCCGAGGAACAGCGTCTCGCCGATGAGCCGCCGCTTCGCAATCTGCGAGAGCAGGTCGGCGAGCGGGTTCTCGACGGCAGACTTCAGGATATGATACGCGCTCGACCCCGGTTCGGGATCGAGCGTGAGGGTTGCCGCACCGGCGCCGTCCTGCCCGCGATTGTGCTGCTTTTCGAGCAGGAGCGAGAGTTTCGTGCCGCCGAAGTCCGCCGCGCCGTACTTCTCGCGGTAAAAGGCGGCGCCCTTGCGCAACCGCAAGAGCGTCACCGCACATTCGTGCTTGATTTGGTCCGACATTCGGAACTCCAATGCGATTAGTAGAGGAAGAGCATCTCCCGATACTTCGGCAGGGGCCACTTCTCGTCCGCGACAATCTTCTCCAGGTTGTCCACCGTCGTGCGGAGGGCCGTCATCGTCGCGAGGATTTCCGCCGGCTCGGTCTTCGCAATCGCCGCCTCGAGGTCCGCGCACTGGGCCTTGATCGCGTCAAGTCCCGTGCCGAGTTTCACGAGGTCGTCGTGCACGGAGGCCGTGCCGGAGGCGATGCCGCCGTTGTTCGCATCGACGAGAGTTTCGAGCGCCTCGCGGTATTCGGCCTTCACGGCCGGCGCGATCAGCGTCCGCGCCATGTCGAGCGCACAGTTGCCTTCGATGACGACCTTCGTCGTGTAGTCCTCGAGCGCAATCTCGTAGCGCGAGGCCAGTTCGCGCGAACTGAACACGCCGGCCTTCTCGAAGACCGCCACGTTCTCCTTGACGGCGAAGGCCTTGAGGGCTTCGGGCGTGGTCGCGGCGTTCGGCAGTCCGCGCTTCGCGGCCTCGGCGAGCCAGTCGGCCTTGTAGCCGTCGCCGTTGAAGAGGATGCGCTTGTGGGTCTTCACGATGTCCTGCAAAATCTTCTGCAGGGCGGAGTGGAACGCCGCGGAATGCTTGCCGGGCTCGACCTTGCCCACGACGTCGGCCTTCTCGAGTTCGCCCGCGATGCGGTTGAACGCCTCACCGACGATCGTGTTGAGGACGACGTTCGGCGCGGAGCAGGAGGCGGAGGAACCGGGTGCGCGGAACTCGAACTTGTTGCCGGTGAAGGCGAACGGCGAGGTGCGGTTGCGGTCGGTCGCGTCCTTCGGCAGGGCGGGGAGCGTATCCACGCCGATCTTCATCATGCCGGCGTGTTTCGAACGCTTCGGCTCGCCCTTCTCCAACTGCGCGATAACGTCGGCGAGCTGGTCGCCGAGGTAGATGGAGATGACGGCGGGCGGCGCTTCGTTCGCACCGAGGCGGTGGTCGTTGCCAGCGCTCGCGACGGAGGCGCGCACGAGGTCGGCGTGCTTGTCGACGGCCTCGATGACGGCGCAGAGCGTGGTGAGGAAGATGGCGTTCTGGTGCGGGTCGTTGCCGGGGTTGAGCAGGTTCACGTTGCCATAGGCGACGGACCAGTTGTTGTGCTTGCCCGAACCGTTGATGCCGGCGAACGGCTTCTCGTGCAGCAGGCAGACGAGCCCGTTGCGGTCGGCGACCTGACGGAGGACTTCCATCACCAGCATGTTGTGGTCGCACGAGAGGTTCAGTTCCTCGAACATCGGCGCGAGTTCGAACTGGGCGGGCGCAACCTCGTTGTGCCGCGTCTTCGCCGGGATGCCGAGCCGCCACAGTTCCGCCTCGACCTCGTTCATGAAGTTGAGGATGCGGGCCTTGATCGTGCCGAAGTAGTGGTCTTCGAGTTGCTGGTGCTTGGCGGACGGCGCACCGAAGAGCGTCCGACCCGTCATCACGAGGTCAGGACGCGCCAGGTAGAACGACTTGTCGATGAGGAAGTATTCCTGTTCAGGCCCGAGGGTGATCGTGACGGGCGCGTCGTCCTTGCCGAAGCACTTCATCAGCCGCTTCGTCGCCGTCGAGAGATACTGCATCGAGCGGAGGAGGGGCGTCTTCTTGTCAAGCGCCTCGCCCGTATAGGCGCAGAACGCGGTCGGGATGCAGAGCGTCGCGCCGTTGCCGTGCCGCTTGATGAACGCGGGGGAGGTCGGGTCCCATGCCGTGTAGCCGCGCGCCTCGAAGGTGGAGCGGATGCCGCCCGAGGGGAAGCTCGAGGCGTCCGGCTCGCCGACAATCAGGTTCTTGCCGGAGAACGCCTGCACGGGCTGGCCGTCCTTGATTTCGAGGAATGCGTCGTGCTTTTCGGCGGTCGAACCCGTCAGCGGAAGGAACCAGTGGGTGTAGTGGGTCGCGCCGCGATCCATCGCCCAGTGGCGCATCGCGTGGGCGACTTCGCCGGCAATCGAGGGGTCAAGCGGCTGTCCGCCGTCAATCGTCGCCAGAAGTTTCCTGCACGTATCCTTCGAGAGATACTTCTTCATCGTCTCGCGGGTGAAGACGTCCTCGGCGTAGCCGATGTCCTTGTCCTCCACCGCCGTCGCCGCGCAAGGCTCCGGGGCCTTGAGTGCCGCGACACTCTTCGTTGCTGCCAGTCTGGCGCAGTTGCTCATCTTCGTTTTCCTTTCGCTTCGCCGCCCGAACCACCCGAACGGCTTACATAAAAGGAATAGCACAGACCGTGCCAACTGCCCTTCTGCGGCGGCGGACTGCCGCTCGGTCGGCACAGGCAGACCAAAAATGTAAATCCGCCGCGACCCCTATTACACGCCCCGCACAGACTTTGTAAAACTCCATTCGGACGTGACGGCCGCGGTCGGGGAGGTTCTTCTTCCCATTCAGTTTCAGAATCGCGCCCGACTTTCCGCGTCAGTTCCACCAAATCTGTCCTCACTTGTCCTCAAACGACTTCCGACGGTGTGAATAATGCCAAATCCGCCCCCGTCTGTCAACGGGGACGGGGAAAAAATCTTCCCCTTCCGAAGCGCGACGGACTGCACCCGGGTGCAGACACCTTCTGGACCCGGGTGTAGACACCCTCTGCACCCGGGTGTAGACACCCTCTGCACCCGGGTGTAGACACCCTCTGCACCCGGGTCCAGACACTCTCTGCACCCGGGTGCAGTTCGTAGAGAAAATCAACTGCCGAGTTTAGGTTGACAGGAGGGGTTGTGGCGCGGTGCGGCATCCTAGTACTAAGGAGTACGGGAAGGCCCCATTTGCCTCCGTGGCCAGAATCGGGTCTCGGTAAAAACGGACAAACTCCAGCCAGCACGATTGCCCTTGACCGAAAGCGGCGAATTATGGTAAAATACGCGCACTTTTCGGGCTAATGGTCTGTTCATCCGCCGCGCGAAGGTGCGTCGGGGGGTGGCGGATCGGAAGTCCAACAGGTACATCCAAGCAAAAAATGGAGTAAACAGCAATGAAGAAGACCAGTTACAAGGATCTCGGCCTCGTCAACACCAAGAAGATGTTCGCCAAGGCCGTCAAGGGCGGATACGCGATTCCGGCGTTCAACTTCAACACGATGGAGCAAATGCAGGCCATTGTCCAGGCCGCCGTCGAGACCAAGTCCCCGGTCATCATGCAGGTTTCCAAGGGTGCGCGCAAGTATGCGAACCCGACGATTCTCCGCTACATGGCGCAGGGCGCGGTTGAATATGCCAAGGAACTCGGCTGCAAGAAGCCCCAGATCGTCCTCCACCTCGACCACGGCGACAGCTTCGAAACCTGCAAGAGCTGCATCGACAGCGGCTTCTCGTCCGTCATGATCGACGGTTCGTCGCTTCCGTTCGAGGAGAACATCAAGCTGACGAAGAAGGTCGTCGCCTACGCGCACAAGTATGACGTGACGGTCGAGGCGGAACTCGGCGTTCTCGCGGGCGTCGAGGACGAGGTCGCGGCGGAAGAGTCGCACTACACGAAGCCCGAGGAAGTGATTGAGTTCGCGACGAAGACGGGCTGCGATTCGCTCGCGATTTCGATCGGCACCTCGCACGGCGCATACAAGTTCAAGCCCGAGCAGTGCACGCGCGACCCGAAGACGGGCAAGCTGATTCCGCCGCCGCTCGCGTTCGACGTGCTGAAGGCCGTCGAGAAGAAACTTCCGGGCTTCCCGATCGTCCTGCACGGTTCGTCCAGCGTCCCGCAGGAATACGTCGACATCATCAACAAGTTCGGCGGCAAGCTTCCCGACGCGGTCGGCATCCCCGAGGAGCAGCTCCGCAAGGCGGCGAAGAGCGCGGTGTGCAAGATCAACATCGACAGCGACTCGCGCCTCGCGATGACGGCGGCGATCCGCCAGCACTTCGCGGAACACCCCGACCACTTCGACCCGCGTCAGTACCTCACGCCGGCGCGCGAGGAAATGAAGAAACTTTACATCCACAAGATTGTGAAGGTTCTCGGTTCGAACAACAAACTCTAAGTCAAACGACCGAAGGGCGCGTGGAAACGAACACGCGCCCTTCGTGTATTCAATCGGTATGTCGTCCCGTGCGAGGCGCGGGTGTGGTGAGAGCGAGAGAAAGAAAGGTTTCCATATGTCCGACAAGAAGGTTTCCGCGTACGCCAAGGCTGGCGTGAACATCGACAACAAGATGGCCGCACTGACGGCAATCAAGGCGATGGTGGCCGATACGAAGACCCCTCTGACGCTCGGGGGCATCGGCTCGTTCGGCGGGTTGCACAAGGCGCCGACCGGCAGGGACGGGATTCTCGTCGCCTCGACGGACGGCGTGGGCACGAAACTCAAGGTCGCGGTGATGATGAACAAGCACGACACCGTCGGGCAGGACATCGTCAACCACTGCGTGAACGACATTCTCGTGCAGGGTGCGAAACCGCTCTTCTTCATGGACTACGTGGGCGCGGCGAAGTTCGACGCGGCGCAGTTCAAGTCCGTCGTGAGCGGGCTCTGCAAGGCCTGCAAGGAGAACAAGATGACGCTTCTCGGCGGCGAGACCGCCGAAATGCCCGGCCTCTATCCGGTGGGCGAATACGATCTCGTCGGCACGATCGTCGGCTACGTCGCAAAAAAAGACCTGATTACGGGTAAGTCCATCCGGGCCGGGGACGTGATCATCGGCTTCCCCTCGGGCGGACTTCAGACGAACGGCTACTCGCTCGCCCGCCGCGTGATTTTCGACCTCTGCCAGTATTCGCCGCAGGATAAGCTGCCGGGGACAAACCAGACGTTCGGCGACGCGCTGCTCGCCGTCCACAGGAGTTTCCTCAAGCCGGTCGCCAAGCTGATGGAGCGCAAGGTCAAGATTACGGGCATGGCGCACATCACGGGCGGCGGCTTTCCGGACAACATTCCGCGCGTGCTGCCGAAGGCGGTGAACGCCGAGATCGACCGCACCGCCTGGGAAGTGCCGACAATCTTCAAGTTCATCGAACGTCAGGGCAAGGTGGACCACGACGAAATGTACCGCGTGTTCAACATGGGCATCGGTTTCGTCGTGATTCTGCCGAAGACCCAACTCGACAAGGCTACGAAGATCCTGAAGGCGATGCACCAGCCCTACAATGTGATCGGCGTCATCCGCCGCGGCACGGGCGTCGTCACCTACAAGGGCTGATTGGGGCTTGGCCGGGCTCATCATCCCGGCCCCTCCCGCCCCCAATACCACCAATGACAATCTAATGGCGAAGGAAAAGACAGGGGGCACCCTCGTTGACAGGATTACAGGGGCGAAGAATAAACTCAGTTGAGGGAGTTCTTCGACTTGCGGGAAAAGGCGGCCTCGGTCACGGGGTCCTCCCACGCGAGTTTCGCCCAAGTCGAATTCGACGTCCATACGCGGACGACCTTCCCGTCCGCGACAAGTTGCACGATGCACCCGGCGATTCGTTCGCCGCGTGTTGATGACGTACTCTTCGTGAAACCCCGCGAACCGCTTGTCGAATGCGACCGGCTCTTCGTCACCCGCGTTGTCGGTGAGACGAGTTCCTGGCTGCACGTTCCCGTCTCGGAAAGGGTGAGGTCGTGTTTCTCCGACTTGAGGATTACCGGCTTCATCGACGAATCGCGGTAGCCGACGTAGTAGACGCGCAGTTCGGACTTCTCGGGCGGGCGTTTGCCGCGATAGCGAACCTCCGCGAGCCACTTCATGCTCTGCTTCAGCGTCTTCGAGGAGCTGCGCGACGTGATGCTCGTCGGGCGAATCAGGCCGCCGCCGCGCTTGTTGGTAGTCGTTTCGCCGCCCTTCGGCGTGACCTTCAGGAAAGCCTGCCAGTCCTCGTCACCCACAGCCGTGGCGGACAAAAGCGCCGCGACCGCACACAAAACGAAGATTCCGAACACCCTCATCGCCTTTCCCCCTCCTCTCAGTCGGACGACAGCCGCTCGCACCCCGTCTCGGTGATGAGAATCAGGTCTTCGATACGAACGCCGAGATTGTCCTCAAGGTAGATTCCCGGCTCGATGGTGACGAGCATACCGGGCTTCAGCACGGTCTTTCCGCCCTTTCGGGCGACGGGCGACTCGTGGATTTCAATGCCCACACCGTGACCGAGGGCGTGGCCGAAACACTTTCCGAAACCGCCGGCGGCGATGATCCGCCGCGCCACCGCGTCCAGTTCGCCACACGTCATGCCGGGCTTTGCCGCCGCAATCGCCGCACGGTTCGCCTGCTCGACGAGCGCATAGACCTTGCGGTAGAGGGGCGCAGGACGCTTCGGCACGAGGTTGCGCGTCAAATCCGAACAGTAGCCGCCCAACTTCACGCCCATGTCAACGAGGACCGGTTCGCGCCCGTTCCACACCGTGTCGTCGGGAACGTGGTGGCATTCCGCCGCGTTCCTGCCGATGCAGACGATGGTCTCGAACGCCTCGCCCTCGCCCTTTTCAATCATGAGGTGCTGAATTTGCCGCGCCATTTCGCGTTCGGTCATACCGGGACGGAAGGCGGCACTCGCCTCCTTCCAGATGGCGCAGTCGAGGGCTTCCGCCGCACGGAGGCGCACAATCTCGTCCGCCGTCTTCACGGCGCGAAGGTCGAGCAGGTCGTCCGAGACATCCACGAACCGCGCCGACTTGTGCGCCGTGCGGAGTTGTTCGAAGCGGGCGTGGGAGAGCGCGGCGAATTCGCACCCGATTCGCTTCGCGTCGAAGGCGACCCGACGGATGTCGCCCACCTTCAGCCAGGGGGCGACGCGGTGAACCATCGGCACGTAGCGGAAGTCGGTGTAGAACTTCAGCGCGGCACTTTTGCGTGCGAATGGCCGAATCAACAGCGTCGCATTGTCACAGACGACGCCCGTGAGCGAGCGCAAGTTCGCTTCACCCGAAACGAGTACCGCATCCAACCTCTTCCGCGTCGCCAGCGCAACGAAGGCGTTCAACCGGTCTTCAAACGGATTCTTCTTCATCTCTTCACCTCAATTCTGCAACAGTCCGCCCATTGCGGGCATCTCGACGGTCTCCCTCACGGTCAATTGCTCCGAACCGATGATGTATTCACAGGCCAGCGGTTCGAACTCGACCGTGTCGCGCTTCGTGGCCGACGAATAACCGGTTCCGAAGCCGCTCAGGGCCTTCACGCCCGCCTCGCGGCGGACGGTTCGCTGCATGTCGAGTGAACTCAGGATATAGGAAGTGAAACCGAAAAGCGCCGCGAGGACGAGCGCGAGCGCGAACATTCCCAGCGCGAGTTCAATCATCGCCTGACCCGGACGGTGCGCCGTGCGTTCAGTGGCCATGGCTCGTGCCTCCGTGACTGCCGCCACCGCCCGAACCGCGTACGCACGAACCCGCGTTCATGCGAATCCACCAGACGCCCGACTCGCGGAAGGAGGCGCGTTCCCACGTGGAGAGTTGCTGGCAGTAGAAGCATCCCGCCACGTGAGGGCCTTGCAGCAGATATTCCGGCAGGTGCTTGCGGATGTGATCAACCCATCCGACATCCGCCGTCGCCAGATCTTCACCGCCTACCGCGTCAATCGCCACAAGCCGCACGGACTCGAAGCACGGCACGACGAAGCCGGCGAGCGCGGTGACAACGCCTTCGCCGTCCTCCGTCTCGACCGTACCGAACGGCTTCGCCGCCGCCGTCCAGTTGAATTCCGAGTAGTCGTCGTCCGAGACGGACGGCGTTTCGGCAACACACCGGCAAATTGCCGCGCACCCGCGCACGTTGTACTCGGGCTTTACCTCGCCGACAATCGGGAAGTCGTAGTCGTCGCCCGAAAGGCGAAGCCCGTCGAACCACCGCGACCAGCGTCCCGTGTCGTAGAAGAACCAGACCTGCTCGCGGTTCGTGATTAGGTGCGAGCGGAGAAGTTCCTCCTCCGTCACGGGAGAATCGCCGTATTTCTGCGAGAGCGCGGCAATCTGCTTCAGGGAAAAGACGTCCGTCAGGGCTCCCGTCCACGCCTTGAGGTGAAGGGAGAAGACCTCGCTGTTTTCCATCGATTCCTCGCGCCGCGAGGGAAGCGGACCCCAGTCGTGATAGGTGTGATAACTCGTCAGCACGCCTTCGGCATTGAAGTGGAACCAGCACCAGTTGCGGCCCGAAATCGCGTAGTAGAAGTTGCGGTTGAGAAGCAGGTGGCCGCCCTGCGCGTCGTAGAACTCGCAGTTGTCCGGCCCGACCGCAAGACCGCCCGAGACCGCCGTCTCCAGTTCCGCCGCGTATTCGTTCCACGCGCCCGGCCACGGTTCGGGATACGGCTCGCCCTCCGCGTTCGTGCCGCCATTGTAGACGGTGCGAATCGTATCGACGTGCTCCTTCAGGATGCGGGCGAAGTCATCCCGCGTTTCCATGCCGTTGCGCATCGCCGCCTCGTTCGCCTTGCGCAGGCCCTCGATCGGGCCGAGCAGGGCCTTGCGCCGCTGGGTCAGCACGACTTCGGCACATTTCTCCGCGTCGTTCGCCGCCGCGGCGCGGACGTGTTCGAAGTTGAGCCGACCGATTTCGTTCAGCAGCAGACCCTGAACGCGAGCCGCCGCGAGAGCCGCCGCGTCACCGCCGTTCTGCACGCGGTTCTTCGAGCGGACGGCGAGGAAGACATCCACGTTCATGAGCACAAGCACGCAGAGGACGACAATCGTCACCGCCAAGTAGACTGCAACCTGTCCCGTTCGCGCTTTCATCGGTCTACCGTCCCTGATCGTTCATATAAAGAGGAAAGTGCGATTCCATTTCCGCCGCGCCCTCCATGCGGATGGGATTTTCGTTCCCGTCCCCGTAGCAGAAGAGGCGGGGAATGTCGAGACCGATGGCGGCTTCCACGGTCGGGGAAACGCCGCCCCCCGATTCGACCGCAACATCCATCGTTTGCCAGCGTTCGTATTCAAGGATGCCTCGTGCGAGGGATTCGTTTTCAGCGCTGAGGTAGTCGGGCACGCGGGAAACTTCGGCGAAAGCCGCGTCGCCATCCGGCCAGAGCATTCGGCCGGCGACGGGAAGCATGGCGACACGCGCCGACTTCAGGCACATGAAGTCGTTGAACCCGACCGCCCTCGCCCGGGCCGCACGGGCGGCGGCGTGGTCAAGAAGAATCCGCGCCGTCAGCAGGTGCGAGAGTTGGAGTAGCCCGAACAGGATGAAGGTCACGAAAACGACGGCAAGCATCGTTTCGACCATCGCCTGACCGTGGCGCATCGGCCTTATTCGCCCAAATCCTTGATTGTGTCTTCGCTAATCGAATCCGCCGCGCTCTTCGCGCTCGACCCTTCCTGCGAAGAGAGGGCTTCCGTCGCGCCCGCCGTCTTCTTGGCAATTGCGCGGCTCAGGTAGGTGAACACGGAGATTAGCGCGATTGCAATCAAACAGACGATGATGATGTATTCAACCATCGTCTGACCTTTTCTCAATGCTTTCATCATGTTCTTTTCTCCTTCTTAGTAGTTGCCTTTGGTTTACGGATAGTCCGACCTGACGAGTTCCTCGGTTCGTTCCGCCGACTTCTGCGCGGCCCGGACGAGATAGCCCATCACGCCGACCACCGCCAGCAAGATCGCGACGCACAAGACGTATTCAAGTGCCGCCTGACCCCGCCTACTATCACCGAACACGCGCATTATACCATATTACCGCTGTTTGTGAAAAGCGCGGACGCCGAGCGCGAGGAAGACGAGATTCGGCAGAATCGCCGCGAGAACCGGCGGCAGCCACCCCGAATCGGCGCAAATCATGCACCCGATTGTCAGCCCGTAGAATCCGAAGAACATCACAAGCGCACCCAGAATACCCCTGAAGACGGACTGCCGACCCGATGCGATACCCGCCGGAATCGCGAAGAGCGTAATCACGAGGCAGGCGAACGGCGAGAGGATCTTCAACCACACGTCATACGCATACCGCCGCCGCGTCTTTTCCGAAAGATCCCTGTGCGTCCGCAGGTAGCGCAGACGGTCGCGAATCGAGTTGTAGTTCCACGGGCGGTTCTGCATCTGGAAGTCGTCGGGACGCTCCCGAAACTCGGCGAACGAACGCAGGGGGAGCGCATCCAGTTCGGGCGTTTCGGAGGCGACGTCCTCGCCGCGTGCGTTGCAGTGCTGGATCTTCGCATTCCTGAACCACCACTCGCCGTCGAGATAGTAGGCCTCGGGGGCGGTAATCGTCATCTGCCGCGCACCGCCGTTCGGTCGGTCAATCGAGACCTTCACGTCCGCAAGGTGCGTCGCATCCTCGTTAAGGAACTTGCCGATTGTCCACGTGCGCCAGTCCCTGGCATTTCGGTAGATGATGTTGCCGAACTTCTCGGCCTGTGCGAGGTTGAACTTCGAGGCCTTCATCTGCTTGGCCCACTGCGCCCGACGCGGCACGTAACAGTCGTTCACCCACCACACGAACGCCGCCATGCCGAGCGCAACCGCCAGCATCGGGCGCACGATCGTCAGGAAGCCGATTCCGTTCGCCCGCATCGCAATCAGTTCCGAGTGGCGGCAGAAGTTCCACATCGTGTAGAGCGCGGCGAGCATCAGCGCGGCCGGCGCGAGCCACTCGAAGTAGGGCGCAAGGTAGGCACAGAAATACTCGACCGCCGTGCCGAATGGCAACTTCGCCTCCATCAGGCGCGAAAACGAACCGAAGAGTTCGAAAAGGACGTAAATCGAAATAAATCCGCACAGGCAGTAGCCGAGCGGAATCAGGTATTCACGAAGAACGTATCGCGTCAGAATGCGCATTGCCCGTATTATATCACACTTCCAGCGCACCCGTCAGGTCGCGGACGGACACAAAGGCATGGCGCCGGCAGTAATCGACGATGCCGTCCAGCACCCGCCCCGCCGTGCCGGGGTCGGAGAATGTCGCCGTGCCGACGGCGACCGCCGTCGCACCCGCGAGCAGAAACTCAAGTGCGTCCTTCGCTTCGTAAACACCGCCCATCGCCAAGATTGGCAGTTTCGATGCGCGGTGCGCATCGTAGACGACCTTCACCGCCGCCGGATGAACGCCACGCCCGGAAAGGCCGCCCGTCACGTTCGCCAGCACGGGCCGCCGTCTCTCCACGTCAATCACCATCGCCGGAATCGTGTTAATCATCGAGAGCGCATCCGCGCCGCCATCCTCGCACGCCTTCACATAGGGACGAATGTCGGGAACGTTCGGCGCAAGTTTCACGATGAGCGGCAGGTCGGTCTTCGCACGAACCGCCGCGACAAGCCGGTTCAGCACGGCCGGGTCCTGCCCGAAGGTGTGCCCGCCCTCCTTCACGTTCGGACACGAGACGTTGCATTCAATGGCGCGCACCGTCGCCGCGCCCTCCCGTCCCGACCGTGCGAACGCCGTCAGCCGACGGGCGACTTCGGCATATTCGTCAATCGAGCCGCCCCAGATGTTCACAATCATCGGGACGCTTCCTGCCTGCTCCTGATACCACGGGGCTGTGACGCTCTCAAAGTGGTCGATGCCCGAACCCTGAAGGCCGATAGCATTGACGAGTCCGCCGAAGACCTCGGCGTGGCGCGGCATTTCGTTCCCCGGCCACGGTTCAAGGCGGATTCCCTTGATTGTAATCGCGCCGAGTTTCGAGTAGTCGAGCGCACCGACGTACTCCGTGCCGTATCCGAAAGTCCCGCTCGCCGTGACCACGGGAGTCGGCATCTCAAGTCCGCCCAGGTTGACGCCGAGTTCAACGCCCTCCTTCACCATTCGCGCGCTCCCTATTCAAGCCCCTCGACGAGGAACTGCAACTTGTATTCGCCCGTGCCGAACATCGCGTCAGGGTGCGGACGCGCCCCCCAGCTGTCGTCGCCGCCGACGCCCATCTGCACCGCATCGACGTTGACGGTGATTTCATCCGCAACCGAAAGATCCCACTGGTGCTTCGCCTTTTCAAGCGTCGTCTGCGAATACGGCCAGGCGTTGAAACCGAAGGTCCTGTTCAGAGCCGTCACGCGAATCGTCTTCCCCGCCGCGTTCGAGAACGCGACCGACTCGCAGTCCGTGCGGTATCCCTGTTCGCCCGGCTCGACGTAGTTGTCGGTGTTCAGCCTGTCCGCCGGATAGTGAATCGTGCCGTCCGTACCGGCCAAGCCACTGACAAGCCCAACCGTCGCCGAATGCGTCCCGAAGTCGGCCGAGACCTTGCGGTCGGCGTAGTTCTCGTGCGGACCGCGCCCCGTCCACGTCACCTTCGTGAAGTCCTTCGGAATCGTGAAGGTGACGCCGACGCGCGGAATCGGCGCGAGGTTCGTCGCGGCGACCGTGAGGGTGAAATCGACGAGCGTTTTGCCATCCGCGACTTTCGCGACCCTCAGGTTCGAGGTCACGCCCTCGGGCATCGTCTGCGTTTCGGTGGCCTTCTTCCAGACGGCGCAGACGGACGGCATATTCCAGCCGCGATCGTTGTCGGTCGGCGCACGCCAGAGGTTCACCGAAACCTTCGCGGCAGACGGCGCGGTACTTTCGGGAATCTTCCGCGCCTTGAACGCGGGCGCGGGGGTCGGGTCGAGTTTGCCGCCGTAGACGGCCTTCACCTCGTACGCGCCCGGATGGTAGTTGCGCAGCGGATCGATGAAGCCGTTGCAGTTGAAGTTGCCGTCGTTCGGCCTGTCGCCGAAGTCGCCGCCGTAGGCGAGCCATTTGCCGCGCGCGTCCTTTTTCCAGAGAGCCTGATCGACGAAGTCCCAGATGAAGCCGCCCTGGAAGGAGGGATATTTCTCCGCCAACTTCCAGTAATCGGCGAACCCGCCCGTCGAGTTGCCCATCGCGTGGGCGTATTCGCAAAGGATGTAGGGTTTCTTCGGATTGTTGGCGACATAGCGCTCGGAGGCCTTCGCCGACCAATACATCGGACACTTGATGTCGCTGTGGTCGGTATCCTGCGCCCCTTCGTATTGAATCGGGCGCGACGAATCGAGCGCCTTCATCGCCTTGTATTCGGCGGCCATCGCCGGGCCGTCGCCTGATTCGTTGCCGAGCGACCAGAAGACGATCGAGGGGTGGTTGCGGAAGGTCTTCACCATGTTCACGCCGCGACTGACGATCGAATCGTGGTAGAGCGGGTTTTTCGGCAGGGCATCGCCGCCCCGTCCGTAGAAGTCCTTCACGCCGTGCGCCTCGACGTTCGCCTCGCAGCAGACGAGAATGCCGGCGCGGTCGCAGAGTTCATACCACGTCGGGTCGTTCGGGTAGTGGCAGGTGCGCGTGGCGTTGATGTTGAGGTCGCGGTAAATGGCGAGATCCTTCTTCATCCCCTCCAGCGTCACCGTGTAGCCCGTTCCCGGCTCCATCTCGTGTCGGTTCACGCCGTGAATCAGCAACCGCTTGCCATTCAGGTAAACGACGGCATCCCTGATTTCAACTTTGCGGAAGCCGAACGCCACCGCCCGGTAGTCCGTCTTCGGAAACCACCACGTCTTCTCCCGAATCGGCACGACCTCGTAATACATGTTCGGCTGGCCGACGTCCCACAGTTTCGGGTTCGCGTAGGCCTTCTCGAAAAGCACGTCGCCGTTCTCGTCGCGCACAACGAGCCGACCCGTCCCGTAGTCGTCCGAGAGCGTCGCTTCTGCAATCAGGTCTTTCGCGGCGTTTTGCAGTTCGGAAACAAGCCAGACGTCGCGGAAGATGCCCGAAAGCCGCCAGAAGTCCTGGTCTTCGAGGAATGAGCCGTCGCAGTGCTTGAGCACCTCGACCTCGAGGGCGTTCTCGCCCTCCGCAAGATAGGGCGTGAGGTCGAACTCGGCCGGAAGGCGGCTGTCTTCCGAATAGCCGACGGACTTGCCGTTCAGGCGGACGAACATGGCGGACGACACGCCGCCGAAGTGAATCACCGTGCGGCGGTTCTTCCAATCCTTCGGCAGGGTGAAGGTTCGCGAGTAGAGTCCGACGGGGTTGCGGAACTTCCAGCTCGTGAACTCCTTCGGCGGCTCGGTCATCGGGTCGCCGTTCACGTAGCCGGCGATCGGGTAGCGGATGTTCGTGTAGAGCGCGGGGTCGTAGTCGCCCTGCAGCTGCCAGCAGCCGGGCACGGCAATTTCGCCCGACTTCTCCCACTCGGTCACCGTGATGTTGTGTTTCCACTTGAAGTCCCACGTGCCGTTCAGGGATTCGAGCCACTTCGACTCCGTGCGGGGCTTTTCCCCGCGTGCGATTTCAAGCGCGAGTTCCTCGCTCTCGCACGGCACGGCGATTGCGCGGGCCGGCAGGCGGTTGATCTCAAAGACGGTCGGGTCGCGCCACGGCGCGAGCGTCCGCTCCGCGTGAACCGTCGCAACCGCCGCGACGGCGAAAAGGGTCAGCAAACAGTGCTTCATCGTTCGTTCTCCTTATTTGCAAGTGCGTTTCAACGAGAAAGGGCGTCCACGACGCCGCGCCAGTAGCCGACGCATTCGGCGACGGGCGCGAGGTTGTCCTCGAAGTCCTTCTCGTATTCAAGCGAGCACACGTTCGAGTAGCCGATGTCCATCAGGGCGCGAATCACGCGCACGTAGTCGATTTTGCCGCGTGGAAGCGGAATCGCCGCGCCGTTGCGCTTGCCAATCTCAAAGTTCTTGATGTGCATGTCGAAGATGCGGTCCGCATGCTTGTGAATCGTCTCCACGGGATCGACGCCGCACCCGTATTCCCAGCCCACGTCCATGCAGAAGCCGATGCGCGGGTCGAGGTCGTGGATGAGTTCCCAGCCGGACGCGACCGACGGGAACATATCCGGCGAATCCGGCCCGTGGTTGTGAATCGCGTAGCGGATGTCGAACTCCTTGACCAACTTGTCGATGGTGAGGAGGAGTTTACGCGAACCCCTGCGCTTGTTCCAGGAGTCCTTCTCATCCGTCGGCTCGTACGGCACGCCGACGACGGTCTTCACGCCGAGCCGCTTCGCATACTCGAACGCCTTCCGCGCAAAGGCCTCGTCCTTCATGTAAATCGGCCCGACGGCATACGGCACGACATCCGCGTCGGCGCACTTCGCACGGAACGCCGCCATCTCCGCATCCGTCGCCGACAGCGGCAGATGGAAGTCCTTCACGCAAAGGTAGTGGATATCCACCTTCTTGAGGATATCGAGCATTTCCACCAGCTGCTTGCGGCACATCGTGAACCCCGCCATGCCGAACTTGAAGCCGGGATGAACCTTGCCGCCCGCCGCCACCCCGGCCGTCGTGCGGCATCCGCCGACAAGCGAAACCGCCCCGGCCGCAACGGCCGAACCAAAGAAACCTCTGCGCGTCATTTCCATCTGCTTTGTCCTTTCTTGACTTACCCCGTGCCTCAAACCCGCACGGAGCGGCTCACATTATATCATAAATCACCGTGAGCGTTCTTCTTCACCGAATGTCAAGTTCGAAGATGGAGATTCCGTAATCCGTATTGCGTTCGAGTCCCGTGAGACGCAGGTAGCGGGCCGAAACGGGACGCCACGCCACCGCGTCGTTCGCGGGATTGGAAACCGCGTGGTTTTCGACTGCGGACGTCCACTTCTCGCCGTCGTCCGAGGTTTCGATTCGATAGCGCCGCGCATGGGCGTGCTCCCAGCGAATCGTCGCCCGCGAGACCGTCCGGGGCCGTCCGAAATCCAGTTGAAGCCACTCGCCGTCGCGGTGCAACGACCCCCAGCGCGTCTTCGGGTCGCCATCGACCGCATACGCCGCAAGCAAGCCGCCGTTCTCCTCGCCGCTCGCCGTCACCGTGGCAAGCCGCGCGAGGTTGACGTCCGCGAGGTTCTTCGCAACGATTGTCGCGATTGACTTTTTGCCCTGCAAGGTGACGGAGAGCGTGTACGTCCCCGCCTTCCGCGCAGTGAACCCGGTGCGCCCAAACTCCGCATTCCTGGAGTCAGAAAGTTCGACCGTCGCGCCCTTGAGGCGCATCCGCCCACCGAACTGGTCAAGTGCCTCAACCGAAAGTTTCAGGGGTTCGCCGACGATGCACTCCGCCGCGTCCGGCGCGATGACGAGTTTCGTGACGCGCAACGCCTCCTCGACGGGAAACCGCCGCGAGACTTCCAGCGAGTCCGTCCGCGCCGTCACCGTGGCGAAGCCGTTCGTGCGCGGCGTGAAGTTTCCCCTGCGGTCAAACGTTCCGTCCGCGCTCGTCCACTTCACGCCCGCCGCGTCCGCGCCCTTCGCCGTGCGCAGGGCGAGGCGCGTCGCCTCGCCCTCCTTCAGGACGGCGCGGTCGGCGACGATTTCCGCCTCTGGGGCGGGCGCGACTGGCGCGGGCTTCGCAATCGCCAGCTTCGGCTCCCGAACAGCCGCGTGCTTCGTCCGTGCGCCGCCCACCGTGAGCCGGCCGGGTTCGGCGCGGAGCGTCCCGACTGTTTCGCCCGCCGCGTCGAAGAAGCGTACGGTGCGCGGCTCGCTTCCGGCGTTGTAGGCCATCAGCGTCCGCTTCCCGTTCCTGACGAAGGCGCGTGCGCAGGGATAGTCGGCCCGTACGCCGAAGTCGAGGTCGCCGTAGGCGAGGTGGCTGTGAATCGCCCAGTAGGTGAGATGACCCGTGTCGGCATTCTTCACGACCCCGCGATCAGCCTTCGCGAGTGCGGCGAAAATGCGCGCCGCCGCCTCCGGATCGCTCCGCTGGAGATAACTGAGGAGTACGTTCCCGAGCGAGGCGTCGCCGAGTTCCTTCTCCCAGCCCGAAACCTCCTTCGTCTTCCACATCGTCGCATAGTCCCACGCGGCGAACTTGCGGTCTTCGCTCAGGTAGTCGAGCGCGGGCGTGTTCGGCAGCCACTGGATGGAGTGCATCCACACGGGATCGCCGCTAAAATACGTCCACCAGCCGACGCCATGGCAGGTGAGGTTCGAGTTGTAGGGGTGTTTGAACTTCGTGTAATCGATGTTCTCGCGGTCGCGGTCGAACCAGTATTCCGCCGTGCCGTGCGCCTCCGACACCCAGCCAAAGATGCCCGCGTCGCGCATCTCGCGGTCGCCGAGCGCGAGTCCGAGCAGATAGAGGCCGCCCCAGCCCTGCATCGCCTCGGAGGAGGACTCCTGTCCGTTGCCGTTGCCGTCGCCAAGCCCCCCGGCGAAGGAGTGCCCCGCCCACGGGTCGAACGTGCGGAAGAACGGGAAGCGCCTCTCGTCGCGCCGCCAGTTCGCGTAGTCGCTCGCAATGAGCCGCAGCATCGGCCCGAACTTCTCGCGGAAGTCCGCATCCACGAGACAGAGGAGTGCGCCCGAATAGGTGAAGTAGCCGTAATGGAAGTGGTGGTCGTTGAAGGTCTCTGAATCGTAGCTCGTCGATTCGCCGACAAGCCCGCCCCAGCGCGGCACATAGGAGAAGTAGAAGCGTTCCTCTCCGGGCGTCCACGTGAGCCAGTCCTCGAACTGTGCCCGCAGACGGTCGTGCGCCTTCTGGAATGTCGCCGCATCACCCGTCCCGCGTGCCGCCATCATCGCGAGGGACATCTGCAGGAGTCCCTTGCCGCCCCAGTAGGTGTCGCCGCCGAAATTGCCGCGTTCGGCGTAGTCGTCGAGCAGCCGTTTGAACAGCACCGCATCGTAGGGGGCTTCGGCGAAGTCGTGCGCCTGCGGGGCCGCCCAATGCGGCAGCATGCCGGGGAAGGTGTAGACGATTGAGAGTTCGTTCCCCTTCGCCACGCGCTGCCTGCCACGCGGCGTCTGCCAGACGAGGCCCTCCATTACCTTGAACTTCGGGACGGTGCGCTTCAGGTGGTGCGGCTGAAAGCCCTGCAACGCCGTTGGCGCGGCGGTTTTGCCGTGCAGATCCTCCGTCTCCACGCGCCACGTCGTCGTGAGTTCCGCCGTCCGTTCGTCATACGCCCAGTCCACGCGCGTCGATCGGACGATGGCGGCGGCGAACGGCGCGAGCGCGGCGAACGCCGAGCGGTTCGGCAGAAGGCCGACCGCGAGCCATCCCTTCTTCTTCCCGCCGGGGAAGGTGAAGGCGAGCGTTCCGTCCGCCCGTTCCGCGACCCGCGTCTTCGCCGGATGCCACACGCCGTAGAAGTCGTCGCCCGCCTTCACGACGACGGCGTTCTCCTCCGCAAGCCGCTCGACCGAAACCGCGCCTTCGCTCTCGACCTTGAGCGTCGCGTCCAGCCCCTCGTATTCGACCCATGTGAAAGGCGAACCGTGCACGAGCGTCGCCCGCATCGCCTTCGCCTCGCCGTCCGGCAGGAGGAGTTCCACGTCCCAGTCGTGCCAATCCGCCACGTTCGCCGCGCTCGGATTGAACGCGGGCGCTCCGCAGACAAGACGGCTTCGCGCCTTCATCTCCGTGCCGTCGTCAATCCAATAACTCGGAAACGCCACGCTCACGCCCTGAGCCGAAGCCCGCACGAGGGCGGGATAACTCCAGAGGTTGCCCGTCCAGCGTTCGACGAGCGCATCCGTCCACCAGTCGTTCGTCGGGATCGGCTCGCCGGACTTGCGAACCAGGTAGAGCGGACGGTTCTGCATGAACCGGCTCTGGTCGCCCTTGCGCGAACCGTCAACCGTCCGCGCCTTCGCCCACGGCGTGTACGAGGCGTAGGAACCCGCCCCGCAGGGGACGATTTCCTGCGCGGCGAGCGCACCCGCCATCGCCGCACCGACAACGGACAAAACAGATTTCATGTGTACTGACTTTCCCTCCGGTTATTCCGCGACGTATTCGATGTCGTCGAGATAGAACGTGAACGGGTCGCCCTCGTTTGCGAACGAGAAGCCGAAGCCCGTCTTGATCGTCGAAAGGTCGAGACCGTCGAGGGGGATGCGATAGCGCGTCCATTCCCTCTTGAGAACGACGCCATCGAGTTTCGCCTGCGCCGTGTCGTGGTATTTGCCCTTTTCGAGACGCCCCATGAAGAAGTCCACCTTCTCGCCGCCCTTCGCGCCACGCGCCCAAAAGACGAGCGTCCGCGCATTCGAGAGGTTCGCTCCGCCGGACTTCTCGCCCCAGTCGTTCGGCGGGTCCTGCCAGAAGATGCCCGCCCAGCCGTAGTGGTCGAGATAGTCGATCTTCATGCAGGTCTCGCCCGAACGGGGATTCTCGCGGCACTTCTCGTCCACCTTCAGCGCACGGGAATGACCCATGTAGCCCGACGGATACCACTTTCGCGGCGCACCGTCCACGTAGACGGCATACGGCATCGCGACAGGCTTCAGCACGCGCCTCGGCTCGGCGCCCTTCGCCCGAATCGGTCGGTTCGCATACGCGGCGTTCCCCTTCCCGTCGAAGACGTAGCAATAGAGGAGGTAGGTTCCGCCACCCGGCAGTTTCACCGTCGCCCTCGGCGTTCCCTGCCCCTTCACGACCGCGCCCGCCCAGCCGTCGGGAACGGGCAGGCCCGTCCCAATCGTGTCGTAGTCGCCCGTGTCGCTGACGAGTTCCCAGCGGTAGGTAAGCGCGTCGCCGTCGGGGTCGGCGGCCTCAATGGCGGCCTCGACGGGTGTCGCCGCGTCCGTGAGGTCGTCGGCCGAAACGACCATCTCGCCCGTCGTCGGACAGCGGTTCGCGACCTTCGTCTCGCCCCACGCCTTCTGCACCGCCTCGACGCTCGCAAGCCGCGTCATGTCCGGGAGCAGCATTCCGTGCCATGTCGGCGTGGACTCGACCTTCCACCCCCACGTGAACGCATAACTGCCGAGACAGAACTTGCCGCGCTCGGCCTCGACGCTCTTCGCATACGCTACGGCGAACTCGCGGCCCTTTTCCGTGCTCGTCGGCTCGAGCGCGAGACCCCAGGCGTTCTTCGGGCTTTCCCAACTGCCGTGCGCACCGTATTCGGTTATCACGTAGGGCTTCGTCATCCCCGCCTTGCGCCACCGTTCGCCGACGCTCGCCGCGCCGCCATAGCTGTTGATGCCGAAGAAGTCGATGTCGGGGCAGAGCGTCCTGAATGCCTCCAGCGTCTCGTCGGGGATTTCCGCGACGACAGTCGTCACGGGATGATTCGGATCGACGGACTTCACCTCGCGGGCGAGGGCGTTGACGAACTTCCACATTTCCGTCTTGTGCGGATTGTTCATCTCCATTTCGTTTCCGAGCGCCCAGCAAAGCAGGTTCGGATGATCCTTCACCCGCCGCACCGTCGCCAGCACGTCGCGCCGCGTCGATTCCAGCACGGATGCGTTCGTGTAGTCGAAGCCGTGCTCGGCGTGGCCGAGCCAGAAGCCGCACATCACCGTGAGACCGTTCGCCTTCGCCGTCGCAAGTTGCGCGTCGATGTCGTCCGCACCCCACGTGCGGAAACCGTTGCCGCCGATCTTCCTGAGCGCGGTCTTGTCGGCGCCGCCGCCCGCCCCCTTGATGAAGTAGGGCTTGCCGTCCCTTTGAAGCGTCCAATTCCCCGCGTGTCCGACGAGGCGCACCGTCCCCGCAAAAGCCGAGAACCCGAATGTCGTCAGCGCAACCGCCGACAAAAGTTGAAGTCCGTACATGATTTTCCGTCTTATCGGATGATGATTCTGAAGCCCTGTTCGCCGACGACGATCGACCCTTCGCCCGTCACGCATCCGTCGAACTGCGCGGCGGTGTAAGTTCCGCGGCGCATTTCCTTGCCGTTCACGAAGAGAGATTGCGCGGTCAGCGTCTCGCCGTTCAGGTCGAGCACGGCGTTTCCGCCTTCAAGGGAAAGGCTGTTCACGCGGAACGACGCAGTCAACTTCGCCCGCCCGAAGTCACGCACCGTCAGGCGTGCGCGGCGGAACCGCGACGCGCCGTCGCATCGCGGGCCGTTCCCCGGCAGAAGCGTCGCACGGGTTCGCGGTCCCGGCGCGGTCGCGTCACCGTTCGTCAGCTCGCCGTTCGCGACGACGATTTCACCGCCGTCGAGTGCCGTTTCCGCACCCGTCGCGAGGAAAACCGTACCCGCCGCCGAACACGGCACGGCGGAAAGTTCGTCCGTCGCGTTCCGGCCGCGGTTGCCGTAGGCCGTAATCGAGCCGGTAAAGAGGGTGAAGTCCGAATCCGCATCCGTCAGGCGCACGGCGATGCGTCCGCCCGAACCCGAACCGTGGACGGAGTCGAAGGTCAGCGCGTCGATCTTTCCCGCGTCTGCGGAAATCACGCCCGAGCCGTCGAGCGACCCGAAGCGCAGGTTCAGGCTGCCGCCCGTCGAGCCGCCGTTCGAGCCGTTCCACGCATAGCCGCGTGAGGAAATCTCGCCATTCACCTGCGCCCGGCCGAGCACCGAAAGCCAGACGAGTCCGCCGCCGGCGTAACTGGTGCTGTCGCCCGTGCCGGACGAGCCGTATTCCATCGGCTCGAACACGCTGCCGTAGACGACGTCGTTCGTCGCGCCCTCGCCGCCGTAGGAAGCCCCCGTGCCGCCCTTGTAGCCGGGACCGCCGAGATACCAGCCGCGCGTCCGCTTCTCGGGCTTGTTCAGTTCGCCGCTTCCCGCCGTGACCTGGACGCCTTCCGCCACGCGCAGGTCGCCGCCGACCGACACCGCGACCGCCGCCGTCGGCTCCGCGCCCGCTTCGCCCGAACCCTCGTGCGTCCACACGCCGCCGTCGAGGAGCGCGTCGCCCGCAATTCGGAGCGGCGCATTCGTCGTGAGCGCGAAGGTGACGTAACCCGTCGCCTCGCCCGCCGGCTGAAGCCAGCCGCCGACGGCCGTCAGGTTCGCCGGCCACGAGAGGTCGTTCGCCGCGAGGTCGCGCAGGAACACCACCGTGTCCGTCGCCGTCGGGACGCGCCCGCGCGACCAGTTCGCCGCGTCGCCCGCATCCGCCGAAACCGTGCCGAGGAAGAGATTCGCCGCGTCGCCCGCCACCATCGC
The DNA here is from genome assembly GCA_963588415.1 of Faecalibacterium sp. CAG:74. Lineage (GTDB taxonomy): Bacteria > Verrucomicrobiota > Kiritimatiellia > RFP12 > UBA1067 > UBA1067. Next base: position 25,771 of record CAVAHB010000127.1, read on the forward strand.
CTTCGGCGAGGTCTTGCTGAAGACGGTCTCCGTCTCGTTCGAGAGCGCGAAGACGTAGTAGACGACTTTGTTCGGCGCAACTTCCAGCGTCTTCTCGTACGCCGTCTCGTCCGTCGCGGACGCGGCAATCTGCACCGATTCCGTCCAGCCGTCGAACGAACTGCCGCCGTCCGCCGTGCCATAGAGGAGGTAGAGCGCACCCGCCGGGACGCCCGCCTTCTGCACCGTCACGCCGAAGGTAAGCGCGTTGCCCGCCCCCTGCGCGACCGTCGCCGCGCCGTCGAAGAGCATGTGGTCGTCGGCGAGGGCGATCGCCTTCACGTGCACGTCGCCCGTCTCGCCCGACACCTCGAACCGCCCGAGGAACGCCGCCTCGTCGGCGAAGGTCTCGCCGCCGTAGCGGATCTTCGGGTTCTCCCCGGCGAAGAGCGTCGAGTAGACCGCCTCCGTCGTCGCCTCGGCATGGGTGAAGACGAACTCCGTCGTCGCCCCCGTCTTCACGTTCACGTAGGAGGTGCCGCCCTGCCACACGGCGTCCGCCAAGGCCGCCGAAAGCGTGATCGTGCCGTCGCCCACCGTCAGCGCAACGCCCGAAGCCTGCGCGGCGAGCTTGACCGCCGAGATGCTGCCCGCAATCTCCCGGGGCGTGCTCCACTGGAGTTCGTTCACGTTCGCAAGCGTTCCGCCGCACAGGCTCACGCCGTCCGCAAGCGCAAAGGTCTTCTGTTCCGAGAAGGAAAGCGTTCCTCCGATCTCCATCGTCGCGCCGTTCGCCATGTTGAACGCCGTCGCCGTAAACGAGCCGCCTTCGCCGATGGTCAGTTTCGCCGTGCCGTTGAGGTTCATCTGTCCGGCGGTTCCCATGTCGAACGCCGCGCCAGACCCGACCGTAATCGTCCCGCTCACCTGCATCCAGGCGTTGCCGCCAGACTGGCGGAAACTCCCGCCGGTCAGCGTCAGGGAGCCGTCCGCGTCGATCGTGAGGTCGCCGCCCGGGACGTATTCGCACGCACCGGAATCGATGACGACGGCATCCCCCGCCGCCGGCACGCCTTCCGGACTCCAGCAGGCGGCCGTCTGCCACGTTCCGCTCCCGCCCGTCCATGTCTTCACGTCCGCCGACAGGTCGAACGTCTGCGCAAGAGTCGCCGCGGCGACCATCGCCGTCTTGACAACTGTATTCATTTGCCCACCTTCTTTCGCTTGTGTTTTTTCGTAGTAAACGTATCCCGTCGCCGCGGCAAAGGCGGTCAGCCCGGCCGCCGCAAGTCCCCAGCCCGCCGCTTTCAGCCAGCCGCCGGAGCGACCGCACGGCGGCTCAAACGCGCCACCGGTCGCCCGCGATTCGGCGGTGGACTTCGCCCTTCGCGCCGCGTACTGACTTTTGAGTAGGGCGTCCACGAGGGCAAGTTCGCCGTATTCGCGCAACCTTTCGGGCGACTTCGCCGCACATTCGACCACCTTTCGCCGCGCCCCGATCCCCTCGTTCCCGTCCAGCGCCCTGGACATCAGGCCCTCGAGTTCGGTCGCGTCCCCGAAGTCGCGCTCGAACGAACTCTCGGAAATCCGGCAGAGCCGCATGATGCATTCCGCCAGTTTCCGCCGCGCATACGTGAGGCGGTTGCGGATTTCCCGTGAAGTCGTCTTGTGAAGTTTCGCCATCTCGCGGGGCTTCCGGTCGTCCCCGTACCGTTCTTCCAGCATTTTCAGCGTTTCCTCGTCAAGTTTGCGCTTGCAGATTGCAAGCCGCGTCATCACCGGCAGGTCGGTCGAATCGCACGCCGCGTAGGTTTCGGCGAGCCGCTCAAGCGCCGTTTCGCCGAACACCAGCCGCTCCGCACCCTTCTTCGCGCGAAACGCGAGGATTTGCATCTTCGCAAACGCAATCAGCCACGGCAGGAGCGGACGCGACGGGTCGTAGTCGTCCACGCGGCGGATTACCGCAAGGTTCGCATTCTGCACCACGTCGTCGATGTCGTCGGGAAAGCACGAAAGCGCCGCGCCCACGAAGGCGCGCAGCACCTCCTGATGCGTGACGAGTTCCGTCATCAACTTCTGTACGACCGGCGTTTCCATTCGCTTGTCTGTTTCTGCTTGCATATTATCTTATTCCTCAATCCTGTTTTGCTGAAACTTTTTCCAAGAATCTTTCATCCGCCGCACAGCCATCCTTCATCGCACAAACTTTACCGACCATAATCTACACATTTCCAACTAGTTGATGTAATTATACCAAATCTGAGGCAACCTGACATTAGCCTGAAGTTTACTCGTTTTTCACTGGGGGCCCGATTCTGACCACGGAGGCAATTGCAAGACTTCCTGCGGGCGGGCGCGACACCCGCCCCGACCGTGCGAATACGGTAGGGTCACGCATCCCGCGTGACCGCCGCACTTTCGGCGCGAAGACCCCTTCCTGTCCGACCGCCGAGCCCATATATGGACAACCCCCGAGTCCATATATGGAGAAACCGAAATCCATATATGGACAACCCCCGAGTCCATATATGGAGAAATCAAAATCCATATATGGAGAAACCGCTGGCCATATATGGAGAACGAGTTGTCCATATATGGATTTGCGTTTGTCCATATATGGAGAACGGTTTGTCCATATATGGACAGCACCCGAGTCCATATATGGACAAGTCCAACGCTCCGAGAGGGGGTTCGCCGCGCTCCCCGAGGGGCCAAACGCGGGCTTTCCCGTACTCCTTATATATATAGGATACCACACAGGCATCACGAACGCGGTTGCGGCTCGGATTTTACCACTGAACACACTGAACGGCCTTCGGCCGACACAGAATACACTGAACTTGCCATCGGGGGGAGGCCGAGCCGACTTTCAGTGTGTTCAGTGTGCCGCGAAGCGGCTTCTGTGTGTTCAGTGGTCGAAACCGCCGGGCGGGGCGAGTTTTACCACTAAACACACTGAACGGCCGACGAAAGTCGCCCTCTCTTTCGGCGCGGCGAACCCTTCCTGTCCGACCGACGCGCCCAATCCTGTCAATCCTGTCTAAAACCGCCGCGCCGAGAACGGGTAAACTCCGGCAGATGTTGGCTCTTTGACACGAAGTGTGCGGTTTTGGTATAATAACCCGCAATGGTTAAGACCGATATGGAAAGTTTTCGCCGCGAGCTGCTGGAGACGGGCGGCTATCGCACGGCGGACGACCATCGGGCGGCGAAACGTGCGCGGCAGGGTGCGTGGACGACGTTTCGCTTCGCGATGGCCGTGTCGCGTGTCTTTCCGATGTGTGCGGTCTGGGAGGCGTGCCACCGACTGACGACCGACAAGTGGGCGCGATTCTGTTTCTCGACCGTGCAGGTCGCCGAGAAACTTGGCATGAACGTCATTCTCGAGGGGTGGAAGAGCCGACAGTCGTACGACGGCCCCGTGATGTACCTCTGCAACCACATGTCCACCTACGAGACGATCTTCCTTCCGCCGGTTCTGCTTTCGTACGGCCCGTTCAACGTGGTGACGAAGGCCTCGCTCGCGCACCTGCCCGCGCTCGAACGCGCCGCCGCGCACATGGGCATCGTGCCAATCGGGCGAAAGAATCCGCGCGAAGACCTGATGACGCTGCTGAAGGTCGGCACGACGCGAATCGGCGAAGGCAACAGTTTCCTCATCTTCCCCCAGGGGTCGCGGCAGAAGGTGTTCGCCCGCGCACATTTCTCGTCCATCGGTGCGAAGCTGGCGGAGCGGGCGAGGTGTCCGATCGTGCCGATCGCCGTCGATTCGCGGTGCATGCCGACGCGCGAACGCGGCTGGCTCAGGGGCGTGTTCAAGGACTTCGGCACGGTCGATACCTCGCGTGACGTCCGATGCGCCTGCGGGCCGGTGATTCCCTGCGGAAAGTCCCGCGAAATGCACGAGGCCTCGTTCGACTGGATCGCCTCGAAACTCGAATCGTGGGGACTGCCGACCGAACGGAACGGAACCGGGTCGGCGGCCTGACGAAGCAAAGCCATTTGTCAACAGATAATTAATGTAAAAGGAAAGGAAAGAATAGAAATGTCGCGTGCATACAACTTCTCAGCGGGTCCGGCGGCCCTGCCGCTCGAGGTCCTTCAGGAGGCGCAGCAGAATCTCGTCGATTACAAGGGAACGGGAATGTCGGTGATGGAAATGTCCCATCGCGGCAAGACCTACGACGCCATCCACCAGGAGGCAATCGCCACGTTCAAGGAACTCTGCGGACTCGGCGACGAATGGTCGGTCTGCTTCATCCAGGGCGGCGCGTCGATGCAGTTCGCCATGATTCCGATGAACTTTCTCGGACAGGGGAAGAACGCGGATTACGCGAAGCAGGGCACGTGGTCGGGAAAGGCGCTCAAGGAGGGCGAGAAAGTCGCCGAACTGCGCGGCGTGAAGTGCAACGTCTCCGCCGACTGCGCAAAGGACATTCCGACGCGAATGCCGCGTGCCGACGAATGGAAGTGGACGGATGGCGCGGCTTACTGCCACATCTGCTCGAACGAGACGATTGCGGGCGCGGAACTCAAGGAGTTCCCGAAGGTGAACGGCCCGCTGATCTGCGACATGTCGTCCGACATCCTCAGCTGCGAGCGCGACTACAACCAGTTCGATATGTTCTACGCCGGTGCACAGAAGAACCTCGGCCCGTCCGGCATGGCGGTTGTCGCAATCCGCAAGGAACTCGCCGAGAAAGGCTGCCCGAAGATCCCGACGATGCTCCAGTATCGCACGTACGTGGATAACGACTCGCTCTACAACACGCCGCCGACCTGGGGAATCTACATCTTCGGCGAGACGATGAAGTGGGTGAAGAAGATGGGCAAGGAGAACCTCTTTAAACTCAACGCGGCAAAGGCGAAGAAGATTTACGATGCGATTGACTCGAGCGACTTCTGGACGGGGACGGCCCTCAGGGAGTTCCGCTCGAACATGAACGTGACCTGGCGAATCCACGGCAACAACGAGGAACTCGAGAAGAAGTTCATCGACGAGGCCAAGGCGCTCGGCATGTCCTCGCTGAAGGGACACCGCTCGGTCGGCGGCCTGCGCGCCTCGATCTACAACGCCTTCCCGATGGAGGGCGTGGATGCGCTCGTCGCGTTCATGAAGGACTTCGAGAAGAAGAACGGCTAAGGGAGTCTATCCTTGACCGAACTGATACGGGTCATCGCCGTCGTGGTGCTTTTGTGCGCCGCGGCGGCGGTTTGCACGCCAAGGGGACGGCTTCCGCTCGTCCTGCGGGGGCTGAAGCGGACGCTTGACGCGAAGCCGAGCGCGGCAGACCGGGGCGAAAGGGTCTCGTCCGGGCGGAGGCTCCTGGCGTTCGTCCTCCTGCTCGCGGCGGTTGCCGTTGCGCTTGTTCGCCTCTGAGCCAGGCAGACGCGGCAAAAACGTGCCAACCTTTTGTGCCGTCCGCCTGTATTAGGATGTGGAAGAATGGGCGTAGCACAGGACATCAAGGACGATCTCAACCGCGGGGCCTTCCGGCTCTTCGCGGAATATCGGTCTTCGCTCTATTCCGAGGCCCTGCAACTTTGCCTCGGCAACCAGTCGGATGCGGAAGACCTGACGATTCGAACGCTCGACCGCGCCATTCGGAAGATTGCCTTCTTTGACGAGAGCAAGGGGCGCGTCATCGACTGGATGCGGCAGATCATGCGCAATCTGCGGAAGAACGACCTCGACCTGAAGGCGGCGAACGCCATTGTGGCGTTCGACCCTGCGGATATGGAAGCCTCGCTCGGCAAGGCCGATTCCTCGACCGTTGAGGACATTCTCTCGAAGAGCGACGACGAATTCCTGCGCCGAGCGGTGAACGCGCTCCCGAACGACTTGCGCGAGGCCGTCGTGCTCCACTACCTGATGGATCAGCCGATTGCCCAGGTCGCGAAGGTTCTGCGCGTACCGGTCGGCACGGTAAAGGCGCGGCTTCACTATGCGCGGAAGGTTCTGCAGGGAAAACTCGTGCAGGAAATGCGCCGTCCGCGCACGATCGCCGCAATCGCACTCTTCCTCCTTTCAACCATGACTTACGCCGCATGGACGGCGGGGTGGATTCCGCACGACCTGTTCGACGGCGCGGCGGGGGTGGAAACCGTCGCCGCACCCGCCATTGAAGTCGTCGCAAAGCCGCGCCCGTTTCCCGTCGTTGCGCCCCAGACGAACGCCGCGACGGCGACGGCGCAAACTGCGGCGGCAGACGAACCGTCGCAACAGGCGGAGACCGACGCGGCGAAAACGGACGACTCGGACGACTCGACCGCGTCCGATTCCGAGACGATGCCGCCCAAGCCTTTCCGCATTCGGATTCGCTGACGCGGCGCGGCGCACGGCTAAAGCCCCGCACGCTCGCCGAGTTCGGCCCACCGCTCGACCGCCGCATCCAGTTCGGCTTCCGCAAGGGGCGTACGCACCGCAAGAGCCTGCGCCTTCTTCGGGTCCGTACGGTAGAGCGAGCCGTCGGCAAGCGCCGCATGGAGCGCGGCGACTTCCTTCTCAAGTGCATCAATCTTCTCGGGTAGCGCGTCGAGTTCGCGCTTCTCGCCATACGAAAGTTTGCGCGGCTTCCCGTTTGCCGCGTTCGGCGCGGCGGTTTCGGCAGACTTTGCGTTTTTTGGCTCTGCTTTCACGGAAGTCGGACGCTGCCGCAGATAGTCCTCGTAGCCGCCGGGATAGCACTTCACCGTGGCGTCGCCTTCCAGCACGAACGTCGAGGTGACAACGTTGTCGAGAAACTCCCGATCGTGCGAGACGAGCAGGAGCGTCCCCGAATAGGCGAGCAGTTGCTCTTCGAGGAGTTCAAGCGTCTCGATGTCGAGGTCGTTCGTCGGCTCGTCCATGACGAGCAGGTTGGCGGGGCGCATGAAGAGTTTGGCGAGAAGAAGGCGCGCGCGTTCGCCGCCCGACAGCGCCTTCACGGGGGTGCGACACCGTTCGGGCGTGAAGAGGAAGTCCGCAAGATACGAGTAGACGTGCTTCTTCACGCCGCCGACGACCACTTCATCGCGGTCGCTCGCCACGTTCTCCTTCACGGAAAGGTCGAACTTCAACTCCGAGCGAAGTTGGTCGAAGAACGCCATCTCGACATTCGTACCGATGGTCACGCGACCCTCCGTCGGGCGAAGAGAACCCGTCAGGAGTTTGAGGAGCGTCGTCTTCCCGACCCCGTTGCCGCCGAGGATGCCCACCCGTTCGCCGCGCAGGACGTCCGCCGTGAAGCCCGACACGACGGGTTTCACTCCGTCATAGGAGAAGCCGAGGTTCTCGATTTTCAGCACGCGCACGCCGCCGGGCGCGGCCGTGTCGAGTTTGAGCGTCGCCGAGCCGGCGGACTTCCGCCGCGCCGCGAACTCTTCGCGCAACTTCACGAGCGCGGCGACACGCCCCTCGTTGCGCGTCGTGCGCGCCTTCACCCCGCGCCGAATCCACGCCTCCTCCTGCGCGAGTTTCTTCGACTTGCGCTCCCAGTAGACGGCCTCGTCCGCGAGCAGTTCGGCCTTGCGCTTCACGAACGTCGCATAGTCGCACTCCCATCCCGACAGTTCGCCGCGGTCAAGGTCGAAGATCTTCGTCGCCACCCGCTTCAGGAAGCGGCGGTCGTGTGTGACGATGAGGACGGCCATTTCACGGCTCCGCCGCAGAAAGCCCTCCAGCCAGTCGATGGCCGCCACGTCCAGATGGTTCGTCGGCTCATCAAGAAGCAGAAGGTCGGGACGGGAAAGCAGGGCTTCCTCCAGTATCTTGCGCCGACGACCGCCGCCCGAAAGCGCATTGAACGCCGCATCGCCCGGCCGGTCGTGCGGCACTTCCTGCGAGACATAAACCGTGCGCAGACCGGGTGCGCGGACGATTTCACCGCCGTCCGGCTCGAGTTCGCCCGCAATCACCTTCATCAGCGTGGACTTCCCCTCGCCGTTGCGTCCCGTCAGGGCGGCGCGGAGACCCTTTGAAATCGAAATTGAAACGCCGTCCAGCACGGCCGGCCCGCCGAAAGCGAGGGAGACATCCCTCAGCGACATCAGGAAATCACTCATGCGAACTCACTTCCACGGGGCGTGGTCGCCCGTCTTGCGGTAGAATACGATTGTAATGTCGCGGGCGACTTCGTCCGACCAGCTTCGCCTGTATTTCAGTCGCAGTTCGGAAGGCCCTGCAAAGCCGTTCTTGATGCGCACCGTCACGACCGCCTGCCCCGGCGCACCGAGAAGCCCTTCGCCGTTCGCCGGCCCGCGATGGCCGATCGTCACGTCCACGCAACTGTCCGCGCACGCCGCCGTCCATTCGTAGCCCGTCGTCAGGTTCTCGTCCAGCCGAAAAGTCCACCGATCGCCCGAACAGACCTCGATGACCCGGCTTTTCACCGGCTCCGTCGCCTCGTAAAGCCCGATTCGGCAACCCGGCAAGGCCGCCGTCAGGATAATCCACAGCACTATGAATCCTATCCGTCTTCTTTTCATCTTCGCCGCGTATTATACCATACTATGCCTTGCGCGGAAGAAGGCGGTTCAGGAGTTCGTTGAGCCGAAAGGGAAGGATCGAAAGCCACCAGCTGGCGAGGCGCATTGGCCAGGGGAAGGCGATGAGACCGACGTTGCGCTCGACGCGCCTCAGGATGATTTCGGCGGCGCGGTCCGCCTCCATGAAGAAGGGCATGGGGCAGGTGTTCGCGTCCGTAATGCGCGACCGAACGAATCCGGGGCAAACGACGGAGACCCAGATTCCGTGCGCGGCGAACTGCTCGCGCAGGGCGAGTCCCCACGTCTTCACGCAACTCTTCGTCGCGGAATAGGAGGGGCACGCCCGAAGCGGTCCGTAGCCCGCGATTGACGCGGTGAGGACGATTTGCCGGTGTCCCGTTCGCCGGTTCCGGAAGAGTTCGAGCGCGGGCAGGACGGTGTTCACCGTTCCGCCGATATTGATGGCGAAGGTGTTCCGCACGTTGTCGGGCGATTCGAAGCCAGTTGAAACGCCGGCATTGGCGAAGACGCGCTCAAGGGGTGCGATTTTGTCGGAAACCAGAACCCAGTCGGCGGTTGCGGCCGAATCGGCGACGTCGAGAACCGTCGCGTGAACCGCCGCCGCCCCCGCCACACGGCACTTTGCGGCAACTTCGTTCAGCCGCCCGCCGTTGCGCCCGCACAGGAAGAGCAAATCGCCGCGCCTAGCGCAGGCCTCGGCAAGTGCCGCGCCAATTCCCGAACTCGCGCCCGTAATCAACGTCGTCATACGCCCCCGTCATACCCGATTCGACGTTCGTCCCGACCCTTCTGCAAGCGCGGCAATCCGTGCGGCAAGCGCGGGAAGGTCGGGGTCGCGTGCGCCGCAGGTCGCAAACGCGGCAAAATCGGCCCGATGCGCTCCTATCCACGCAAAGGCCGCATCCAAGTCCGCCACCAATTCGCATTTCGCCACGCCGATCTTCGCCGCGAGCGCGTCGGAGTTGACCGAGCGGTCGGTCGTGCCGCCGGCATCGTAGACGGGCAGGAGGAGCAACTTATCCTGCGGGCGCACGACTTCGCCGAACGTCGCCGCGAGCCCCGTCATCATCTTGCGGAGCGGCGCATACCCGTGCGGACGCCACACAACGCAGATTCCGCCCGAATGTCGTTCCGCGAGGGTCGCCCACATCGCCCGCAGTTTCTCCGGGTTGTGCGCGTAGTCGTCGTAGACGCACGAACCATACCGCTGAAGGCGACGCTCCACGCCCCCGAACGTCAGGAGCGCAGCCCGCGCCTCCTCCTCGGCGCACCCGAGGGCGAGCGCCATTTGAAGCGCAAGCCACGCATTGTTGCGGTTGTGCCGCCCCGGCGTCGAGACGTCGGCTTCGCCCGTCCGTGCCCGTCCGTCCACAAGCGGGCCCGGCAGATTCGTCACGAACGCATCGAAGACCGCGTCCATCTCCTCCTTCGAGTAGTGGTCGGTGCTGGCGTTCGTGACGATTGCCGCGTAGGGGTGGAACGCGACGAGCGAGCGGTCGCTCTCGTCCACTTCGGCGACGGCATATCCGCCGCGCCCGAAGCGCACCGCCCCCTCCCAGCCCGGCACGTTCGCACCGTTGACGCAAAACGGGTCGAAGCCGCAACTCGCAAGAATATGCCCCAGCATCGCCGTGACGGTTGATTTGCCGCACGTCCCGACAACGGCGATGAGGCGGTGGCCGCCCAACGCCCGCGCCAGCGCCTTCGCCCGATGCGTGACGGGAATGCCCAGTTGCGCCGCCCTCACAAGCCCCGGATTGTCCGATTCAATCGCCGTCGAGACGATGACCTCGTCAGTCGCCGCGTCGATACCGCTCCCATCGTCGGGAAAGCACTTCACGCCGATGGACTCCAGAAAGGCAATGTTTTTCGTCTGAAGGTTGCGGTCCGCCCCCGTCACCTCGTCGCCCAGCCGGACGAGCGCGGTCGCAAGTGCGCTCATCCCGACGCCGCCAACGCCAATCAGGTGCCGCTTCATCGCCGCCTACCTCGTCGGCTTTCCGCCGGCCAGCGTCTCGGCGATGTTGAGGTAGTAGGATCTCACGCGCTCGTAGGCGTTGATGATGTCGAGTTCGCCCAAGACCCGAAGCGGTGAATCGGGGTCGTCCGGCCCCACCCGACCGAGCTGGGCGCGGCGGCACTCCCTCAGGAACTCGTGGATTTCCCGCGACCGCTGCTGGGTCGCCTCGATGTCGATGACGGGACGCGGCGAACGGATCCACGGGGTCACTTCCTGCGCAAAAGCCTCCACCCGCTGGGCGACCTCAAGCAAAACGCCACGGGAAACGGGCGAAATCACCTGCCTGTTCTTCCGGAGCCGCCTGACGACCCTCAGGATGACCGCCGATTCATCCGACACGCTTTCCAGTTCGTCCGTAAGACGCAGCAAACGCCGCGCCCGCTCCGCGACATCCGCCGCAAGGCGTTTGGTCATGATGTTCCCCAGGAACTCCGTCACCTCGCGCTGGACGTTGTCGAGGATGCTTTCGCGGTGGAGGATGTGGTTCTCCTCGTCCTCGTCGGAATCCCCCGCAATGACCTTGCGGGCGCAGTCCAGAAGGCTCAGGTTGCTGTCGCGCATGAACTGGACTTCCTGCAGGGCCTGGTCGCAGGCGATGACGGGCGAGAGTTTCGCCCCGACCTTCAGCACGGAAAGGTGCGGCTTCTCGTTCTCCGGCTGGCGGATGAGCCGTTCCACGAACCGGGCGAACGGCTTCACGAACGGGAAAAGGAGAACGCCGCGGCAGACGGCGAAAATCGTATCCGTCACGGCAATCGGCGCCATGATGTGCGGCAAAACGGCGGCCTCGTGCCCCGAAACGATCATCGTCCCGACCTCGTTCCAGTTCGGGAAGAGCGTCTGCCCGACCTTCACGAAGAACGGGAAAAGCGGAAGGAACACAAGCGAACCGATGACGTTCGAGAGCGTGTGGGCGAGAGCCGTCCGCTTGCCGTCCGCCGTTCCGCCAATCGCGGCGATCCAGGCGGTAGCGGTCGTGCCGATGTTCGCACCGAAGAGGACGGCGATGGCAACTTCATAGGTGATGAGCTGCTGCTGGGCGAGGGCCATCGCGATCATAATCGTCGCGGCGGAGGACTGGATGACCGCCGTCAGGAGCAGTGCCACGAAGGCGACAAGTGCCGCGCCCGCAAGGGTCGAAGCATCCATCTTCGCGAACACCGCGCTGATGTCGGGGTTCTCGCGAATCGGCGCGACGCCCTTGGACATGAAGTAAAGCCCGAGGAAGACAAGCCCGAGGCCGATGACCGTCAGGCCGATATTGTGGATCTTCTCGCCGCGAAAGAAGAAATAGAGCGCACCGCCGATTGCAAGCCCCACGAAACCGAGCAACTGCGGATCGGGCGCGTAGGCGATAATCCACACCGTCGCCGTCGTGCCGATGTTCGCACCGATGATGACGTTTATCGCCTGCGGCAGGGTGAGGAGCGCCGTCGAGACGAATCCGACCAGCATGACCGTGATAATCGACGAGGACTGCACGATGATCGTCGAGATGATGCCCGTGCCGACCCCGACGAGGCGATGGCTTGTCGCGTGGGACATGAACTTGCGCAGTCCGCCGCCCGCCGTCGCCTGCAGGCCCTCCGAAAGATGCTTCATCCCCAACAGGAAGAGGCCGAGGCCTCCGCAAACCGTGACGAGGATCAGAAGGACATCTTTCATATTGAATAGCCAATCAGAATGAGCGCAACACCCCACGCGGCACAGAGAAGCCCCAACGCCCTCATACGAAGGGACGAGGACTGGAACCAGCGCATGCCGCGCTCAAGCCGCCAGGGATAGAACATGCCGTACATGCCGACAACCGCGCCGACATACGCCGTTACCACAAAAACGTGGACAAGCCCGGCGCCACCGTTTTCCGGCAGCAGCAGCCGCGTCACCTTGAAGAGTTCCGCCGGCATCAGCATCAGGATGCCCGTCAGCGCCCGCACGGGGAGGTTCTTCGGCATCCAGATGAACGTCAGGAACGAAAGAACCGCCGCGAGAACCCAGACCTCGCCCGGAAACCGCTTCAGGATCATGTCGAACACGTCAATCCCGATTGTGTCGCACTCGTAGGCCGTCCAAAGCCACGCCACAGCGGTCAGAACCGCCGCGACAATGCGCGAACGCTCAAACCAGTCAATGAATCGGGAAGTGCTGCCGCTCAAAAGAAGCGCACCCCCGCCGAAAGCGAGGAGCGGAACACCGAGAATCAGGCCCCAAACCGTAATCATGTTCTCAATTGAATGAATGGAGGTGGGAAGCGGAGTTGAACCGCTGTAAGCGGATTTGCAGTCCGCGACCTAACCGCTCGGCCATCCCACCGGTCAAGTGGCGCATAGTATACCATTTTCCGCCGCACTCCGTCAATGGGGTGCGTACGCGCGTTTACGGCACGTCGTTCGGCGGAAGTCGCCGGCAGCTGACCGGACCGAGGAGGCCGGCATCCTCCAGCGGCCACGCCGCCGCGTCGAGAATCCCCGAGGCGCCGCCGCACGTGCCTTCGATGGTGCGCATGTTCGCGTCCTCGAAATACTTCCACTTCACGCCCGTCCGGTCGTTCCAGCGCAGGCGGTTCGCGCCCGTGTTCGTGACCTCGACGACCAGTTCGTTCTCGTCCTTCAGCGCGCCGGCGGGCACGTCGAAGCGATAGGGAGGCATGAACCGGCAGCCGAGGTCGCGTCCGTTCAGCCAGACGCGCGCCGAGTGCCGCACGTCGCCGAGGTCGAGAACCGCCGCCGTGCCATCCGTGCGCGGCGCGGCGAAGCGCGTCTCATAGCGCATCGTGCCACAGAACGGCTCCTCCTCGCCCGTTTCCGTGCGCGACCAGCTCGTGAGCGCACGCATCGTCCGGGGCTTCGGCAGCCGCGGCCCGCCGCAGACGGGCGTCAGCGTCCAGTCGCCCGCGATGTCGATCCGCGCACCGAGCGGACGCGCCGGCGCGACCGCCGAGGCCGGATCGGGCGCCGCCGAGACGGCATAGACGGACGACCCCCACGGGCCCAGGCGCACGCGAACCTTTCCGTCGGCCGTCCGCGCGCCGCGCACGGCCCCCGTCAGCGGGTCCATCTCCCAGGCCGCGCCGCAGGGGACGGAGACTTCCAGGTCTTCGGCGACCGGCTCCGCGCCGCCGTTGGCGACGAAGTAGAACGTGCGGCCGTCCGCGTCCGCCCGCCGCCACGCGGCGAGGCCGCGCACGGCGGCGAACGGCTCGACGCGCAGCCCCCGCGCGAGGTCGAGGACGCCGCGCCGCGAGACGCGCGGATGCCCCTTCGCGAAGAGTTCCCGCAGCTCGCGCGTCTCCGCGTCGTGATTCAGGTAGCCCGGCGTCTCGTCCGGATACGCCTCCGCGAAGACGACCTCAAAGCCCGCGTCGGCCAGCGCGAAGAGCCGCCGCGCCGTCGCGAGCGGCAGGGCCTTCGTCGCCGGCACGAGAATCCGCCGGTGCGGCCCGCGCCCGAACGCAAGCCGCGCCAGCTGGCGGTCGGACACGTAGTCAAACTGGACGCCCGCGTCGAAGAGCGTCCGCGCAATCCGCCCGAAGGGCAGCGCGTCGAACCAGTTCGCCCGATTGTGGACGGACATCGCCAGCGCGAAGCCATCGGGGCTGCGCCAGAAGTCGTGGATCGGCCAGTAGACGAGCAGGTCGTCGTCGCATTTCGTCGCGCGGGAGACCGACTGGACGCGCGTCACGTAGGCGTTCAGGAAGCCGAAGTCGCGCCAGAGGGGGTTGCGGGGGTTCGTCTCGGACGAGGCGTAGAAACACCAGCCGGGCCACGCGGCATCGGTCGGCGAATAGCAGAGGCCGTGGTAGTAGACCTTGTCCACGCCGGCGAGGAGCAGGCGGTCGAGAAACCGCTTGTAGTCGAGGGGCGTCTCGCGGAAGTGGTCGTTCAGCCACGTGCAGGACTCGGCGGAAGTCCACGCCTTGCCGCCGAGGTGGGCGGACGACGAGGCGAACTTCGAGACGAGGACGTCGCGATCGAAGAAGCCATACATCTCCGTCTCGGGGAAGTCGGCGAGGTCGTAGAAGTCGAGCCAGTTCGCGACGGAGCCGTGCGCCTCGTTCCGCGTCCGGATGCCGCGTGCGTGGCACCAGTCCACCCACTTCGGGAAGACGTCCTCTATAACGAGGTCGGAGAGCGTCTCGCGGTAGTCGTGCTTGAGGCGCCGCCGCGTCTCGACGTCGCCCGGGCCGCCGGCGAAGGCCGCCCAGTGCGCCATCAGGTCGTAGCCGCGCTTCTCCATGAAGAGGCGGGGGAAGTCGGGCGTCCAGCCCGCGTCGAAGTATTCCCACGAGTCGTGGTAGAGGCGCAGGGGCTTCGCCGCGCCCGGTCGGTCAAAGGCGTCCGTGAACGGCTTCAGGAACGCCGACATCGCCTCGACGGAGTAGGGGTCCATCATCGGGCCGCGTCCGCCGGGCCCGGCCCGCTTGACCTGCTGGCCCGTCAGGCGCGGCTCGACCCACGGGGCCTCGCCCCCCTTCGTCCTCGCGAGCGCCCAGCAGCCCTGCTCGCGCGTCAGCTGCGGTCCGCCGAAGCACCAGCCGCTCCCGGTCGTCAGATCAACGCCGAGGCCGTGCGCCGCACCAATGCGGACGGCCGCCGCGAATGCCTTCATCCACGAGTCGTCCAGGAACGTCCTGAACGCGGCCTCGTGGCCTTTCGCGCCGTAGATGGGAATGACGTGGAAGCCGCCGAAGCCCTGCTCGGCGAGCGCACGGCATTGCGCCTCCAGCCCGGCCTCGTCGACCGCGCTGCCCATCCACCAGTTGTAGACCCACGGCCGCGTCTCGTTCGTGACCGTCGGCCACGCCGGCGCCGCCGACGACGCGGCGGACGCGACGACGCCCGCGACGAAGAGGGCGACCGACCGCATGTTCATCATGTTTCTTCCCCTCGTTTGCCTGTGTCCGGGGTTGGCGGCGCTTCCGTCTCTTCAGAACAGATTCCTGAACCAGCCGTCCGCCGTCGACTTGTAACCCGTCCACGGCTTGCCGCCCGCAAGCACCTGACGCGACTTCTCGTCAAACGTCGCACGCATCCCCGTGCGGAGCGCGGCGTTGGACATGATGAGCGCGACCGCGTGGCTGTAGCCCGCCTCGATCGGCGCGTTCGGGTTCGTGCGTGAGCGCACGCACTCCATCCAGTTGCGCATGTGCACGGACGTGAGCGGGTCGTTGCCCGTGTTGGCGGAAGTCACGACCGTCTCCTTCGGCGCGGGCAGGTCTTCGTGCACAGGCTTCGCGCCTTCGACGCCCTCGTTCGTGACGACGCCCGTGCCGAGGTCGATGCAGCCGTTCGGGCCGAAGTACTTCTCGACCGGCGACTCGCTGTTCGGATCCGTGCCGCCCGCACAGTTCGTCTGGTGCGACTGGAACAGGACCTGGAAGCCCTTGCCCTTCACGCCCGACTCGCCGTATTCCATCAGCGTCGTGAACGTGTCGTAGCTCTGGCGCCCGTCCGCCCACTGGTAGAGGCCGCCCGACGAGACCGCGCTCTTCGGGTACGGCTGGCCCATGAACCACGCGACCGTATCGATCTCGTGGCACATCCACTGGCCCGGAATGCCCGAGGAGAACGGCCAGAAGAGGCGGAACTCGAGGTACTTGCGCGGGTCGAACGGATAGGCGTCCGGGTCGCGGTCGAGAAGCCACGTGTTCCAGTCGACGTCCTCCTTCTTCAGTGACTTGACGAGCGCCTCGCTGCGGCGCCAGCGGCACGGCTGGTTGACGTTCCATGTCAGGTGCACGTAGGAGATGTCGCCGAACTTGCCGGAGTTGATGTAGTCCTTCGCGGCCTTGTACTTCGCGCCGCTGCGGCGCTGCGAGCCGATCTGGAGGACGGCGCCCGGCTTCATCGCGCCGAGTGCGCGCTTCGCGTTCACCGCGTCAAGGAGCATGTTTGCCGAATACATATCCTCGGCAAGCGGCTTCTCGCAGTA
Organism: Faecalibacterium sp. CAG:74; assembly: GCA_963588415.1. GTDB lineage: Bacteria > Verrucomicrobiota > Kiritimatiellia > RFP12 > UBA1067 > UBA1067. Next base: position 42,188 of record CAVAHB010000127.1, read on the forward strand.
GGCGTCCTTGCCGGCGTTCACCGCGTGGACGGCGTGCTGGGCGTGCTGGAAGTCGGCGGTCGAGATGATCACGGCGTCGATGTCCTTCGCGTTCTCGTAGAGCGAGACGTCGCTCGAGTAGGTCTCGACGGCGTGGCCGACGGCCTTCTCGATCTCCGGCTTCGCGTTCTCGAAGAGACGCTTCTTCCAGAGGTCGGCGACCGCGACGAGGTCGAAGTTGAGTTCCTTGCTGTGCTCAAGGAAGCACGGCAGGAGCGACTGGCGGAAGCGGTCGGAATAGCCGACGCAGGCGACGCGGATGCGCTCGTTCGCGCCGGCGGCATAGAGCGACGGGGCCTGGCCGAGGGCGAGAATGCCGGCCATGCCGGCTGCGCCCTTGACGAATTCACGACGGGTTGTCTTGACGGTTTTCATCAGATGAGTCCTTTCATGGTTGTGAGTGCAGTTTCAAGATTCTTCGCGAAGTCGGCCTTCGCGCCCCAGCCGCATTCGCAGCTGATGCCGCCCGCGTAGCCGATGGCCTTGAGCGCGGCAAAGTAGGGGCGGAGGCGATCGACCGTTTCGGGTTCGCTTCCGGGGAAGTTGCGCGTCGCGTAGGAGGCGACATGGCAATGCTTCAGGTGTGCGCCGGCGAGGCGCAGCGAGTCCGCCGGCTCGCGGCCCATCATCATGTGGAAGACGTCCGCCAGCAGGGCGAGGCGCGGCGAGCCGACCTCCTCGCAGATCTGAAGCCCCTGCCAGACGAAGTTGACGACGTTCGACTCGTTCGGGCGCAGCGGCTCGACGACGACCGCGACCGTCTTCAGGTCGGCGACGCGGCGGCAGAGTTCCGCGCAGAAGTCGCGGTACTGGTCGCGGCCCTTCTCGGCGTCAGGGCGACCTGCGGCGGTCTCGGCGAGGCAGTCGCCCGGCACGTTGCGCGCGCCGCCCGAACCGAAGACAATCGTCTTCACATCAATTTCTTCGGCGCGGCGCAACACCGTCTCGGCGTAGCGGAGGGCCGGCTCGTGGTCGGCCTTCGGGCCCGTCAGGCGGAAGCGCCAGGGAATGAAGCCCGTGCAGCTCCGAAGCGGCAGAGGACGGGAGCGGATGAAGTCGCGCTGGCGCTTCCACCACTCCGCGTCCTTCGTCGGGTCGAACGCCTCGCCGACGTCCCATTCCCAGAAATCGTAGCCGACGCTTTTCAGGAGCGCGGCATCGTCAGGCCCACGACAGGCGCCGAAGAGGATTTTCGCCCCGCCCTTCCCCTTCCCGTCCGCCGCCGTCACACAACCGGCAAACCCCATCGCGCCCGCAGCGGTAAGCCCGCACAGGAAGTTTCGCCGCGTCAGATTCATGCCGTCATTTTCCTTTTCGTCGATTTGCCGCTTCTGTTCCATCCGTCTTGTCCTTCTATGACTTTGATTGAAATGTATTTTACCAAATCTCGCTTTGTCCGTCAACGGTAGCCACGAAAAACTTTCGCCCGATTCGCCACAGAACACACTGAACGGCCTTCGGCCGACACAGAACACACTGAATCTGCCTCCGAAGGGAGGTGAAGCCGACTTTCAGTGTCTTCAGTGTGCCGCGAAGCGGCTTCTGTGTGTTTAGTGGTAGAAACCCCGCCCCGCCCCCTCTACCTTTCTACAACTCAACACGGCCAACAAGCGCCGCGCCCAACCCCTGCGAACTCCGCGGCTCTGCGCGAGTTCCACGGCCAGCACCACAGTACAGAGTAGCACACGAGTTCCCCTCCAGTTCAAAAAAAGTTGCCTTTCTGTCGGCGCGGCGAACCCTTCCTGTCCGACCGCCGTACCACCCTATGGAGAAATCGAAATCACTAGATGGAGAATGCGTACTCAATATATGGAGAAAGTCAAATCAATA
>CAVAHB010000128.1:0-4601 GCA_963588415.1 Faecalibacterium sp. CAG:74
ACCGGCGACCTGATCGACTGGCAGAGCGAGGCGAACTTCGCGCTCGTGAAGAAGTATTTCGGCGAAGGCATGACGGGGTGTCTCGGCAACCACGAGTTCTCTCCCGAAATGTGGCTGAGCGACCTGAAGGAGTCGCCGACCGAAGCCTTCAAGGCGAACACGCGCACGGCAATCGCGGCGGTCTATCCCTTCGACATCTCCCTGCAGTCAACGGTCGTGAACGGCGTCAACTTCGTGACGCTCGACGACGTCTACGGAACCGTCACACCCGGACAGGTCGAGCGATTCGCGGCGGAAGTGAAGAAGGGTCTGCCCATCGTGCTCTGCCAGCACGTCCCCTTCTTCTCCGAGCGGATACTCCGCGCCAACCTCCATTTCTGGGACGGGAACGGCGCGAAGTTCAGGAACGCGGCACTCCCGCCCGTCGCGAAACTCCCCGGCGACTTCCGCCGCCAGCACGAAGACCCGACGACACGCGACTTCGTCGCCTACCTGCGCGGCGAACCGCTGCTCAAGGCGATTCTCGCGGGACACCTCCACATCACGGTCGAAGACCGCTTCTCGCCGACGGCAATGCAATACGTGGTCGGCGGCAACTTCCTCTTCCACGGACGCGAAGTGCTGTTCTCCTGACGGCAAATCCCCGCTTCGTCACAAAGTCACGCGGCTATTCCGCGTCGTTCTTGTCCGCCATCTTGCCGCAGACGAACATGACGGCGACGACCGCAAGTGACGCAACGATAATCCAAATAACCTTGGCTGACATTTATTCCCTTTCTTCTTTACGCTTGGCCGTCCGATTCGACCGAAAGCATTCCCTGAAAACCCCGAACAGCATCCATCCGGAAACGACCGTTTCGCCGCTCTCCGTCCCCTCATGTGCCGCAATCAGCGAGGTTTCGCCCACGCCCTTCCGGTCTTCCGTATGCCCAATCAGGCCCATGACGAGTATGCTACCGACGCAAAGCAACGCGATGAACGCCATGACTTTCGCCCGAAATATCCGTCGCGTCCGACGAATTGAGCCGATGAGCCGCTCCTCCATGCCCGCCGGCAGGCACGCCGACCCCGCGCACATCCGCACCCTATCCATCAGAATGGCATCTATTTTGACTTCTTCGTTCATGACCATTTCACCTTTCTCGTTTGCTCAACCGCATATACAACGCCGCACGGGCGTTGTGAAGGCGCGACTTCACCGTGCCTTCCGACAAGTTCAGGATTGCCGCGATTTCGTCAATCGACCGATCCTCAAAGTACCGCAGAACGACAACCTCGCGCAAAGGCTCCGAAATGCCGCGAACGGCACGGCGAACCTCGTCCGCCCCGGACGTTTCCAATACCCGCAGCACGGACGTTGAATATGTCTCGGGCAAGTCGCACGGCGCACCGACGGGTATGACCTCCGCCTTGCGCCTGCGCAACTCCATACGCCGGAAGTTCAGCATGATCATATAGAGCCAGCTGAAGAAGTCCGCCGTCGGACGGTAGAGCGCAATCTTCTTGATCGCCTGGTCGAACGACTTGTAGACGAGTTCCTCCGCATCGGAATCGTTCGGGCAAAGCAGGACGGCCGCGGCAAAAAGGCGGTTTCCGTACTCGGAAACGAGCCGTCTCGCCCCGCTTTCCCTGTTTTCCCTAATCGCTTGCCAGACTTCCATCAAGGGTGCGAGTCGCTATACTCTTTATACTTCAGTAAATGCCGAATCACGTGAAAAGGTTCACCGCAAACGCGGAAATCGCAAACCGACGACCGCATGCATTGAGTGGGGGGCGCGAGGAATGGTTGCCTCGCAGGGACTCGAACCCCAACAAGCAGAATCAGAATCTGCGGTGCTACCATTACACCACGAGGCAATCCCGCGTACCTTCAAAGATGGCGGGGTCGACGGGGCTCGAACCCGCAACCCCCGGATCGACAGTCCAGTGCGCTAACCAATTGCGCCACAACCCCGTATCTCGAAAGTGGGGCATATTATACCTCAATCTTTTGTCCGTACGCAAGGGGGTATCTGAAGATTTTTTCAAAGGTGTCCGGTCGCGGCGGCTTGGGGAAACCCTACGGACGAACCGCCGGGTTCAGGTAAATCGGCAACGGCTCGGACTTCAGGATTGCGGGATTCGCCTCGGCGAACCGCCGCAGACCTTCCGCCGTCGGCATGCGACCGCCGAGATAACGCGCCGCGAAGGTCGTTTTCAGGAGTTCGCCGATGCGGTCGGCGTCGGGCGTGACCACCTGAAAGGAAATCGGGACGGCGGAGGCGAGTTCTGCCGCGCCTTCGACCTGGAAGACATCCCGAACCATCCGAAAGCCCTCCAGCAGCGCAACCCAATACTTGCCGCGCCGGGCATCGCCGACAACGGCAATCGCCCGGCCCACCTCCGCGAGGGCGCACGGGCTCGGCAGCCCGAGGACTTCGCAACCCGAACCGATGGCATATCCCTGAGCAAAGGAAAGGGCCGACCGAATGCCCGCGAACGATCCCGGGCCCGTGCCCACGACGATACGCCCGGGGCGTTCCGCCAAGTCAAGTTTCGTCACCCAGTCACCCGTGCGGCTGTCGCCGGTCGATCGTTCGATATAGAGCGTTTTCATTTTCCAACCACCTTGAAATGCTGTTCCTGTCCGTAGGGGAAGCAACTCGGAATGTAGTTGCCCACACGCGGACCGACAAGCGAATTCGCCAAATTGAAGTGCGTGAAAACCCAGGGGCAGTCCTCGCGGAGAATCTCCTGACATTTCGCCCAGTGCCGGTTGCGTTCCGCCGCCGTCGCCGCCATCATCGCACGGTCGTATTCGCGGTCGTATTCGGGGTTCACGTAATTGGCGTGGTTCGGCCCCGGGCTCACGTTCTTCGAGTGGAAAAGCTGAAGGAAGTTCTCCGCGTCCGGGTAGTCGCCCACCCAGCCCATGTTGAAGAGTTGAACGCGGCCTTCGTCCACCGCCTTCAGGAACGCATTCCACGTGTGGAAGGAAAGTTCAAGCCGAATGCCAATTCGGTCGTAGAACGCCGCGAGCAGTTCACCGACCTCCCGCGTATCCTGCGAGGCGCGGCCAATGGCCAGGGTCAGGGTCAGGCGGCGGCCCGTCTTCGGGTCAATCCCGTTCGGGTAGCCCGCCTCCGCCATCAGCCGCTTCGCCTTTTCAAGGTCGAACGCATAGGCGAACGGCGTTTCAAGCCGCCCTTCCACGCCCGGCGGAACGGGACCGGTCGATGCGACGATGCGTCCCGAATAGAACTTCTCCCATTCCGGATAGTCGAACGCGGCGTTCAGGGCCTGCCGCAACTTGCGGTTCGGGCCGAGAACGGGGTCACGCATGTTCATTCCGATGTAAATCGACTCCAGTGTCAAATTGGAATACATGCGGATGCCTGCGGCGGACAACTTCGGGTCGAGTTTCCCGTCCGCACCCACGACGGCATCCCAGTTGTCGCGTGAGACTTCCGCGAGAAAATCGAGTTCGCCTTTCAGGAACATCAGCCATCTCGTGCTCGCATCGTCAATGACCAGATACCGAACCGTGTCGAATGCGTCGGGCGGGGACGCAACACTCTTTCGCCGCGTGAAGACCATCTCGTGGTTCTTCCACCACGAAGTCAGCTCGTAGGGGCCCGTGCCCGAACCGTCCGGCTTGACTACGCCCGTCTGGCTCATGGCCATCAGCCAGGGGAAGAAGTGACACTTCCGCTTCAGGCGGATTTCAACGGTTCTCGCATCCCGCGCACGAATCGTCGCCACGTTCTTCAGCATCCACCCGTTCGGCGAAACGAGTTCGGGATCGCGCAAGCGCTCAAGCGACCGAACGACGTCATCCGCCGTCAGTTCCTTCGACTTGACGCGGAAGACGTAGCACAAGCCGTTCGTCGAGATGTCGGGAAGTTCACAGGCCCCCGCCACAAGCCGATAGGGCCGCGCCTCGTAATCAATCGAAAGCACCGATTCGTAGGCCAGCTGCACGGCGCGGGCCTCGTAGACGGACTGCGCCATCGCGGGATCCATCGTCGCCACCCGTTCGAGCGGGCGCGTGAAGATCGCCGCCAGCAAAACCATTGCGAACGCCGTCATCGCACGTGAATCTCCAGACGGAGTTCGATTCGGCGCGGCGCATCGGGGAGTTTGGCCAGCGTCTGCCGTATCTTCGGCAACCGGGGTCGCATCGAGTAAAGCGCGGACGCGCTTCGCACGTAGAGGAATATCTTGCCGTCCTCGTAGCGTCCGGGGCGGGCCAGGCAGTTGGGGAAAAGGCTCGGCCACGCATCGGCAAGCGAATCGAAGAATGCGCTCCGCTCCGTTACCAACTCATTGAATGCCGACGACACCGCCGCTGCAAACGTCGCATACCGTCCCCGTTCAAGCGGTGCAATCGGATTCCAGTTCACTCCGTTCTCGAACGGCATTCCAACTCTATTTCCCGTCTTCCCCAGTGGCCTTCATCTGAAGCCAGGCCTCGATGAACGGCTGAATGTGCCCGTCCATCACGCCGTTCACGTCGCTCGTCTCGTAGTTCGTGCGAAGATCCTTCACCATCGTGTAGGGACAGAAGACGTAGGAGCGAATCTGCGAACCCCAGCCGTTCTCGGACTTCGCACCGTAGAAGC
>CAVAHB010000129.1:0-6401 GCA_963588415.1 Faecalibacterium sp. CAG:74
GCCTATTTTCTGTGTTTTCAGTGCGCCGCCGAAGGCGGCTTCCGTGTGTTCTGTGGTCGAAATCAACTTGCGGGGTGCGGTTTTTACCACTGAACACACTGAACGGCCTTCGGCCGACACAGAATGCACTGAACTTGCCGCCGAAGGGAGGTCAGGCCGACTTTCTGTGTCTTCAGTGCGCCGCCGAAGGCGGCTTCTGTGTGTTCTGTGGTCGAAATCAACTTGCGGGGTGGGGTTTTTACCACTGAACACACTGAACGGCTTCGCCGGCACAGAACACACTGAACTTGCCACCAGAGGGAGGCCGAGCCTATTTTCTGTGTTTTCAGTGCGCCGCCGAAGGCGGCTTCCGTGTGTTCTGTGATCGAAACCGGCGAACCCTTCCTGTCCGACCGCCGAGTCCATAATGGAGAATCCCAACGCTCCCTGAGGGGTTTCGCCGCGCTCCCCGAGGGGTCAGACGGCGGCCTTCCCATACTCCTTAGTACTAGAGAGGATGCCGCGCCGAGAAATGGGTGAACTCCCGTGTGTCTTCTGCTGTGTTGGAGGTTGGTGGCACGGGCGACAAGGTCGAGTTTCAGTTCCGTGCGGCAACAGTCGTTCAGGCGATGAGGAAGTTATCCAAAACCCTAAGCTTTGGAATCAGTTCCAGCGGATAGTGTGTGCCGAAGCGCTTTTCCGCCTCCATCACGAGTCGCAGGTGGTTCACGCTATCCCATTCGGGAATTGACTCGTAGGCGGAACACCCGTTCAACTTCTCGCGGGAAACGCCGAACACGCCCGCCGCGAAGGAGACGAACGCCTCGCGGTAGAGATCGCGCACGGTTCGCAATTCGATGAAACGGTCGATTGTCAGCGGCGTCTGCCAGTCGTTCTCCAGCGTCACGAGAAGCCCGAACGCCTTCAGCGAACACCAGCCGTCAAGGGTGCGGAACTCGTCGTCGAGGTCGAGCGTCCCGACCTCCAGCACGTCCGCCACCGCCTTGACGAAGCGGTTCATTTCCTCCGCCCCTTCCCCTGCCGCACGACAAGCCAGATCGCCCCGACCGAAACGGCGAACGTTCCAAGCATGGAGAGTATGCCCAACGCCAGGGTCAGCGGTTTCGGGCGCGGCAAGGCGTCCTTTTCCGGCAGAACCGGCCCGGAGTCAACCCGAAAGAGCGCGACATTTGAGTCATTCATTCCCGCCGCACGAATGCCCTTTGGCGAAAGGCTGTAAGTGCCGACCGGCATCGCCCGCTTCGCCACGATCCACTCGCCGAGCGAACGGTCCTCCTTCAGTTGCCGCAGCGTCGCCCACAGATAGCGCACGTCCCCGTCGTTCAAATCGCCCGTCAGCGGAATGCCGCGTGCGGTGAAACTCCACGCAGCAAGACCGTTGCCGCCCTCAACCAGGTCGGCGACAAGTCCCCGCCCCCACCGCCGGACGTCATCCGCCGCCGAGTTCTTCGCCCGCACGATGGAAAGGTCGATCGGCGCACAGTAGAGGCTGTCGATGCGGACCAAGTCCGCCGCGCCGAAGAGAACGAGCGCCGCGAGAACGACCGTTCCACGAAGTCCCCTCAGGCAGTCGAGCCGCCCCAGTCGGTCGATTCCATACGCCGCGAGCACGGCAAGGCAGAGTTCCGTCAGGTGATGCCACTTGACGGGCGCGCGCAGGTAGTCGCCGAACGGCAGGGCGTAGACGAGCCGGTAGACGCTTTCGCAGTAGCGGCCCATTGAGAAGAGCCAGAACACAACCGCCGCGACGGCGAAGAACACGACCTCCGCCGAAGCGCGGCGGCGCACGAACAGGAATCCAACACCACAGAGGGCAAGGAGGCACGTAATCCACCCGACGTAAAGCGAATGCTGGCGGTAGTTCCCCGCCGGTGCGCCGAGCGGACGGCCGAGCCGTCCCGTGTAGGGGCGCACGTCCTTCCCGGCGCGGCGGCCGAGGGCCTGCGTCATCGGGCAGCTCGTGTCGCCGTGGATTCGCGGAATGAAGAACTCGAGCGTATCCTCCGGCGGCATTGACCAGTTCGTCGTAAAGATCCACCGCGCCTCGCCGTCGCTCTGCGCCTCGCCCTTCGAATCGGCGATTTGCTTGTCGCGTCCCGCGAGGTCGCCCGTCAGGGCCGAATGGAAACTCACCGCGCCAATCGCGAGGAACGAAGCCGCCGCGAGGGCAAGCCCCCTCCACGCCGGGAACTTCCGCTCCCGAACGCAGCACCAGACGAAGTAAATCCCCGTAAACGCCGAAAAGAGAAGCCAGAGGTCGGGCTGGTAGAAACTGCCCCACGCGAGACACGCGCCGAGCAGGAGCCAATGCCGCGCCCCGTTCTTCCGCACCGCCCGATCCGCGAGACCGAACGCGAAGACCCCGTAGGTCATCCACTGGAACCAGCCGAGGTGTCCGGCCGAAAAGAGCGTGAACCAGTAGCCGGAGAACGCGAGGAGGAGTCCGCCGCCATACGCGGCGAGGCGCGAAAGACCCCTGCCGCGCAGGAAATAGGCGAGGCCGAGCGCGGCGAAATAGGCGGCGAGCGCATACTGCAGTTCCTGCCAGAAGTAGGGCGAGCCGAGAAGACCCGCGAGGTCGCCCGGCACGAACTTGCCGGTCTCAAGCCAGCGCCGCGCCCACCGCGCAAGCCACGCGGCGAAGTCAAGCGGATGCGTCACGGGGCAGTCCGGCATAACCGGGGCCGCCGAAAGCGACCACGCACCCCAGAAGACGAACGCCGCCAAGACCGCGAAGACGGCGGTGAAGGCGGCGAACCATGCGTATTTCGGGCGCATCCGCATCGGCTTCAGTCAGGCGACCTTGCCGAGGGCGATCAGCGCGAACACCATCGCGAAGATGGCGACGGTCTCGATGATGCCGAGCGCGGCGAGGTAGTTCGTGAAGCCCTGGTTCGTCTCGGCCTGCGCGTCGCATGCGGCGGCCGCCGCACGGCCCTGGAAGACCGCCGAGATTCCGATGGCGAGCCCCGCGAAAACGCCAGCCACGAGCACCGGGATTCCCGAACCTTCCGCCACCGTGCCGACCTTGCCGAGCATGACGAACATCAGGATCATCCCGTAGAGCGTCTGCGTAATCGGCGCACCGACGAACGAGAGGAGAAGGAACGGCGCCGGCTTGCCGGCCGCGTAGCACTTCTTCCACGCGCCAACCGCGGCGGAGGCCGCGAACCCCGTGCCGAGCGCACTTCCCGCACCGGCCAATCCAAGGCAGGCGATTGCGCCCGCCACGATCATTGCTGCATCACTCATTTTTCTTTACTCCTTTGTGTGTATGAGGTTGACTTGTTGTTGAAAACTCACTTCGCCCGACGGCTGCGGAACGGTCGGAACGCATAGCCCGACCACGACACGCCCTTGTGGTTCGAGAACTCGAGCGTGTTGAGACGCACCGCATGGACGAGAATCGAAAGCCCCGCCATCATCAGGTTCAGGCCGTGCCCGAAGAGCAGGATGAGCACCATCGCGACCGAGCAGAACGCCGTCACCCACCAGGCGTGTTCGCCCGCCACGAGCCCCGTCGCCATCGCGTTGAAGTTCTCCGCCACCTTGACCGAGGCGAGCCCCACCGCGAAAAGACGCACGTACGAGATGATGTCGCCGAGCGCGGACATCACGTTGAGCGGCAGCATCCCCAGTTCCGCGCCCCGCGTCTTCAGTTCCGACGGCTTCAACGTGAAGCAGAAGACGAGCGCAAGCGAAACGCCGAACGTCCAGAAGACGGCGGTCGGGATGGACGCGAACACGCCCACGATCGAGTTCGTCACCCAGTACATGAAGAACAGGATGCCCGCCCAGCCAAACTCCGCGAGACACGTCGTGTCGTTCAGTTTGCAGACGCCGTTCCAGATTCGCGCCAGCATCAGGTGCGAGACCCCGATCGTGAAGCAGAGGAACATCATGTTCCGATAACTCGGGTCCGCCAGCCATCTCACCGTCGGCCAGTCCGCGCACCACGGAATCCCCGCGCCGAACCACGTGTTGCTCAGAAGTCCCCAGAGAACCGTCGCGGACGAGAAGACCGTCATCAGGATTACCCACGAGTTCCGCCCGAACCTGCGCCACGCCCAGAGGGTCGCCGCGAGGAAAATCGCCCCATATCCGCCGTCCCCGACGAGCATCGCGAAGAAAAGCGAGAAGTAGCACATGAACGGAACCGAAACGTCCGCCTCGGTATACGCCGGCACGACCCCCAGCCCGTCGAAGAGCGCCTTCACGGGACGGAACAGTCGCGGCGGCTCGATCAGCGTCGGCGGCGTTTCGTCCGCCGTCGGGTCGCGCAAGAGGATGCCCCAGCCCGCCTTCGCGACCTCGCCCCTCAACTTGCCGACGAGCGACACGGGAATCCACCCCGAAATGAACGAAACCGCGCCCCGATTCGTCAGGAGTTCCTTCGCCTCCTCGAAGGCGATTCGGTCGGCGATTTCAGGATACTGCGCGAGTATCGCCTTCTCGTCGCACGCGGCGATCTTCTCGGTATCGCGGCGAATCGCCTCCGAAAGCCGCCCGAACTTCGCCTTCATCTCGCCGAGCCGCATTTCGGGCAGGCGTTCGGGCAGTTCGACGACTCTCGACAAGTCCACGCCCGCCGCACGGATCTTCTTCACGAGTTCCGGGTCGAAGTCGCCGTAGGGCTCGTAGGCGCGAATCGTCCGCCGCAGTTCGTCCGCCGCCGCCGTCAGCCCCTCGCGCTCCCTGTCGAGGGCGAGCACGTCGGCAACGGCGAGCCCCTTCGCGGCGACCTCCCCTTCCACCGACTCGCGGGCCTTGCGGATGAGCCTTACCGCCTTCTCGGCGTCCGCCGCCTCGCCCTGCGCCTTCGCCACGCCCGCGCCCTGCGCGGACGCGAGGTCGAGGTGCACGACCCCGAGCGCACGCAGCCGTTCGAGCGTCGCCTCGCCGTCCGCCGCGACGCAGATGAGGTCGAGGTGTTTCATCTTCACGATCATGCCGCATCCTCCTTCGGTGCGCGGCTCTTCGCGATTTTGCCGCGTGTCACTGCCGCCGTCTGCTCGTCGCCAATCGCAATCTTGATGACGCGAATCGCCTCCTTGCACTCGGGAATCTTCACCTTCTCGAAGAGGTTCACGCGCTGGGAGGTCTTCTGCAGTTCCTCCGTCACGAGCCGCCGCTGTTCCTCGTAAATCGACCGTTCGCACTGGAGGGAGAGGATTCGGGTCGTCGTCTCGACCGCCTCGTCAACCCACGCCGGGGTCGCCCACGGGTCGACTTCCTTCACGTCCGTCTCGATCGACTCGAACGTCGGAATTGCCACGCCGGCGATGTTCGCCATCCCGGTGTTCACGCCCTTTACCTTCACAAGGCCGGCCAGCAACGCCTCATCCGTTGCGAACAGCCCGACCCAGCCGTCCAGCCCTTTGCGGACGGCTCGCTCCTTCGCACTGGTCTCGTCCGCCTTCGCGGCGATGCCGGCGATTTCGCTCTGCAACTGCTGTTTCTTCAGTTGCAGCATCGGCAGAAAGCGCTGGAAACGCTTCAGGGCGTCCGTCTGCGCCTTCAACTCCGTCTTCGTGAGTTTGAACTTAGCCATCGGCGGTTATTATAACATTTTTTCGCCGCGTTGGGCGACGGAGAGTTCACCCGGCCAAACCGCGTCCGGGCGTTGCCCGGCTCCAGTCCTACGGCATCTCGACGGTGACGCGGAAAAAGCGGCAGTCGCCCTCGTCGCCGGGCGCGACTTCAGTCCACGTCGCATCGTCCAGATCCGCCTTGCCCCACACGCGATAGACGCGCACGCCTTCGCGGCCGCCCTCGCCGTTGAGCGCCGGCGACCACGTCACGACGGGCTCGCCGTCCTTGAGTGCAATCGACGAAGTGAAGCGGCTCGCCGCATCCGTGGGGGTCGGTCCCCGCAACGTAGTCGTGCCACACCGGCTACGCCGCACCGCCCGAAGCTCGTGATGCGCTGCTGGCCGTCCAGCACCTCGTAGCGGCCGTCGCCCGTCTTCACGAAGTAGAGGAGCCCCAGCGGATACTCCTTCAGCAGCGAGCGCACGACCTCGACGTCGCGCCGCCCGTCGCCGTAGATGTAGTTGCGCTGGTATTCGGGCTGGACCGTGAGCCGCCCCTCCCAGCCGTAGAGGCCCTTGCCCTCGACCTCGTTGTAGACGAAACCCTTGCAGATGTCCCCGACCGTCAGGTCCGTTCGCAGCGTCAGCTTCATTCGTTCAGTTCCTTTCTGTTGGTTGATTCGTTGATGCGGTCACGCGGGACCCTACCGCGATGCACGGGTCGTCGCGGTCACGCGGGACGCGTGACCGCTACCGGACGCGGAGGGTCGTACGCCAAGCCCTTGGACGCGAAGGCGTAGCTCGTGGAGATGAGCTTCCTGAGGCCGAGGCGCTCGAAGTTCTCGGCGAAGTAGCGCGTGAAGTTGCTCC
>CAVAHB010000130.1:0-3050 GCA_963588415.1 Faecalibacterium sp. CAG:74
TGCGCGGCGCGGCAGATACAGCCCTTACGACCGATTCCGTCAAGGTCTTTGCTCCGCTTTCGCTTAAATCTTGGCGTGAGGTGACGAGCGACCTTACGGCAGCTGAGATGACGGCCAAGGCGGCGCTCAAGCAGCAGGGCTATAAGGTGATTGGCGCGTATGTAAAGACGACGGGTGAGCGCGCGGCATGGCTCGTGCAGAATCCGGGCTTTAAGTACCGCACGGGCTTTCGGATTATCATTCGCTAAGCGCGGCAGATTCGCGCCGAACGACACCCCCGTTTTCCGCGGGGGTGTCTTGTTTTGCCGCGCCTCGCCGCTTTTTTGGTATAATACATTCCAATTGCGGCAAAAGCCGCCAAGGTAAAGAGTTTGACATGAAAGACGCAGAGATGAACAACGACAAGTGGGCGAATCTTGATGACGCGATGGTCGCGTCGAACAGGAAGACGATCAGGGAACTCTTCGCGGAGGATCCCGGACGTGCGGAGACGTTCTCCGTCGAGGCGGCGGGATGGTATCTCGACTACTCGAAGAACCGCGTGGACAGGGCGGTGATGAAGGCCCTCGTCAAACTCGCGGAGGAATCAAACCTCAAGGCCGAAATCGAGCGGATGTTCACGGGCGAGAAAATCAACGTCACGGAGAATCGCGCCGTTCTGCACACCGCGCTCCGCAACTGCGACCCGAATGCCAAGATCTTCGTCGATGGGAAGGACGTGATGCCCGATGTGCGCGCCGTCCTGAACCGAATGGGCGACTTCTCGGACGCGGTGCGCAAGGGCGACTGGACGGGCTTCACCGGCAAGAGGATCAAGTTCGTCGTGAACATCGGCATCGGCGGCAGCGACCTCGGCCCCGTGATGGCGAACATTGCGCTTACGCCCTATTCGAAGCGCACAATCAAATGCTTCTTTGTGTCGAACGTCGATTCGACCCACCTCGCCGAAACCCTCCGCAGCGTCCGGGCGGCGGAAACGCTCTTCATCATTGCCTCGAAGACCTTCACGACGCAGGAGACGATGTCCAACGCGACGGCTGCCCGCGAATGGCTCGTGAAGGAACTCGGCTCCGAGGCGGCGGTGGCCAAGCACTTCGTCGCGGTTTCGACGGCGGAGAAGGAAGTTGCCGCGTTCGGCATCGACGTGAAGAACATGTTCGGCTTCTGGGACTGGGTCGGCGGGCGCTACTCGCTTCCGTCGGCCATCGGCCTTTCGCTGATGATTTCCATCGGCCGCCGGAACTTCGCGAAACTGCTGAAGGGCTACTACAGGATGGATCGCCACTTCCGCACGGCGAAACTCGACAAGAATATGCCCGTCATCCTCGCGCTGCTCGGCATCCTCTACTCAAACGGCTACGGCGCGGAAAGTTATTGCGTCCTTCCCTACGACCAGTATCTCTCGCGCTTCCCCGCCTACCTGCAGCAGATGGATATGGAATCGAACGGCAAGTGCGTGGACAAGGAAGGCAAGCCCGTCGAGCACGTCACGGGCCCGATCGAGTGGGGCGAGCCCGGCACGAACGGCCAGCACAGCTTCTATCAGCTCATCCATCAGGGTACGCACCTCATCCCGTGCGACTTCATCGGCTGTTGCAAGACGCACAACCCGATTGGCGACCTGCACGACAAGTTGATGGCCAACCTCTTCGCCCAGACCGAGGCCCTCGCGTTCGGCAAGTCGGCGGAGGACTGCCGCAAGGAGGGCGTGCCGGAGAACCTCGTGCCGTTCAAGACGTTCGAGGGCAACAAGCCGACGAACACGCTTCTCTGCGATGAACTCACGCCCGAGACGCTTGGTGCGCTCGTCGCGCTCTACGAGCACAAGGTCTTCACGCAGGGCGTGATCCTGAACGTGTTCAGTTTCGACCAGTGGGGCGTTCAGCTCGGCAAGGTGCTCGCGAAGGGTGTTCTCGCCGACCTCACCGCACCGCAGGCGAGCGGCAAGCACGATGCTTCGACGAACGCACTGATTGCCCGCTACCGCAAGGCCGTCGGCCGCTGAACCTCGTCCGTCAGACGGAGTGAGTGGACCCGTGAAGCGCATCCTGTTCGGTTTTGGCGTTGCCGTCCTGCTGGCGATTGCCGTGTGTGCGCAGATCGGGCTTCACTGCAACCGCCCCGTCCGGATTCCGGCGATGGCGGAAAGCGCGTTCGCCGCGTTCGGCGGTCTTCGGTCGATTGCGGCGGAAGTGACGTGGTTTCGCGTCGACCGCCTTCAGGAGGAGGGGCGATACGTCGAACTCGCCCAACTCGCCCATGCGCTCACGCTCGCCGAGCCGCATGTCCCCGAAGTGTGGAGTTATGCCGCGTGGAATCTCGCCTACAATGTCTCGGTGATGATGGCGACGGACGAAGACCGCTGGCGGTGGGTTTTCGCCGCGCTTCGGCTTCTGCGCGACAACGGGCTTCGCTACAATCCCGATTCCGTCGAACTCCACCGCGAACTCGCGTGGATGTTCGAGCTGAAGATTGGCGCGGATCTCGATTCCGCCGCACCGACCTACCGACGGAAGTGGCGCGAGATCGTCGCCGACGCGCAGACGCGCGGCGCATGGCACGAACTCGCCATGGTTCCCGAAGAGATGGACGAAATCGGGCGGCGGCTCGGCATGGCCGACCGCGGCGACCCGCAGTTCTCGGCAGCCTACTGGGCGATTCAGGGCCTGCGCCACGCGAAGCAGCGCGGCGACCGGTCGTTTCTTCTCCAGGTTGTCCGACAGGCGAAGACCATTTACGACAGGACGCACGGGAGCGGGGGGAATGGCTGAGGTCGGTTTCGAGAACGTCGGGAAGGTCTACACGCGCGGCGACGCGCCGGCCGTCGCCGACTTTACGCTTGACGTGCGCGACGGCGAGTTCCTCGTGCTCGTCGGACCGTCGGGATGCGGCAAATCGACCTCGCTGCGCATGGTGGCGGGACTGGAACTGCCGACGTCGGGGCGCATCCGCATCGGCGGGAAGGATGTCACGAACCTGCCGCCGAAGGATCGCGACATCGCGATGGTCTTCCAGAACTACGCACTTTATCCGCACATGACGGTGAGGGA
>CAVAHB010000131.1:0-7271 GCA_963588415.1 Faecalibacterium sp. CAG:74
GGCTCTCGGGCTTCCGCCTCGGCGTGGCGGAGAACGCCGCGCTCACGGTCGAGTATACTTCCGTCGCGTCGAACTCCTACTTCGGCGTCGTCCGCACCGAGACGGAGAAGCGCATCCGCGCGAAGGTCGAGCCGTGCGAGACCACGGCGCAGACCCCGTCGCCCTGATCCCGCCCCTGCAGTCCCGCCGCGCCGCCCCCGTTGGCCTTGCACGGCGCGGGGGCTTTCCTTTTATCCCAACGCTTCCACCGCAGGGGACGCCGCGCGCACCATTTCCTCCTCGATCGCGTCGAACGTGTAGACATCGGTGATGCAACCGCCGCCAGTATGTCCCAAAACCGCCCGCGCCGCCTCCAGGCCGAAAGCCCGGCGGACTTCCGTGCCGAAGGTATGGCGCAAGCGGTTCGCGCCCCACGCGGGAATCCCGGCGCGGCCACAAGCGGCGCGGATAGTTTTGGTATAGGCGTCAGTCGTCCAACGTTCGCCGAGGACGCGGGGGACGTGCGGCGCGTTTTTCCGCTTGCCGTAGATCGGCGTCACCCTTGCAGCCCGCCGCGCTTCCAGATATTCCGACATTGCCAAGATCGGCGAGAAGGGAACGTCGCCGCCGCCCTTGTGCCGTTCGAGGATTGCCCGCGCTTTCGGCCCGATGCATACCACACGCGGCTGGCCCAATTCGCCGCGCCATTCGTTTTTGTTGATTTCCGGCGGGACACGGTACACCCAAGGCGTCCGGCTTGTATCTATGAGCGACCAACGCAAGCCGCACAACTCGCACGGGCGCATCCCCGTGAAGCGGTGGACGCGCACCATGTCGGCGGTATTGGGCATCATGTGTTCGACCGTCGCCGAGATCGTGGCATCGTCCACGGGGCGCACGGGCTTCCGTTCGGGCGCGGCAGTCCGTCCACGCTTCACTCCACGCACCTGTGTCAGTTCGGCTTTCACCGTCGCCGGAATGATTGCCTCGTCCAACGCCCACGCCAGCATGAACTTGACGCGCCACAGGCGGATATTCACAGTCGCTCGTGAGACACCGGAGCGAACCAGCGCGTCTCGGAGTTGCAACATGTCAGCGTGAGTAAGTTCGGCGACCGCCGCGTTGCCGAACAATTCGCGGAACATCCGAACGTCGAGGACGGCGTTCGTCGCCGTGGAAGTCGGCAGGCCATCTGCCCCCCTGTAGCATTCCTTGCAATGGGCGTCCCAAAGGGAGCAGAGTTCGGAGACCGTGACACCCTCTGGGTGACGACGTACAACCTGCCGCGTATGCTCTTCCCAGTACCGTGCGGCGGCGTCTTCCGCCATCTTGCGCGGCCTGTCAGTCCGCAGGGTGTGTTTTGCGCCGGGGGCGCGGAGCGGCACATTCCGCCGTTTCTTCTCTCCGGGGAGCTGTACCGAGTAGTACCAAAGGCCGTGGTTATCCCATACCGATCCAGTTTGCTTCAGTTTCACGTTGTGCACACACTTTCCGCCCATATGGGCATTTGCAACCCGGCGAAGTGTCTTAAAGTGTATTAAAACGGCCTTCAGACCCCTCTCCGAGCAGGCCGCCGCGTAAAGGAGAACACGCGGAAACCCCTGTATTTGCACACAAAACGAACTGGTGGAGATAAGGGGAGTCGAACCCCTGACCTTCTCAATGCCATTGAGACGCTCTACCAACTGAGCTATATCCCCAAAGGAAGAAAACGGCGCGTATTATCTCATATTCGACCTCGGAAGTCAACCCCCCCCCCTTCGCCGTGTGTTGTCTTCTCACCGAAAAACAGGCAAACCTCAGTTTCAAGCGAAGGCATCCGCTTTATGGTATAATATTGGCATGAAAATCAAGAAGCCAGTTCCAGCGGGGAATGCTGCCGCCCCTTCGGCGGGCGGCGCGGCAATCGCCGACCGCTTCAAACTCGATCTGACCAACCCTGACGACGCGAAGGGCGCGACCATCGGCAAGAATGCGACGATTGCCGCGTTTATCGCCGGGCTGGTTGCACTGGGGGTGACGGGTCTCCTAACCTTCATCCTCTTCCAGCACTGGTCGTTTCTGATGCCGGCCTGAGGAGGTCCCGATGAAGGATGTGATGCGCTCATCCCGTGCGCAGGCCGCCGTGCGGCTCGCGCTTGACGAGGATTTGGTTTCGGTCTTCGACGTGAAGTCGGAGCCGCGGTTGGATGCCACGAGCGTTGCGCTCGTGGATCCGGAGGCCGTGGCGACGGGCGAGATTTACGCGAAAGGGACGGGTTGCGTGGTGGCCGGCGCGACGGTCGCGAAGGCCGTGATGAAGGCCGTTGACCCGAAAGTCGTCGTGACCATCCTGAAGAAGGACGGGATGAGCGTGAATCCGGGCGAGCCGATACTTGAGTTTCGCGGTCTGGCGCGGTCGATTCTCGCGGCGGAGCGCACCGCGCTCAACTTCATGCAGCGAATGTGCGCGACGGCGACCCTGACGCGGAAGTTCGTGGACGCGACGAAACGGTATGGCACGCTGATTCTTGACACACGCAAGACGACTCCGGGGCTTCGGGTGTTCGAGAAGTACGCCGTGACCTGCGGCGGCGGAACGAATCACCGCATGGGGATGTACGACCGCGTGCTGATGAAGGACAACCACCGCCGCCTCTGGCGCGGCGGCAACCCTGACGAACTCGACCAGGCCGTGGTCGCGGCGCGGAAGGCGTTTCCGAAACTGGCCATCGAAGTCGAGGTCGAGAGTCTGCGCGAATGCGCAAGTGCGTTGAAGGCGAAGCCCGAATGGATCATGCTCGACAATATGTCCGTCTCGGACATGAAGAAGTGCGTGAAGATGTGCCGTGGGATTTCGATGACGGAGGCTTCGGGCGGCATTACGCTCGACCGTGCGCGCGAGGTGGCGGCGACGGGCGTGACGGCAATCTCGCTCGGGTGCCTGACCCACAGCGCGGGTTCTGTCGATCTTTCCCTCGAATGGCGGGTCGTCTGACGCGGCGAGACGGGTGAACCGTGAAACAGGTCGTCGTCGATGTCGGGAATACCAGTACCGCCGTGGGGCTGTGGTCTGACGGGCGGGTGAGCGGGGTTTCGCATTGCGACGGAGGTTTTTCGGAGGCGTGCGGGCGAGTCCGTGCGCTCGTCGCGGCAAAAAGGCCCGACGCCTTCGCCTACGTTTCGGTCGTGCCGAAGATGGACGCGAAGTGGCGGGCGTTCGCCTCGAAACTCGGTCTGCGCTTCCACGCCGTGACCTGTGCGGATTTCGCGGCGCGGCGGAAGGAGGATCGGGGGTCGCTCCGCCTCGACTACCCCCATCCGGAGACAATTGGCGCGGATCGGCTCGCGGACGCGGCGGGTGCGGTTGCGCGGTACGGTGTGCCCGTACTGGTGATGGACTTCGGCACGGCGCTGACGGCGGCGGTCATCACGCGGGACCGCGTGTGGCGCGGCGGCGTGATTGCACCGGGCTTTCCCCTGATGCGCGACTATCTCTTCGAGCGCACGGCCAAACTGCCGCGCCTGAAACTGGGTGCGGGGCGCGTGCCGAAAATCGGGCGTACGACGGAGGAGGCAATGCGTTTCGGTGCGCTCGTCGGCTATCGGGGCATGGTGCGCGAAATCGTCGCCGAACTCCGGAAGAACTTCGGGGAGGCGTTCCGCCTCGTCGCCACGGGCGGCTTCGCCAAGTGGGTGCTGAAGGGACTCGACCTCGATTTCGTCGTTGACCCGACGCTGACGCTCTTCGGCGCGGGACGAATTGCGGCAGAAAGGATGAAAAGGCAATGAAGGATGGGATTTTCGGCTTTCGCCGACTTTTGGGGGCAATTGCTGCGCTCGTGCTGGCGGTTCCGGGATGCGGCCCGTTCTGGGTTGACCCGTTCATCACGGTGACGGATAGCCCCCTCAACTGGGTGGAGATACACTACTACAACCTGAACCGCCGCCCCACGCGGCGAATCGGAGTCTACCTGAGTGGTGCGGGCTATGTTACCGTCAAGAAGGGAACGAGCGAACTGATCTCGAACGACTTCGCGAACCGCTACCGGCAGGAGACGTGGGACAACATCCGAACCCAGCGCATCCCCGTCGATCAGGAGCGTTTGCACGACATCTTCCAGAACCTCGTGAACTATGGCGTTCTCGACCATGAAAAGTACGGCAAATCGGCGAAGGAAGAGAACTACGACCGCTTCATCGCCGTGAAGGCCAACATCTGCAACCGCACCTACTCCAAGCAGGAGAACATCTTTGAGGTCGATCCCGACCTCGCCGAGCAGTTGCTGGACGTCATCCGCGAGTTCGACAACCCGACATTGTAGAATGGTGCGCGGATTTGGTATAATACAGGCGATGGAAAAGACCGCGTTCGACACCGAGGAGACCTGAAACCATGTTCCAGACCGATTCATTCGCCCTACTCGCCATTCTGATCGGCATGTCGCTTCTGCCGTTCGCGGCGATGATTGCGACGAGTTATCTGAAAATCGTCGTCGTCATGCAGCTCATCCGCAATGCGCTCGGCATTCAGTCCATCCCGCCGAACATGGTCATCAACGCGCTCGCCCTGATGCTGAGTTTCTACATCATGGCTCCCGTCGTCAACAACAGCTGGAACATCCTGCGCGAGGGGATGCAGAACAACAAGCCTGAGGTCATCTACCAGACCGACCTCGCGGTGAGGGCCGCCGAGCCGTTTCGCGAGTTTCTCGTCAAGCAGACCGATGAGCGGCAGGTCGCGTTCTTCACGCGGACGGCCGAACGGCTCTGGGCGACGACGGACGAGACGACGGGCGAGGAGATTCCCGCCGTCGTCGATCACAGGAGTTTCTTCGTGCTCGTGCCGGCGTTCTGCGTTTCGGAACTCACCCGCGCCTTCCAGATCGGCTTTCTCGTCTACCTGCCCTTCATCGCCATCGACATCATCATATCGAACATACTTCTGGCGATGGGTATGATGATGGTTTCGCCGGTGACGATTTCGCTGCCGTTCAAGTTGCTGCTGTTCGTGATGGTCAACGGCTGGACGCTCCTCATCCAGGGGCTTGTGCAAAGTTACATCCGGTAGGGGGAGGACGAACGAATGGGACAGGCCCAACTCCTTGATTACGCGCAGAAGTGCCTCATATTGGTGCTCAAGCTTTCGCTCATCCCGATTTGCGTGGCGACGGTCATCGGCGTTCTGGTTTCGCTTCTGCAGGCGCTCACGCAGATTCAAGAGCAGACGCTGGGCTTCGCGGTGAAACTCATCGCCATCGCGATAGCCATCATGGCCGCAGCCTCGTGGATGGGTGGTGAGATGCTCCTCTACACGCAGGACATCTTCACCCACTTCCCGCTCGTCACGCGGTAGACCGGGCGCAGTTCCGCCTGTGGACTTGGAATCGGAGGAGTAGAATGAAATGGACGGAGAAACGGAAAATAGGGAACGGCAATGAAAGCATCTAAGAAACACAAGGCCCCCGGATATGCAGACTTGCTCCTTGATACGCTCAAGGTGATTGCGGGGCGCGGCGGGTCGGCATCGATTGGGGAAATCCACGACGGCGTCGTTGAGCGGCGCAACTTTCCCGATGATGTCGTTGATGAACTTCATCCTGGTAGCACGGTGACAACCGAACTGGAATACAATCTGGCGTGGGCGCGAACCTATCTGCGCAAGAATGGACTTATACTGCGCAGCAAGAACGGAGTATGGGCGTTGACGAAGGCAGGTGCGGAGGCCAGCAGGCAGGACACCATTGACAGGAGAGCCATTGTAAAGGGAGCAGTTGCGACGCAGAAGGACGAAGCGGCGGGCAATCCCCTTGAAATCGAGGAGCGTCGTCCATGGCGCGATTCCCTCTCGGAGATTCTTCACAAGATGGATCCGTTCGCGTTTGAAATTCTTGCGCAACGCCTTTTGCGCGAATGCGGATTCCTTGACGTTCACGTCACGAAGAAATCAGGCGACGGCGGCATTGACGGGACGGGAAAACTGCGTCTCAACGGAATCTTCAGTTTCAATGTCGCGTTTCAATGTAAACGGTACAAGGGACAGGTCGGTGCGGGAGAAATACGCGATTTCAGAGGGTCGCTTGACAACAATATCGAAAAAGGCGTGCTGATAACGACGGGTGCGTTCTCAAAGGCGGCGAGAGACGAGGCAAGTGCGCCCGGGAAGAAGCAAATCGACCTTATGGACGGAAACGACTTCATGGACAAGCTGGCAGAATACAGCATTGGCCTCACGCCACGCACGGAATACGACATCGACGAGGAATACTTCTTGGCGATAACAGCCGAGGCGAAGGAGGCATAAGCATGGCGATTCTTGCGTGGGTGAAAGGCGGCGCGTGTTTCTGACTTGAAGGGAAGAGAACGGTTGTGTAAAGCATCTGCAAATACAAGGAAATCATCAAGATGGATGAGTGGGATGCGTCAGGCTGCTGGATGGAAACGGAGGCGTAGAATGAAATGGGCGGGGAAACGGAACGGGAAGCACGGCTGGAGTTTACCCATTTCTTTGAGCGAAAGGTGGACTTCACCCGCCGAGGTCGAGGAGTGCCGCTTCCGGCCCTTCCGAAGCGCGGCGGACTGCACCCGGGTGCAGACACCCTCTGGACCCGGGTGTAGACACCCTCTGGACCCGGGTGCAGACACCCTCTGGACCCGGGTGCAGACACCCTCTGGACCCGGGTGCAGACACCCTCTGGACCCGGGTGCAGACACCCTCTGGACCCGGGTGCAGACACCCTCTGGACCCGGGTGCAGACACCCTCTGCACCCGGGTGCAGTTCGTAAGGGAAGGTGAGTCGATTGAAAATGGTCAAACGACAGGGGTAAATCCGAAGTTTGCCCATTTTTCGGCGCGGCGGTTTTCAGGCAGGATTGACAGGAGGGAAGGTGACCCTGCGCGGCATCCTAATACTATAGTACTAAAGGAGTACGGGAAAGTTAAAGGAGTACGGGAAAGTCCCCGTTTGCCCCACCCATATGGGCTCGGCGGTCGCACGGGAGCGGGCACGGGCGAGCGCCTCGCCCGCCAGTAGGAAGTTTTGCAATTACCTTCGTGGTAAGAAGCAGGTCTCAGTAAAAATGGGTAAACTCTGGGAAGCGCGGCAATTGACCTTCTGCATATGTTTTGGTATTCTATGTGCAGGAAAAGGGCGGCATATGCATATCTTTGACTACTCCAGGCTAAAAGACGAAATTCTTTCGGAAGATAGGAAATCAAAGAACCTTTTCGAAAAGCCATGAGCGATTTTGACGAATACTACGAAGCGGCGGAACCGGGGCGGCGCGAGCGTGCGCTCGGCTGGGCGACGGCC
>CAVAHB010000132.1:0-13603 GCA_963588415.1 Faecalibacterium sp. CAG:74
ATTCCTGCAACAGCATGTCAATCAGCGTCGTCTTGCCACACCCACTCGGCGCGGACATCACAATGAACAAAGGTTTCGTTTTCATGGAGATAAGTATTATACCATATTCCGAACTCCCCCTACGGAATCCTCATCGGCGACAGGGGCGGGAGTGCGCCTACGCAAGCATACCCCGCCCATGGTGCACCTTAGCCGTCTATCCGTATGCCACCGGCGCGGAGAATCTGCAGTGCGCCATCGGACGCGACGCGGACGACCGTCGAGGGCACACCTCCGGGGCTCACGCCGTCATCCACCACGACATCCGCCGAAAGCCCCACGTCCGCCAGGGCCGCCGGGGCGTCCGTCGCGGGCCGCCTCCCGCTCAGGTTCGCGCTCGTCACGCGCAAAACGCCGCCGCAGAGGCGCAGCAGCCGCCGCGTCCAGTCGTGGTCGGGGACGCGGAAGCCCTCCGCCGACGAGCCATCCGACTTCTCGATGACGAGGGTGAGCGCTCCCGGCCAATGCCGTTCGCCCAACTGCCGCGCCTCACCGACAAGCGGAAAGCCGAAATCTTCAATGGACGCAACATCCGCCGCGAGAAGCGCAATCGGTTTCTTCGCTTCGCGTCCCTTGATCGTGTAGAGCCGTTCAACTGCGGCAGGGAAAGTCGGGTGTGCGGCGAGTCCGTAGACGGTGTCCGTCGGGATGACGGCCACGCCGCCCGCGTTCAGAACCGCCGCAACCTCGGAAAGCCGAGTCTCGTCACAGGGGACGACGCGCATCACCTCATCTCCTCAAGAATGCGCACGGCGAGTTTGACGAGGTCGACGCACGGCCTTTTGCGGTAGTAGGCAGGGGTTCGCGCCTCGGGGACACCGCCCGTCGTCGCGCCCGTGCCGGCGAGCAGTTCGCGGCAGACGATGGAACCCGTCTCCGCCCTGAACCGCACGCAGAAATCCTGCACGAACGGATAGACGACCGACTTGTCCGAACCGTGGCGAAGACCCAGCACGAGCGAAGCCCCCGTCACCGTACCGCAGACCTCGCGCTGGCGGCCCACGCCGCCGCCCAGTCCGCAGGAAATCCGCTTCGCCAGTTCGGGGTCGATGCCGAACTCGTCCGCAAACGCGCAGAACACCGCCTGCGCACAGTTGAGACCCTCACGGAAATACACCTCCGCCTTCGCTTCTCGACTTTCGTTTTCGTCCATCGTCAGTCCTCCCTATTGTTTCCGCCTGAACCGCCCCCGTGAAAGCGCCGCGCCGACGAGCAGGCAGCACAATCCGGGAATCAGGAAAATCTGGTAGCGTTCGCCGAGGCGGTTCTCCTCCTCGCTCTGCTCCATCGCCGCGACCTGGCGCAGGAAGCGGCGGTAGATCGCCCCCAGCGTCGTTTCTGCCGTTCCCGCCGTGGCGAGTGCGACGTAGCGTCCGTCCGAGGCCTCGGCAACGGCGCGGAGGGCGGACTCCTCAAGTTTCACCTTGATCGGCTCGCCCTTGAACGTCTGAACGCCGCGTCCGTTCTCGGCGGGAATCGTCACGCCGTTGCGCGGGTCGCCGATACCGACGGTGAAGATCGGAATGCCGCGCTTTTTCGCGAGTGCGGCGTTCGCGAGAGCCTCGCCCCGTAGGTCGCCGCCGTCCGAAATCATGATGATGGCGTTGTGGTCGTCAGCCGCCGGGTCAAGCGCATCGAGCGAAGCGCGGATTGCGCTGCCGAGGTCGGTTTCGCCGCGTGGTGCGCTTTCGGGCGTGAGTTGCTCGAGCGCACTCCTGAGGTAGCCACGGTCGGTCGTGAGCGGACATATCACCACGCCCGCCCGGCGGAAGGCGACGAGCGCACAGCGGTCGCCGCCGAGGGAATCGATGAGATCCGCAACGTCCGCCTTCGTACGTTCCAGCCGGTTCGGGTGCACGTCCTCCGCCAGCATCGAGCGCGACACGTCGATTGCGACGACCACGTTTCGGCTGCGCGAAATCGTTTTCTCGAGCGAGCGTCCCCACTGGGGGCGCGAAGCCGCGAAGAGGCAGAGGAAAAGGCCGAGCAGAATCGCGGCAGACTGCACGGACGAGCCGACGGTCTTCGGCACGTTCCGCGTAATGCGCACAAGGGCCTTCTCGCGCCGCACGCGGAGGAACGACCACCACAGCCCCGCAACCGGCACGAGAGCCACCAACACAAGCCAACCTGGATACGCGAATCTCATCGTCAATGATCGTGCTTTCCTTCGCCGTGCCACGGGATGAACGCGGGGACGGCGTCGATTCCGGCGGCAATGCGCTGGCGAACCGCCTCGTAGACGAGAATCGTCGCCGCCGCCGAGACGTTGAGCGAATCCGCCATGCCGAGCATCGGAATGCGGACGCGGAGTTCCGCGCCGTCCATCCACTTCGCCGTCAGGCCGTATTGCTCCGCACCAAGCGCAATGGCCACGTTCCCCGTCAGATCGACCTCGAAGTGCAGTTTCTCCGCATGGGGAGTCGCCGCGAGAATCCTGAAGTGCCGTGCCTTCAAGTAGGCAAGGGTCTCGTCACTCGTCGCCTCCACAATCGGCACCGAGAACATCGTCCCCGTCGAAGCGCGGACGACATTCGGATTGTGAATGTCGGTCGTGCGGTCGCAGACGATGACCGCCGCGACTTTCGCCGCATCCGCCGAACGGAGAATCGTACCAAGGTTGCCCGGCTTCTCAATGGCCTCCGTCACGATGACGAGCGCGTTTTCGGGGAGTTTCAGGTCGTCAAGTTTGATCGAGACGTGCGGCCCGACCATCAGCAACCCGTCCGGACGCTCCTTGTAGGCGATCTTCTCGAAACAAACCTTCGAGCAGGTGTAAATCTCTGCCCCCAGTTTCGCGCATTCACCAACAATCGTCGGCTCGTTCTCGTTCTTGAGATAGAAGTCGGGGCAGTGAAAGAGCATGCGCGGGCGGTAGCCGCAGTCAAGCGCACGACGGCACTCTCGGTAGCCCTCGACAATCATCTCACCCGACTCCTCCCGCGTCGAGCAGGAGCGGAGTTTGACGACATGCTTCAGTTTCGGATTGCTGGGACTGCTCAGTTCCATCAGCGGTACTCGATCTTGGCCTGCTTGCGGAGATCTTCGACGAAGGCGTCCATCGCTCGGCCGCGCGCCTCGTGGCGCAGAAGATCCTTAATCTGGTCGTGGACGTCCACGAGCGTCTGTGCGCCGCCGCCCTTCTCGTCCGCCTTGTAGATGATGTGGTAGCCAAACTGCGTCTGCACAACGTCCGAGACCTCGCCCTTCTTCATCCCGAACGCCGCCTTGTCGAACTCGGGGACCATCATCCCGGGCCCGAACCAGCCGAGCGAACCGCCCTCGCGGCCAGACGGACAGTCCGAGTTCTTCTTCGCCTCCTCCGCAAAGTCGCCGCCCGCAAGAACGCGCTCGCGAATGGCACGGATCTTTTCGAACGCCGCGCTCTTCGCCTCGGGAAGGTCGTTCGCTTCTGACTTCACGAGAATGTGCTGGCAAAGGACTTGCGGCGGCTTGACGTATTCCGCCTTGTGAGCCTCGTAGAACGCGGCGACTTCGTCTTCCGTCGGATCCGGCACGTGGGCGCATGCCTGATTGACGAGTTTGTTCACCCGCGCACCCTTCTCCAGTTCCTTGCGGAACTCGGCCTCGGTAATGTGCTGGGCTTCGAGCGCCTTTTTGTAGTTCTCCTCGCCGCCGACCTGCGTGACGACCTTCTGAACCTCCGCATCGATCTCGTCCGCGCTCACCGGAAGGTCGAGTTGCGCGGCGCGGTCGAGGAGCAGTTTCGCGCCAATCGCCTGTTCAAGGGCCTTCTCCTCCAGTTTCGGAAGGTTCTTCTTCACCTCGTCCGGGGTCATGCCATGCCCCATGTAGAAGCGGACGAGCCGATCCAACTCGAAACCGACCGCTTCGCCCGAGATTTCCTGTCCATTGACAAATGCTTTCTTCATGTGTTCTCCGTATGGGTTGCAGTTTCTGCCGTCAGTCAAAGAGTTCGGTTACCGCTCCATCGATGGCGTTCACATCAACGACCTTCGTCTGGGCGATGGGAAGCCGTTCGAGATCGCGGAAATTCGGCGGCGGGTCGGTGAGAACATCCGCGCCGAACGCACGGCGGCACGTTTCGGGGAACTTGTAGGGCGTGGCCGTCGCCGCGACGACGACCGGCGTGCCATCCCCACCGCAGCCGAGTTTGCGGGCGACGCACGTCGCGACCGCCGTGTGCGGGTCGAGCAAGTAGCCACAGGCCTCTCGCATCCGCCGCATTTCAGTCTCCGTCTCCTCAGGCGTCGCCACACCCCCCGTGAAGTTCGCGAAGAGTTTTTCCTTTGCGGCAGCGGCAAGTTCGTAGCGCCCTTTCGTCGCAAGGTCTTCCATCAGCCGTTTCGTTTCTGCGCAGGCCGCCGTCTCGTCGCCCGTCTCGCCGCCGTTGATCATCCAGAGGAGGCGTTCGACATTCGAACTCTTGCGGATGTCCATTGACGGCGAATTGGTCACGGTGAATATCTCGCCCGGATCGTATACGCCCGTCTTCACGAAGCGGGTCAGCACGTCGTTCACATTCGATGCGCAGACGAAGCGGCGAATCGGTGCGCCGAGCAGTTTCGCGTAATATGCCGCGAGGATGTTGCCGAAGTTGCCGCTCGGCACGACCACGTCAAACGCCTTGCCGAGCCGCGCAGCCGAAAGCACGTAGTAGGCGATCTGGGGAATCAGTCGCCCCGTGTTGATCGAGTTCGCGCTCGACAGCGTGATTCCGTGTTCCGCTGCGTCCGCATGAATCGCCGCATCGGCGAAGATGCGCTTCACCGCCGCCTGCGCATCGTCGAAGTTGCCGCGAATCGCCACCGCGTGCACGTTCGGTTCGGCGGGCGTCGTCATCTGCAGACGCTGAATCCGCGACGTACCCGTCGCCGGATAGAAGACAACGATTTCCGTCCCCTCGACACCCGCGAAGCCCTGCATCGCCGCCGACCCCGTGTCGCCGCTCGTCGCCGTCAGCACGAGTACGCGCCGCCCGCCCGCCGCGTACTTCATCAGCACGGGGAGCATCGAAAGCGCGACATCTTTGAACGCACCCGTCCGACCGTGGAAGAGTTCGAGGATGTGAAGTCCGTCCCTCTCGACGAGCGGAATCGGGTCGCCCGCCGGAAAGCGCGAAATCAGACGGTCGATTGCCGCCGCACGGACTTCCGCCGGAATGTCGTCGAAAAGTTTTCCCATCACATAGGTCTCGGCCGCCGCGAGGGTCGTCAGACCCGAAATGTCGCCGGGCCACGCCCCGTTCATGCGCGGCACGTAGAGCCCGCCGTCCGGCGCAAGCCCCTGAAAGACGCTCTCCGCACTCGTCGCCTCAATGCCCCTGCGGGTTGATACGTATGTCATTTCGCCGCCTCCATGACCTCGGTTTCCGTCAGGGTCACGTAGCCTTTTTCCGCAAGCGCGGCCTCGGCCTTTCCGTTGTCGTCGAACCGGAACACCAGCACCGCCTTTTCGCCGCGGTGGAAGGAAAACGCATAACTGTAGGCTATGTTCGCACCCGACTGGTCGAGCACCGCCATCACGTCCGCCATGCCACCCGGACGGTCTGGCACGCACACGGCAATCACCTTGCTCACGTTGACGACGTGCCCGCAGTCGGTGAGCGTATCACGCGCCTTCTCGTGGTCGTCCACAATCATGCGCACGATGCCGAAGTCGCTCGTATCCGCAAGGCTCAGCGTCGCGATGTTCACGTCCGCATTGGCGAGGTCGCGGCAAATCTGCGAGAGTTGACCCGGACGGTTCTCCAGGAAGATTGATATCTGACGAATCTGCATGGAACTTTCTCCTTGTTGGTCAGTTGAAAAGAAACTCGACGACGTCGCCATCCTTCATGTCGTATTCCTTGCCCTCGGGCCGAAGCACACCCGCCGCACGCGCACCCGCCACGCCGTTGTGGGCGATGTAGTCGTCGTAGGCAATCACCTCGGCGCGAATGAACCCCTTCTCGAAGTCGGTGTGGATTACGCCCGCGCACTTCGGGGCCTTCCAGCCGCAGTGGAACGTCCAGGCACGGACTTCCTTCGGCCCCGCCGTGAAATAACTCGCAAGCCCCAGCGTGTGGTAGGCGAGTTTGATCGTGCGGTCAAGCGAACTTTCCGTCAGCCCGTAACTCTGAAGGAACTCCGTCGCCTCCTCCGGGGTCAGGCCCGCAAGGTCGGCCTCCATCTGGGCGCAAATTACGACGAGTTCGCACCCCTGCTTCGCCGCGTAGTCCCTCAGTGCGGCGACGTGCGCATTGCCCTCGCCCGTCACGTTGTCATCCGCGACGTTCGCACAGTAAATCACCTTCTTGTCCGTGAGGAAGTGGAGTTCCTTCAAGACCTGAAGAACCGCGTCCCCCTCCTTGCGCGGGAAGGACCGCACGGGATTCCCGTCCTCAAGGTGCTTCAGGAGCGCCGCGCAAGCCTCCGCTTCGGGGCGCATCGCCGGCTTTGCCTGCGCCTCCTTCTTGACGCGGTCATAGCGTTTCTGCAACTGCTCCATGTCGGCGAGGATGAGTTCCGTCTCAATCACCTCGGCATCGCCCACGGGGTCAATTGGCGCGGACTTGTTGCCGCCCTCCTGCACATGGATGATGTCGTCGTTCTCAAAACAGCGCACAACGTGCAGAATTGCATCACATTCGCGAATGTTTGCGAGAAACTTGTTGCCAAGCCCCTCGCCCTTCGACGCGCCCTTCACAAGACCCGCGATGTCGGTGAAGTCCACCGTCGCACGAATGATTTGCTGGGGGGAGACGATTTTCGCAAGGTTCTCAAGCCGGGAATCGTTCACCTCGACGACGGCCGTGTTCGGCTCAATTGTGCAAAACGGATAGTTTTCGGCGGCGGCCTGCTGCTTTTTGGTAAGCGCATTGAAAAGCGTCGATTTACCGACGTTCGGTAGGCCGACAATGCCGACTGCAAGACTCATATCTTCGTATTCCTTCTGTTCAGTACCTTTATCAGGCTCATATTATAGCATATTCCACCCTTCAGGCCGTGCGCCCGACGAGCCGTTCCGCGAGCGTCCGCAGGAACGTGACGTCACCCGGCAGGTTCGCAAGCGCGGCAATCGCCGCCGCCGTCGTCGCGCGGACGCGGCGTTCCGTCTCGTCCCGACCGTAGGGCGAATCGCCGTCGAGAAGATCGTCCTCGTACTGGAAGGCGAGGCCAAGATTGAGTGCGAAAGTCCTGAGCGCGGCGATTGCGTCCGTCGAACCTCCGCCCGCGAGTCCGCCCATCACTGCCGCAGCGATGAAGAGATCCGAGGTCTTGTGCTCGTAGATGTAGGCGACGTCGTGCTTCGCGGCGGAGGAATCGATGACATCCTCAACCTGTCCGCAAACCACGCCAACTCCCTGTTCGCCAAGCGTGGCGACGATTGCCGCAACATTGCGCGGAGCACGGGCCGCCGTGCGAAAGGCGAGTGCCTGAAGGGCATCCCCGACGAGAATTGCGTTCGCCTCACCGAACTTCGCCCAGACGGACGGTTTGCCACGCCGCATTGCGTCGTCGTCCATAGCGGGCAGGTCGTCGTGTACGAGCGTGTAGTTGTGGAGGAGTTCGATTGCCGCCGCCGGATAGGTCGCGTCCTCCACGTGCCCCCCGACGGCCGCCGCCGCTGCAAGGCAGACGAGCGGGCGAATCCGCTTGCCCCCCGTACCGACCGCATAGCGCATCGCCTCTGAAAGCAGCGTAGGGCGCACATCGGGGCGCGGCAAAACCGCGTCAAGAGTTCCCTCGACGAGAGAAAGAAGTTCTTCCCTTTTCATCACTTGCACGAGAACTTGCCGGAGCGCATCGAACCCTGATTGTATTCCTGCGGCGGCTGGGGCTTGCCGAGGCCGACGCCCTTCGCCATCAGGGCCTTCAGTTCGTCAAGGTGCTTCTCGTAAACGCCCCTCGGCTCAACGCCATACTTCCGACAAAGCGACGCGGCCATTCCGACGACCTCACCCATCATGCCGTGGGTGCGCATCACACGCGTCGTGCCGAGCGCGACATGCGTCACCGAGATGTCACGACCCGCCATAAAGAGGTTCGGCACGTTCCGCGAATAGAAGCAACGATACGGAATCGGATACGGCCCGTGCACGTTATGCGTACAGATTGAGCGGAACGGTTCGCCCGAATAGTGCCGCGTGTTGGACGGCATCGGATAATGGAGGTCAATTGCCCATGTCGTGCAGCACGTGCCGTCGGGATAGTCGCGTTCCTCGAACACGTCCTGCTGGGTGAGGATGTGGTCGCCGAGAAGCCGCCGCGTCTCGCGCTTGCCCGCGACGTAGGCGACCCACGCAAAGGCACGGTTCGCAAACTCGGCCTTGCGCCGCCCGTGGTTCTTGATGTAAGACCAGTTCGAGTAGACGACGAGCATCCCGTAGTCGCGAACCGTCTCGAAGTCGTTCAACTGGTCGCGAAGCATCCCCGTCTCCCAGTCCCAGTCGCCCTTCACATTGTATTCGCAATTCGTCTCGTTGAAGGCGATCATCCACGGTTCGGACGGGAACGCGACGGGTTCCGGCATCATCTTCGTGTACCATTGGACGCTCGCGCCCATCGTCATCTTGTCGGCCATGTCGGGGGCCATCTCCTCGCCCGTCTCAGCCTTCGATTCACGTCCAAGCCGCCAGTCCGCCCCGGCGAGCGCACCAACCGTTCCATCGCCCGTGCAGTCCACGAACAGCGGCGAAACGAAAATCCTCCGTTCGCCCGACACGACGTTCTCGCCCATGACGGACGCAATGCGTTCGTCCGCCTTCGTGACGGACGAGACGAGCGTGTTCAAGAAGAGGGTGATGTTCTTCTCCGCCCTGACGGCGGCAAGTTTACGGTCGTCCTCATACTGGCTTGCGGGCATTGCATTGCCCCCCTTCGCTGGGCCGATCTCGGAAACGACGTCGCCGAGGCGCGGATACGGGCCGAGGTTCTGGTAGCCGCCGAGATGAACGCGCACTTCGGACGAGTTCGCACCGCCCAGCACGGGGCGATCCTGCACGAGTGCGACCTTCAGGCCGAGCCGAGCCGCCGAAATCGCCGTGCAGATTCCGGCGATACCGCCGCCGACGACCGTCAGGTCGTTCGTCACGGCGTGAACGACACCCGTCGGCGCGGCGGGCCGAACCGGCTCCGAACCTTTCGTAAAGCAGATTGCATCGCACCGTCCGTCAAAGCCGCTGACATCGTGCAGGGCGACCTCGTTCTTTCCCTCTTTGAGATTGACGTCGCCCGCCTTCACCCAAAGCCATTCGCCCTTCCCCTGCACGCCGAGAAGATTCGGCAGTTCCTTGCCGTTGACGGTGAGGCGGAAGCGTCCCGCGCCGAGTTCCGCACTCCACGGGGCCGTCCAGTTCTTCGTGCGCACGAAGACCGAATGCCGCCCCGCGTCCTTGACCACAAAAGTCGTCCGCGCATCCGCCACGGGCTCGCCCATGCCGTGGGCGATGAGATAGGTCGAGCCCATCTCAAGGCGGAACTGGGAATCAATCTTCCATCCGCCGAGGTCTTCGAACTGCTCGCATTCAAGCGCCACCGTGTCAGCACGGACAACCGCCGCAACAACCGCCACAACCAACAGAAACATCTTCTTCATGGGCGGTATTATATCAAAAATTGGCCTGTGCCTGACGTTTGAACGATTCACGGCAAAAGCGGCCGCCCTCGTCGAATCCGACGAACGAACCGTCCGCAAGAACCCAGAGAACGGCGACCGCCGGATAGTGCTTCAGCAGGAACTCGCGCCCTTCCGCCGCACCGAGGACGAACAGCGTCGTGGAAAGTCCGTCCGCAAGCATCGCCGTGGGGGCGAGGACGGTGACGGACGCGACGCCCGACGCGGCGGTTTCGCCCGTGCGTCCGTCGAGGATATGGCTACCGCGTTCGTATGTGCCACTTGTCGCGAGGGCTTCGCCGGGCTGGAGTTCGACCGTGGCGCAAAGTCCCGAACCGAACGGATTGCGCACCCCAACCTTCCACGTTCCGCCACAGGCGCGGAGGTTGCCGCCCAAATCGACAAGCAGGTCGGGCGGCCGAGCATTCCCCTTCGCAAGTGCCTCGTAGGCGCAATCGACGGCAAACCCCTTCGCAATAGCCCCAAGGTCAAGAAGCGCCGCGTGACGTGTGAACCCCTTCTCGCGAAGTCGGGCGGCCAGAAGCGGATTGAACGCCCCCCGCGATTCGTCCATCAGCCGAAAGGCCGCCGCGTAACACGGACGGACTTCGGGCGAGACGGACGACCGCCACCCGTTCGTCGTGACGAGGCGGCTCAACTCGGAATCGGGATTCCACGCATTCAGTTTTGCCGCGAGCGACGAGTAGACGGCTTTCACATCCGCGACGAAAGCACCGCGCTTCGCACAGGGGACGGAACGAAAGGAGAGAGCCGCGACCGTGCCCATTTCGGGCCATTCGAGCCGCTCGACCGTCTGCGAGGAAGGCGTACAGCCGCAAAGCCCCGCAACGAGGGCGAGGAGAGCGAAACACCTACTGTTCGGAGAAGACATACCAGTTGCGGATTGTCTTCGGCAGGAGTTTCATGCAGGCGAATATCCGCTCCAACTTCATTTCGCCCGGCGCGTAGAAGAGGCAGGTATCGCCCTTGAACACGGCTGTTTCGGCGAG
The DNA here is from genome assembly GCA_963588415.1 of Faecalibacterium sp. CAG:74. Classification (GTDB taxonomy): domain Bacteria; phylum Verrucomicrobiota; class Kiritimatiellia; order RFP12; family UBA1067; genus UBA1067. Next base: position 10,629 of record CAVAHB010000132.1, read on the forward strand.
CGAAACCGCTCGGGGCGTGAGTTTCGGATCCGTTCCCTCGACATTCCAGTCCTCATCGACAACCGTGAAGGAATTGGTCGCCCCAAGCCGGACTTCCAGCGGCTGCGTCAGCCGTTCCCGACGGTCACGCCACTTCTCAAGCGGAAGGAAGCCTCGATAGAAGAACTGTCCGTCCGCAAAGCCGTTCACCTTCACCTTCCGCGAATCAAGCACGTCCAGGGCTGAGGCGACGCCCTTCGCCTCCCGAACCGTCAAGTCGGGGGAGAAGACGGGGATGACCTCCTGCGCCGCACCGTCCGAGCGAAGCCCTTCAAGCGTCGTCTTCAGGTTTCCGGGTGCGAAGAGGGGACGGTTCGTGACGGGAGGGCGTACACCATCCCACGTGAGCGTAAAGGTGAAGGACTTCCCCTTCTCCAACTTGCGGGCCGGCTGGAAGCGTCCGTACGAAGCAGACTGATCGAGCATATCGTCGAAAAGGAGCGGGGACTGTCCGCAACTGTAGAGAGCGAAGAACGCCGACGGCATATTCGTCGCCGCTTCGGGGAAGTTGCCCGCCGTGCGCGTACCGCCCGTCCAGACGACGGGCAGGTGCGGCAGGTCGCGGACGTCGCGAATGAACGACCAGAGGTCGGGCTCGATCTTCACCTCCACACCCGTCGGCCAAAAGGAACAGGCTCGCGGATTGACGGGCCGCCCCATGGGCAAGCCCGCCTTCTCGACCGCCGCGACGAGTTCCTGCAGGGATGCCTCCGTCACGAACATCGCCTCGTAGTCGCGATCGGAATCCGGCCCGACGAAGAAGAATTCAAGCTGAAGGTTCTCCTCCACGCCTGTCGCCTTCGCGGTGAACGAAACCGAATGCTTCGCCGCGTCAACCTTCACCGGTGCGGCGGCGAAAAGCGCGGCAAGGAGAAGCCCGCCGACCATCACCTGAACGCCTCCATCGCACGGCGGAAGCCTTCGGCGGAACGGGCGATAATCGCCTCGTCCACACTACAACTGAGCCGCACGTAGCCGGCGAAACCGAAGCCGCGTCCCGGCACGACGAGAATGCGTTCCTTCAGGAGCGCGTCAACGAAGACGGTGTCGTCCGCAACCGGGCTTTTCGCGAAGAAGTAGAACGCCCCCCTCGGCATCTCGAACTCGATTCCGGCATCCGAAAGCACCTTCGCCATCAGCTTGCGGCGGCGGTCGTAAATGTCAAGATCCACGGTCTCGTTGACGAGGGCCGCCGCGAGCCGCTGACCGATTACCGGCGCGTTCACGTAGCCGAGCGTGCGGTTCGTCAGCGTCACGGCCGCCATCAGCGTCGTCTGGTCGGGCATTGCCGGATTCGCCACGAAATAGCCGATACGTTCGCCCGCAAGCGAGAGCGTCTTCGAGAAACTGCCGAGCACGCAGGCGAACTTCGTCAGCGGGAGCGCCGCCGGGACCTTCGCCCCGTCGTACGCGAACGCACGGTACGGCTCGTCGAAAAGAAGGAAGAGCGGACGCTCCCGCGTCTCGTTCACCCGATCCACGACCGCCGCGACGGCCGCCAGGTCTTCCGGCGAATAGATGCATCCCGTCGGATTGTTCGGCGAATTGATGATGATGGCGCGGGTCTTCGGCGTGATGGCCGCCGCAATCGCCGCGATGTCGGGACGGAATGTCGGCGGAATGGAGGGAATCGCCTTCAGCACGCCGCCGAAGTGTCCGCAGTAAGCCCCGTATTCGACAAAGTAGGGCGCGGGCGTAATCACCTCGTCGCCCGGTTCGATCACGGCACGGAAGAACGAGACGAGCGCACCCGCCGCACCGACCGTCATCACCACGTCCTTCGCGGCGACGGGCGTTTCCTGCTGCTTCGAGAGGTAGGCCGCCATTGTCTCGCGCACGGACGGAATACCGGCATTCGGGCAGTAGCCGAGACCGAGCGGCTTCACCGCGCTTTCCGCAAGTTCCTTCAGCACGTCCCGCGTCTTTTCCGGCGGCGGAACGTCGGGATTGCCGAGCGAGAAGTCGCACACCGCCTCCTCACCGAACTGCTTCTTGAGTTCCAGCCCCTTCTCGAACATCTTGCGGATCCAACTCGACGAGGCCATCGAGTTCTTGATTTGCGTTGTCACGGTTTGCATTGCTTCTTCTCCTTATTTCTTCATGTCCTCGCGCGGCGGCTGGACGCTCTTCAGGACGCAGTAGTTGCGCCGGCGGATTACCGCCGCAGACGGAAAATACTTCTCCTGCACGGGCTTCAGTCCCGCATCGTTCTTGACGACGGTATAGCAGACGCCACCCGACTTGAGCGACTTTCGCGCCGCATCCAGAAAGACCTCCGCGATTCGGTAGTCGCTGTAGTAGGGCGGATTGCCGACGAACACGTCGAAGCGGTGCTTCACACCCTTCAGGCGGTCGATGCCATCATCCGTCATCACGACTTCCGCGTCAATTCCGAAGCGTTCGGCGTTCTCCTTCGCCGCCGCCACCGAACGGGAATACGAGTCGATCATCGTCAGGCGAACGTCCGGCACGACGCTCGCAATTAGCAGTCCGACGAGTCCGCAGCCGCACCCCATGTCGAGAATGCGAATCGCCTCTTTTCCGCCGCGTTCAAGCAATTGCTTCGAGACGACTTCCGCGAGGGCAAGTCCGCCCTCGTCCTGCCGCCGGTGGCAGAAGCACCCCGGATAACTCACGAAAGAAACCTTCTCGCCGCCCGGCACGCTTGCCTGCCATTCGGCGCGGAAGTTGCGCACCCGATCGGGTGCGTCCCTAATCTTGTCCAGAAGGTCGTTCCTGTCGCGCTCACGCCCGACATAGTGAAGATTCAACTTACCGCCGGATTCCTTCAGCAGGAAGTGAATCTCCTGCAGGAGGTCGAGCGCAAGTTCGCCCGACATCAGTTTCGGCCCCGTGCGGAAGCGGATGAGATCCCACTTCTCCTTCGGCAAGTTCGGCTCGCAAACCACCTTCGCAGTCGGGAAGAGATGTTCAAT
>CAVAHB010000133.1:0-15266 GCA_963588415.1 Faecalibacterium sp. CAG:74
GCATCACGAACGCGGTTGCGGCTCGGATTTCACCACTGAACACACTGAACGGCCTACGGCCGGCACAGAACACACTGAACTTGCCACCGGAGGGAGGTCTGGCCGACTTTCAGTGTGTTCAGTGCGCCGCGAAGCGGCTTCTGTGTGTTCAGTGGTCGAAACCGACGAACCCTTCCTGTCCGACCGCCGAGTCCATATATGGAGAATCCCAACGCTCCCTGAGGGGGTTCGCCGCGCTCAAGGAGGGTCAGCGGAAGCGGATGACGAGACCCGGCGAAGGAAGCGTGTTCGTCTGTACGGGAACAAACGTGGAGTCGGGCGACTCCGTGCCGTCGGCGGCGAACGCCGACACCTTCCACAGGTAGGCGGTGTTGCGGGTAAGGCCGGGGACGCAAAACCGATGTTTGCACGCAATGCCCGTGCTTGGAATGGTGTGCGTGCCGACGGGCGAGATGAACCCAAACCGGGAGAGGAGAATCCGCGCATTCCGAACACGCGGAGGACTAATCAGCAATGTGGCGCCGTCTGGAACTGACGAGAGGCTGACGGTTCGGTCGCCCGGAGCGTCCGCGAGGTCGATCCGGGCAATGTCGTTCGTCTCACCGCCCCGCATCCATTGGAGCATCATGTACTTCGCCTCGCCCTCGTGCGGATATCGCCGAACGGTCATGACGAGTTGCCTGTTGCGGAAGGAGGCCGAATCCGAATAGGCAAGCCAGCCGCGCTTCTCGGTTGTGCCGATTTGGACGACGCCGTCGGCATTTGTCGCGCTGTAGAGGTTCGCACCGCTGAAACCGGGGCCGAGAACCTCCACCGAAATGTTCGTTGGATTCCGCCCCGCCGGCCGGGCAAAGTCAAAAGCCTTCAAGTCTTTCCTGAAGACCGAGAGCCGGTTGGAGCAGATGCCGTCGCCGTTCTCCCACCGCGCCACGAACGATTCGCCGTACACGGCGGCCACCGAAAGGTTCGTCGGGATGGGAATCAGCGGCGCACCGTCAATCACAATGGAGCGAAAGTAGACATTGCCATTGCCACCATCCGCAAATCGGATGGTCAGCGCCTGCACGGCGGACTCGCGAGGCCACGTAAACGTCAGTTTCCGAGGATCTTCGGATAAGTCCAGTCGGCAGGTCTCAGGCGGATTGCCGCGAAAGCCGGATGGCGCAATCGGCGTGAGATCAACCTTTCGCGTGGTATTCGCCGTGGCATTCCACGCTTCGACGGTGACGGAGGTGATGGCAAAGCCGAAGTTCGGCGATGCGATGAAGCCGTCGTCCATTCTCGCGATGTACGGATAGCCACTTTCCTTGTTGATCAGGACGCCGGGGCCGAAGGCCCAATCCGTCTCGTTCGTGAGCGCAATGCCGAACGTCGCCTCCACATGCGCCGCGCAGAGCCGTCCGCCGGAGAGGGTGATCGCCGCGAGCAGAAAGACCGACGGGAAAACTGTGCACACGAATCGCATACTCGTCAGATGCGGAAGAGGGAACGGAGACGATTGACTTCCTAATCCGGCTCAAGCGGAATGGGGTGAATGCCGAGGCGGCGAAGCGCGGCATTTTTCTCCTCCCAGAGGGAAAGGAACGATTCCTCCGGCAACGTGTCGCGTGCGCGGTCGAGTTCCGTCCGAACCCGTGCGTGGACGGCCAATTCCGCATCCTGCCGTTCCGCAAGGCGCGAGGCGTATCCGGCAATCGTTCCGCCCGCCGCCACATAGGCCTTCGCCTCGTCTTTCAGGCCGGCGACAATCGCCCGGATCTGCCGCGCCTCAATCCCTTCCTCGGCAGCCGGTGCAGGGGTCTCATCAATCGCCCGGGTCAATTCGCCCTCCGTCACGTTGCGTACGCCCGCCCGTGCGCCGGGAATCGCAAAGGACGCGAGAAAGCGGTCGCCCTCGGATGGAAACACGTCCGCCCATCCCGTGCGGATGCCGCGCTCGATAACCGCCGCGTCGCCGATTACCTGCCGCCGCGTCCGTGAAGTCAGGAACTCCGGTTCAGATGCTGCGGGGCGGAAAAGGGACGGAATGAACAGCGCGGCGATCAGGAAGAGCGCCAGTGCGGCCAAAACGCGCCATCGAACCGGTTTTGCCGCGCCGTTCTCGCGGCTTCCATCCGCGGCGACGACCTTAATCGGGCGGATACCCCGCGCCCGCAGTTCGGCGAACGCCGCATCGCGGGACACCGCATCCAGTGCATCCGTGCGCCGAACGCCGTCCCCCGTTCTGTAGACGTAGGTATACCTCACTTGTCCTTCTTCGGATCGAACTCGATCTTCATCGGCTCGGCGGGAATCGAGTGAACCTTCTCCCAGATCGCCTTCTGGAACTCGTTCGTCGGCGCAGGGGCCCAACCTTCCTGACACGCCTTGCGATAGGTTGCAATGACAGCCGGGTGAACGCCCAGCGTCTCCATATAGGCGCGGAATCGCTGGAGAACGTCGATTGGCAGCGCAAAGTCGGGGTTCTTGTCGAGGTCGGCATGGTCAACGATGCCGCGCGTCAGCGCACGGGGGAACTGCGAGTTCGTCGCCCCGCAGAGGAACGAAAAGCCGCGTGTCAGTTCCTTCTTGACCCGCGCCTCGAAGTAGGCCGGCCGCTGCTCCTTCGCAATCGGCGCAATGTTGACGAACGCCCAGCGGTTTTCCGGTGCAACGAGAATTGCGGGAAGTGCCGCGTCGTCGATGACGAACAGCGTCGCATTCCCCTCGACCTTCGGGTTCTTCAGGTCGAACGCGCCGCCGTCCTTGAGCGAAATCTTGAACTTCGTCTCCTTTGCGAAATAGGCAACCGACTCCTCAAGCCACGCCAGCGGCGCACGGGTCTGGCAGTTGACGTAGAAGATCTCGCCCCGCTGGGTTCCCGGCTTGTTGAGATAGCCGCCCGTCTTCTGCAGGAATATCGACCGTCCGCGCACCCGATTGGCGGCGGCATCCGCCGTCGCCGGAGTTGCGGATTCCGCACCAATCGCAAGGAAGGTCGAAACGACCGCCGTGATGAATACCAGTTTCTTCATTTGTTAGTCTCCTTCTGTGACATGAGTTTGCGCCGGGTTATCGGGCCGAACTTCATCGGGGCGATTCCCTTGCTTTCCAACATCTTGTTGCAGGCGGAAAGCAGGTCGTCAACATCCTGCTCCGTTTCACACGCTTTTAACCGCGCCTCGTTGAACATCGTCTTGATTTCCATCTTATACCGCATCAGGTCTTGCAGTTCCTGTCGCGTGTCGAGCATAATCTGCTCAATATCCTCGCCCCGATCCAACGCGGCCTTCAGTTCCTCCCGCGCCTGAATAACCTCACGCTTGAGTTTCGCCTGTTCGGGCGTATCCTCCGCCGTGACGACAATCGGCGTCTTGAGGGACTCGATGAACTGCCGCTTGAATCGCCCGTCGTAGCGCGGCGTTCCGATGAGCGTCTCGCCCGGCTTGAGAGTGAGGTAGCACGCAATCTCGTTATCCGTCGGCGACTCGAAAATGTGGTAGGCCCCCTTCGGGCGATTCGCCGCGGAATTGGTGACGACCCCCAGACGGCGGTGGATTCGCCCGGACGGCAGCATCACGTACCCGTTGACGACCTCGCCGACCTTCGTCGGACGCGCATTCGGGTCAATCGGCTCCTTCTGGGCGGCCTCCTTGCGTTCCACCTTCGCGGGTGCGGCGGGCTTCTCCTCCCTGATGAGTCCCGGCTTGGAAGGCGCAACCGCCGGCGCGGCGCTTTTGCCCGGATTCCGCAGGACAAGCATGGAAATCCCAACGCCGGCAACGACGGTCAACGCGGCCAACGCCCCGTGAACGAAGGGACGCTTTCCCCGGTTTGCGCAAGATTTCGCATCCTTTGCGGACGGCTGATTCCATTGTCTTGTTTCTGCCATAACTCGTATTCCTCGTGTTTCCAAGTTGAATTATACCAAATTGTTCGCCAACTGTGGCAATCGCCGCGACTTTCCGACGGAAGAAGGCGGCGGGCGCGGCTAACCGAGGAATCGGCCCGTGACGGAGTTCGGGCAGTCCCGAATCGCGGAGACCGGCCCTTCGCAGACGAGATTGCCGCCTCGGTCGCCGCCGCCCGGCCCGAGGTCGATGATCCAGTCCGCACACTTCATCACGTCCGTATTGTGCTCGATGACCACAATCGTGTTGCCCTGGTCACGCAATTTCAGCAGAAGGCGCATCAGTTTCGCGACGTCGTCGAAGTGCAGTCCCGTCGTCGGCTCGTCGAGAAGGTAGAGCGTCCGCCCCGTGGCACGGCGCGAGAGTTCCGTCGCAAGTTTGATGCGCTGCGCTTCGCCGCCCGAAAGCGTGGTTGCGGACTGCCCGAGGGCGATGTAGCCGAGGCCGACATCCACCAGCGTCTTCAACTTGCGGGCGAGCGAAGGGACTTTCGCGAAGAACTCGCAGGCCTCCGCGACCGTCATCGCAAGCACGTCGGCGATGGATTTTCCGCCATACGTCACTTCCAGCGTTTCGGCGTTGAACCGCCTGCCCCCGCACTGCTCGCACTCGACGTAGACGTCGGGCAGAAAACTCATCTCGAGTTTGCGCACGCCGTCGCCGCCGCAGACCTCGCAGCGTCCGCCCTTCACGTTGAAGGAGAAGCGTCCCGCTGTGTACCCGCGCGCCTTCGCCGCCGCCGTCTGGGCGAACAGTTCCCGGATGTCGGAGAAGAACCCGACGTAGGTCGCCGGATTCGAGCGCGGCGTCCTGCCAATCGGCGACTGGTCGATTTCTATCACCTTGTCGAAGTTCTCGATCCCCGTCAGCTTCCGATACTTGCCGGGAATTGCACGGGTCTTGTAGAAGTGCTTCATCAGGGCGCGTTTCAGCGTTTCGTCAATCAGCGTGGACTTGCCGCTTCCGCTCACGCCCGTCACGACCGTGAACGACCCGACGGGAATGTGCACGGTGACGCTCCTGAGATTGTGTTCTTTCGCGCCGGAAAGCGTGAGGAACTTCGTCGAGGACGTGATGGGAATGTGGCGCAAGTCCTCTGGCACGACTTTCCTCCGCCCCGTCAGGTAGTCCGCCGTCAGGGACTTCGCCTTGAGAAGCCCCTTGAAGTCACCCTGATACATGACGCGCCCGCCCTCACGCCCCGCCCCCGGCCCGAGATCGACGACGTAGTCCGCCGCACGCATCATCTCCTCGTCGTGCTCCACGATGACCACGGTATTGCCGCGGTCGCGCAAGTCCTTCAGCGTGCCGATGAGACGGTCGTTGTCACGCGGATGGAGGCCGATCGTCGGTTCGTCAAGGACGTAGAGAACGCCCGTCAGTCCCGAACCGATCTGCGTCGCAAGGCGGATGCGCTGCATCTCGCCGCCCGAAAGCGTCGCGCTCGGCCGGTCCAAGGTCAGGTAGTCAAGCCCGACGTCGAGCAGGAATTGCAGACGGCGGACGATTTCTCGCAGGATGTCGCGCACGGGGCCGAACGCCTTGCCCGCCGAATCCGCATCCAGCGACTTGAAGAACGCGAGCGACTGCGAAACGGGCATCGCCATCACCTCGACGATCGTGCGCCCGCCGACGGTCGCGACGCGCGATTCGGGACGAAGGCGTGAGCCGTGGCAGTCTGGACACGTGCGGAAGTTCTGGTAGGCTTCGTACTTCTTCCGCGTTTCGTCGTCCTCCGCCTCCTCGAGCCGCTTCTGCAGGGTGGCGAGCACGCCCTCGAACGGACGGTCCACGCTCCGCCACGGAAGGATGAGGTCGTCGCTGAAGCCATGCATCAGGTCGTGCCGGAACTTCGCGGACAACTTCTCGTAGGGCGTGTTCAAGTCCACCTTGTACTGCTTTGCGATGTGTTCGAGCAGCGCGTTGTAATACATGATGGCGTTGTGCCCCGCACGCCGCCAGGCGTGGATGCACTCGCGCAGGGGAAGCGTCTTGTCGGGCACGACGAGTTCCTCGTCGAAATAGTAGAGATTCCCCAGCCCCGCACAGGTCGGACACGCCCCGAACGGCGAGTTGAACGAAAACGAGCGCGGCTTCAGTTCATCGAACGAAATGCCGCAGTGCGTGCAGGCGTTGAGTTCGGAATAGGTCTCGCCCGCCGGCGGATTCGCCTCGAGCCGGTCTACCGTCAGCACGCCCTTGCCCGTGCGGAGGGCGAGTTCCACGGAATCCGTCAGGCGCGTCCTGTCGCAGGGCAGCACGAGCCGGTCTACAACGACGTCAATCGAGTGACTGCGCTTCTTGTCAAGTTCGGGGAGTTCGTCGATGGGATACGTCTCGCCGTCAATGCGCACGCGGGCGAAGCCGTTGCGCCGGATTGCCGCGAGCGTATTCTCGTGCCGCCCCTTCTGACCCTTCACGACGGGCGCGTAGATAATCGCCTTGCCCCTGCCGGAGGCGAGAATCGCATCAACAATCTGCTCAGCGGACTGGCGATGAACCTCGCGCCCGCACTTCGGGCAGTGCGGCACGGCAACCGACCCGTAGAGAATACGCAGATAGTCGTGTATCTCCGTCACCGTCGCCACGATGGAACGCGGATTGCCTCCGGTCGTGTGCTGTTCGATGGAAATCGCCGGCGAAAGCCCCTCGATCTTCTCGACGTCCGGTTTCTGCAGCCGGTCGAGAAACTGCCGCGCATAGGCCGAAAGCGACTCGACGTACCGTCTCTGCCCCTCGGCATAGAGCGTGTCGAAGGCAAGCGACGACTTCCCGCTCCCGGAAAGCCCCGTCACCACCGTTAAGGAGTTCCGCGGAATCGTGACGTCGATTCCGCGGAGGTTGTGAACGCGAGCGTTCTTAATCGTGATGTCCATGCCTTCGCCCGTCAGATCGGCTTCGGCGTCATTGCCAGCAGGAACTCGGGATTCGACTTCGTCTTGCTGAGCGACTTGAGAACCGACTTCATTGCGGATTCAGGCCCCGCCATCGACAGCAGGCGGCGGATGCTCCACGTCTTCTCAAGTTCCATCGGGTCGAGAAGCAGATCCTCCTTGCGCGTCCCCGACTTGTCGATGTCAATCGCCGGGAAGATGCGCTTGTCGGCAAGGCCCCGGTCAAGCACGAGTTCCATGTTGCCCGTGCCCTTGAACTCCTCGAAGATGACCTCGTCCATGCGGCTGCCCGTATCCACGAGACCCGTCGCGATAATCGTCAGCGAACCGCCGCCCTCGATATTGCGGGCCGCGCCGAAGAAGCGCTTCGGGCGGTGCAGGGCGAGCGCGTCCACGCCGCCCGTCAGAATCTTGCCGGAGTGCGGCTGAACGGTGTTGTAGGCGCGGGCGAGACGGGTGATCGAGTCAAGCAGGATGATTACGTCGCGCCCGTTCTCGACCTGCCGCTTCGACATCTCAATCACCATCTCCGCCACGTTCACGTGGTGCTGGGGTTCCTCGTCAAAGGTCGAGGAAAGAACCATCGCCTTCGTGTTGCGCTGCATATCCGTCACTTCCTCGGGACGCTCGTCCACGAGAAGGACGATGAGCATCGCGTCCGGGTAGTTCGCCGTGATGGCGTTCGCCATCTTCTGGAGAAGGACGGTCTTGCCGACACGCGGCGGAGCCACGATCAGACCGCGCTGGCCGAACCCGATGGGTGTGAAGAGATCGACGACGCGCATCGAGTATTCCGTCGATTTCGTCTCGAGGATGATTCGCCGCGTCGGGAACGTCGGCGTCAGGCTCTCGAAGTGAATCACGCGCGCCGCGACGGACGGCTCCTTGCCGTTCACCGTGTTCACGTTCCCGAGGCAGAAGAAGCGGTCGCGGTCACGCGGGTCGCGAATCGGGCCCTCGATGATGTCGCCCGTGCGGAGCGCGTGCCGGCGGATCTGCTGCTGCGTGACGAAGACGTCCTCCGGGCAGGCGATGAAGTTGTTCTTCGCCGAACGCAGGAAGCCGTGCCCCTCACGGACGATCTCAAGGCATCCGCTCGCCAGCACCGCGCCGCCGTGCTGGAGGTAGGCGCGAATCGCGGCGAAGATGAGTTCGTGCTTGCGGTAAGAGCCGAGTTCCTCGGGGTCCGCCCCCGGCATCATGCGGTCAACAATCTGCTGCGCCGGCCACGTCTGGATGTCGGCAAGGCGATATTCGGGCAGGTCGAAGTTCCGCCGCGGGTTCACCGGCGTCTCCGGGCCGACATCCTGCGGTTCGCTCGGCAACGGCGGATTCAGGAGCGGATTCACGCTCTCCTCGCCGTTTGCGCCGCGAATCGGCGAATTGTTCGTCTTCAACGACCGGGCAAAGCCCTTGCGCCCGCGAAAGCCCGACTTCTTGGACCCGCCGGTACGCGCCGCCGCAGGCATTGCACCACCCGCAGCGCCGCCGCCCTGGGCGGCCTTCGTCACATTCGCGAACACGTCGAATTCTTCTGCCATTTCCTGTTCTCCTGTTTTCGGTCAAGCCGCCGTCTCGCGGCCAATTCATCTGCCAATGGGATTTTCAACCATCCTTCGATTCGGTATTCACCGCATCCAAGTTCCTGCTGTTCCATCACGCACTTCACGTGCGCACCGCCATTCGGAACGGGAATCACCCCGCCTTCCAAACGGAATGCGCATATTATACCATATTCCATCCGCCGTTGCATTGCGGGCCACCAACGCCTCCGTCAGCGGGCGTAGAGGATGTCGGGGGGCGGCGGCGCGGCAAAACGCAGGCGTTTGCCCGTCACCGGGTGCGCGAACTCCAGTTCAACCGCGTGAAGGAGCGGACGCGACGGGCGTGAGGCGAGATGAGAATCCGCCGACGGGTTGCCGTAGAGGTCGTCGCCGACGACGGGGTGGCCGAGATTGGCGGCGTGGACGCGAATCTGGTGCATCCGCCCCGTCTCGATGACGAACTCGACGAGGGCAAGCGGCCCGTGCTTCGAGAGAACCGTCCAGTGCGTGACGGCCCGCTTGCCATCCGGCACGCCGACGGCCATGCGCTTTGCATCCCACGGCTTGCGCCCGATCGGTTCGTCAACCGTCCCCGTGCGCGCCTTCGGCGCACCCCGCAGAACGGCAAGATAGGTCTTTCGGATGCCGCGATGCGATTCAAACGCCTCCCGCAACTTCAGGTAGGCTCGCCGCGTCTTGGCAAAGACCATCACCCCGCTCGTGCCGACGTCAAGCCGATGGACGACGCCCGGACGCTCGCGGCTGCCAACCGCCGCCATCTGCGGGCAGTGCGCGACAAGCGCATCCGTCAGCGTCCCCGTCTCGTGTCCAGGGGCGGGATGGACAATCATTCCCGCCGGCTTGTTGACGACGAGTATATCCCCGTCTTCGTAAAGGATCTCTATCGAAACCTTCAACCGACCATCCCCGTGCGCGTCCAGGCGATGGTGTGGTCTCTGCCGTCCGCCGAAGCGACGCGGTGGTAGGTTCGCGCCTTCGCCCAGTCCGTGCCGACTTCAACGACGACCTTCTCGCCCGCGAACGTCTCGGAGCGGAAGACGATTTCCATCTCGTCCGGACACGCGGCGGACGGGCCTTTCGCGAAGCACGGCTCCAGCATCCACGCGATGTAATGCACGTTGTTGACGTGTCCGTTGAGGTCAATGTCGGCGTGCTGCGCCACGAACTCGCACCGGCCGTCGGGTGCGACATCCGCCGGGAAGCGCAGACGCGGCGTAAACGGGTCAAGCCCCAGAACCGCATCCTTCACCTTGTCGGACACCTCGAAGACCTTGTCGGGAATGGAGACGATGCGCCGCGTGGCGAGGTCGATGATCATCCATTCGCTCGTGGCCACGCCAAGCACCTCCCCTTCCGCCGTGCGAACCGTGAAATCGCGCCAGGCGACGATCTTCCTTCCGCCGCGCGGAAAGGTGACGACCTCGACCTTCTCGTTCCAGCGGGGATAGCGGTTCATCCTCACCCGAAGCCGCGTCAGGACCCATGAAATGTTTTCGCCGGCGGACGCGAAGTCCGTCCGCGAAAAGGCAAGGGCCTCCGCATGAAGCGACGCGGCCTCCTGAAGATAGTTGCAGACGGTCGGGAGCGTGGCCCGGCCGTCGCTTCCGCACTCATAGGAACGAACCTGAAACAAATAGTTGCCGAAGATGTTCACCGCCCGCCGCCTTTCTTCAGAGAACAACGTGGGCCTCGCCCGCAAAAACGCCCGTGCCGCCCACGCAAAGCGTGCCATTCGGCTGAATGCCGTCGCAAAGTCCGACGAGCGGGGCGGGGTCTGAATCCGTCTGATAGACCGAAATCCTCCGCCCGCGCAGGTAGTCGATTGAAGCAAAGTCCGGATGAAGCGCGGCAAAACCGCCGTCCGTCCACTGGCGGTGGCGCACCGCAAGCGCGGCAAGAACCGTCGAGAGCACCGCCTCACGGTCGAACGGATGCCCGGCCGAAAGGAAAAGGGAAGTCGCCCGCACGGCAATCTCAGCCGGAAAATCCACCTGATTGACGTTGATTCCGACACCGGCGATCACGAACTCCCCATTGCGTTCGCAGAGAATGCCGCAGAGTTTGCACCCGTTGACGTAGACGTCGTTCGGCCACTTGAGCGCGACGGCATTCGCCAAATCCACGCCGAGAAGCGTCTTTGCCGCATCAACGACCGAAAGCCCCACGACGAGCGGAAGCGTCGCAACTTCCGACGGGGCTGCGCCACCGACATCCATCACGGCGGAGAAAGTCAGGTTCGCCCCCCTGGGCGACTGCCACCGGTGGTCCAGCCGCCCACGCCCGGCCGTCTGGAACTCAGCTACGAAGACATCGCCCGGTCGCCCCGCACGCGCGTCCAAGTTCGTCGATGCCGTCACTTCCCTGCGGAAGATTCTCATGTCGTCAACTCCACCGAAAAGGACTCGTCCGTCCGCCCACTTACTTCTTCGCGGCGAGGAAGGCGCTCGCATCCGCCACCATGCGGTCGGTCAGCGCCGTCAGACACCAGCACTTGATGTAGCCGGAATCCGTCTTGTCGTAGGATGCAATGCCGAAAAGAGGAACGGGTGAGAACATCGTCGCCTCGTGGCGCTGGTCGTAGTCGTGGCTGAAGACGAGTTTTCCCGTGCGGTTGTCGTAGATCTTGAGTTTCGCACGCCAGGCCTGCCCATAACTGTCGCAGGTAAACGCCGTCCCCACCCACCAGAGCAGGCGCATCGCGTCCTCATTCGATTCGACGGAAGGGCCCGAGAACCTGGCCTCGACGATGTAGTCCGCCGGATTCGCCATGATGTTGAAGCCGCTTTCCTCCAGCAGGTTCTTCGCCCGCACGAGAAAAGCGTCCGTCTGCCGCGACTGGGGGATTTCCGTCGTCGTACGCACCGTCGTGTAGTAGCCGGGATGGTAATGATGGCGACCGAACTCGCCCGGAACGTAGAACGACTCGTAGCCCGTGACAAGCACCGACTCGGTAATCGTCGCCTCAAACCCGCGCACCGTGACCGTGCAATTCGTCACATCTGCGGCGAGCGGCGACATCCTGACGGACGGATATTCCGTCTCGTCAAGCGTGAAGCATCCCGTCAGGCCGGCGGCCGACAGGGCGACGATTGTTCCGAAGACCGAGACTTTCATCGGGCCACCTCCCCTTTACTTGAGCGAGCGCAGTTTCTTCAGCACGGCATTGTCTTCCGTAGTCAGGCCCGCCTTGACGAGACCCTCGTAGTAGCAGCAGAGATTCCAGTGGTTCACGCCCAGCGCGTCCACTTCGTCACGCTTCGTGAAGTCCTTGATTGCCGCGAGATAGTCGGCCTCCAGTTTCCGGACGCGCGCCATGCGTTCGGGCGTTGCCGCATAACTGACGATACGCCACGCCTCCGCCATCTTGCGCCCGAGTTTCTCGTTGCCCCATTTCGCGGCGAATTCGGCATCGAGTTTGTCGGCCGTGGCGCGGCGGAGTTCCATCACCTTGTCTTCCTTCGCATAGTAGTTGCCGTGGGTCACGTTGTCCTCGGGGCGCGGCAGTTCGCGAATCCAGACGTTGCGGTAATGAACCGGGTTGCCGTGATCCTGAAAGGCAATCGGCATTTTCGACTCGCGCTTCAGGCCCGTATCGCCTGTCGCACGGGCATAGGTCGCACGGTTCCGAAAGCCCGTCGGGCCATCGAAGAGCCAGTGATCCTGAACGACCACGCCGTTGAAGAGCACGGTCACGGTCGCCGGGCGAACGATTTCATCCTTCTCGCCGACAATCGGCGCGTGGAAGATGATGTCGTAGGAATTGAACTCGCCCGGCGCACGGCAGGGGTTCACGAGCGGCGGGTTCTGCCCGTAGACCGCACCCGCCTGACCATCGGAGTAGTTCGGGTTCTTGTTTCCGCCGGGCGCATCCGGATCCGTCTCGTAGGAGTCGAGAACCTGAATCTCGTAATTGCCCATCAGAAAGACACCCGAATTGCCGCGCCCCTGGCCCTGGCCCTCGACATGCTTGGGCGCAGCCCACTCGACGTGCAACTGGAAGTCGGCGAACTTGTCCTTCGTGAAGATGTAGCCCGCCCCGCGCACGGAAATCAGTTCGCCGTTCTCGTCGAGCGTCCACTTCGTCGGATTGCCCTTCGAATCGCACCAGTTGTCGGCGATCGACTTTGCCGAACCGTCAAAGAGAACCTTCGCGTCCGATGGCGCTTTTCCGGGCAACGCGGCAATCTTCTTCACGCCGGGGCGGTTGTCATCATGCACGGCCCATGCGTGCGTTGCATCCGGCGGCGCACCAAACGGATCTGCAAAAAGCGTTCCCGCGCACACGCCGAGCATCGCCGTCAACTCAAGACCAATCCTCTTTTTCATTGTCTGTACTCCTTTTTGTATTCCTTTTTCGGTTTCCTTTTGAAGGTATTATAGCATAAAACAGGCGGTAGAGGCGGACGTGCGGAAAGTGTGGAATCTATTCGGGGAGCGCGGCCGGGGTTAGTCCGGCTTTTCAATCGTCCTGAAGAAGCGCCTTCTTCGCCTGTCGCCAGGCATCGGGCGGCTGGCTGAACCGCCCCGTGAAGGAACTCGTGAAATACTGAACGGTCGTGTAGCCGCAGAGCGCGGCGATTTCGGCCGTCGTCTTGTCCGTCCCGACGAGCAACCTCATGGCCCGCTCCATGCGCTGGCGGGTGATTTCCTGCTTGACGGTGAGGCCGATCTCCTTGACGAAGGCCTTGTTCACATACGGGTGCGAGTAGCCGACATGTCGGACGACGTCGCCCGCCGACACGCCGTCCGCCAGCCGTTGCTGGATGAATGAGAGAGCCGAACCGACCCACGGCCGCTTGAACGGCCACACGTTCGTGGATTGCCGTTCGACGATTCGCAGCGGACGGTGCAGAAGCCGAACGCCCGGCGGCGCACCCTTCATGGCCTCGTGCAGAAGGCGGGCGGCCTTTCGTCCGAGCGTCCGCGCATCCGTATCGATGCTTGAAAGCGTGGGGTTGGCCGTCATGCAGAGTATCGCGTCGTTGTCCACGCCCAGCACGGCCAAATCGCGCCCGACGACGGCGTCGCCCTTCCCAAGTGCCGCGAACAGGTGCGCGGCGCGGATGTCGTTGCAGCAGAATACGCCCAGGGGCTTCGGCAGTTTCGCCACCCAGTCACGGAGGGCCGACGCATCCGGCATCCCGTCCACGCGCTCGTCACGGAAGAACGTGTCGTCGATTCGCTCCCCGCGCGAGTTGTTCGCATACACGTGGCACGCGATCCCCCGTTCCGCACACGCCCGCACGAACGCCGCACCACGCGCATTCGAGAAGCGGACGCCGGGGAAGCCGCAATACGCGCACTGCGTGAAGTGATGGCCCGCGAAATACTCCGCCGCCATCTCCCCGATCGCGTCATCGTCGAGCCGCACCGTCGTAAGCGGATTCCTCTCCACCCGCCCGTAGACGTCCACGACCGGCTTGCCGGTCTTCGCCAGCACGCGCGCCGTCGGCCGGTCCATCACGCGCACGATGAATGCGTCGAACTTGGCGAGTTCCTTCCGGCGGACGAGATCCGCCGCGTCAACCAGCCCGAGCCGCCAGTTCGGACAGTCGATGGCATACTCCGAAATGCCCTCCAGCAGCGCCCGCCCGTGGGCGCGGTTCTTCTCGATCTGCAGGGCAATCCGAACGGATTCGCCCGACGGACAGCTGCTGACGGATGATGCCTTGTTCCTTGCCATGCCGACATTATACCATTTTCCGTCGCGACATTCCCCGTCCCAGCCCTTGGAATGGACGCGGGGAAAATCTCCGCTCAGATCAAGCCGCGCTTGATGAGATGTTCGGCAATTTCGACGGCGTTGAGCGCCGCGCCGCGCAACAACTGGTCGCCCGAAACGAACATCTCAAGACCGCGCCTGTCGTCACGCGAAAGATCCTGACGGATACGGCCCGCAAGCACGTCATACTTCGCCGTCGCATCAAGCGGCATCGGATAGCCGCCGTTCAGCGGATCGTCCACAACCTTCACGCCCTCGCTCTTCGCGAGAATCTGCCGCGCTTCCTCAGGCGTAATCTCCTCCTCGAACTCCAGGTTCAGCGACTCGGAGTGGGCGCGGGCAATCGGCACGCGGACGCAGGTGCAGGAAAGCCTCAGGTTCGGATGGTGGAGCATCTTCCGCGCCTCGTTGCGCATCTTGAGTTCCTCCAGCGTATACCAGTTGGTTTCGTCAAACTTGTCGATGTGCGGAATGAGGTTGCAGACAAGCTGATGCTGGAACGCCTTCACGGTGAGCGGCTTGCCGGCGGCATAGTCGCGGATCTGCTCCTCAAGTTCGTTCAGGCCCGGCGCACCCGCCCCCGACGCGGCCTGATAGGTCGCCGCAACAAGCCGTTTCAGCTTCTTCGCCTTGTGTAGCGGTGCAACGGCCTCCAGCATGATGGCGGTCGTGCAGTTCGGATTGGCAATCACGCCCTTGTTCCAGTCAAGGTCTTCGGGGTTCACCTGCGGCACGACGAGCGGCACGTCGGGATCCTGCCGGAAGGCTCGGGAGTTGTCAATCATCTTCGCTCCCGCCTTCACAACGGCGTCCTTCAGTTGAATCGCAACATCCGTCTTGCCCGCGAAGAGCACGATGTCCAGCCCCTTGAAACTGTTCTCGTCCGCCTTCAGCACGTGATACGTCTCGCCGAGAATCTGCTCGTCGCGTTCACGCGAGGCAAAGACCTGCACCTTCCCGCAGGGAAAGTGGCGATCCTTCAGGACTTTGATCATCTCGGTGCCGACCGCGCCGACACCGACCAAACCGACATTATACTGTTTCATAGATATCGGATATTATATCATTTCCCCTCATTCTGCGTCAAAGAGACGATTGGTTTACCCGTTTTTCGGCGCGGCGAACCCTTCCTGTCCGACCACCGTACCACCCTATGGAGAAATCAAAATCACTAGATGGAGAATGCGTACTCAAT
>CAVAHB010000134.1:0-24299 GCA_963588415.1 Faecalibacterium sp. CAG:74
TATGGAGAAATCAAAATCCATATATGGAGAAACCGCTGGCCATATATGGAGAACGAGTTGTCCATATATGGATTT
Organism: Faecalibacterium sp. CAG:74; assembly: GCA_963588415.1. Classification (GTDB taxonomy): domain Bacteria; phylum Verrucomicrobiota; class Kiritimatiellia; order RFP12; family UBA1067; genus UBA1067. The sequence goes on from CAVAHB010000134.1 coordinate 76, forward strand.
GCGTCTGTCCATATATGGAGAACGGTTTGTCCATATATGGACAGCACCCGAGTCCATATATGGACAACTCCAACGCTCCCTGAGGGGTTTCGCCGCGCTCCCCGAGGGGGTCAGACGGGGACTTTCCCGTATTCCTTATATATAGGCAACGGCGCGGCGGCTTCGGTACGGGCCTCACGAATGCGGTTTCGGTTCGGTTTTACCACTGAACACACTGAACGGCCTTCGGCCGGCACAGAACACACTGAATTTGCCACCAGAGGGAGGCCAAGCCGACTTTCGGTGTTTTCAGTGTGCCGCGAAGCGGCTTCTGTGTGTTCAGTGGTAGAAATCAACTACTATTTCCTGTGCGCTTTTTTGCCACCTGTGCCACGATTTTTGGTATAATCTACTCGAATTGTTGACAGATAGAGAGGTTAATGCGCGATGAAGATTAGCAGACTCGTTTCGCTAACCGTGCTTGCGGTCGCCTGCGGTGCGCGGGCGGACTCGGTTGGCACGACAGAAGTGGAGGTTGCCGCGAAGGCGTGGGCGGCGCGTGGCGCGGCGCTCGGTGCGCGGGTTGGCACGGGCGGCGTCGATTCCACGAAGGCCTATGCGGTGACGAACGGCTACTCGTTCTACGCCGTCCGACTGACGGGGGGCGGCACGGTCTTCTTCACGTCCGACACGGAACTTGAGCCAATCATCGCGTTTTCACCCAATTCGGACATCGACCTCGCAAAGGAGGAGAATCCGCTGCTCAAGCTCCTGCGACGCGACATCGTCACCCGCGTGGGGATTCGCGACCTTCGCAAGGCACGTCTCGCGGCGGGCAGCGCGGCGCAGGGGGCAGCGATTGACAGGAACGAGCAGAAGTGGGCGGCACTGGTCGCGGCGACTTCGGCCTCCGCACGAACGGCGGCGGGCGTTTCGGGTGCGACGACGGCCTCGTCGGCTCCCGTCCAGATTGTGGACGACATCTGCGTTGCGCCGCTCCTGACGACGAAGTGGAACCAGACGACATCGGCGGACGGGAAGCCCTGCTTCAACTACTACATGTGGAAGGAACTTGGCGGGGCAAAGGTGAACATGAACTTGTGGCCCTGCGGATGCACGGCGACGGCCCTGGCGCAGGTGATGAAGTATTTCCGCTATCCGGTGGCGTCGCTGGCGACGGAGACGTTCTCCTGCACTGTGGACGGTGCTTCCGTCAGCCTGTCCACGAAGGCGGGGGCGTTCGACTGGGACAAGATGATCGACTGTCCGGGACTCTCGTACAGTATGTCGGATGCGCAACGCGAGGCGATTGGCCGCCTGACGTGGAACGCGGCAGTTGCGATCAATTCGTCGTTCACGGAGGATCTCGGTTCGGCGATTCCCTATGACGTCGCAAAGGCGCTGCGCAACACCTTCGGCTACGCAAGCGCGTGGTCTTACTGGGACAATGCGAAGTGGAGCAAGGGTACGGGCGGCCTGCACGACCGTGCGACGCGGGAGAAGATCGTGCACGCGAACCTCGACGCTGGCCGTCCCGTCCAGTTCGGCATCTACGGCTATCCGAACGACCACAAGGGTGACAACAACTACTGGGTGGGCCATGCGGTTGTGGGCGACGGCTACGGCTACCAGTCGGTGAACGGGGAGAAGACGGCCTACGTCCACATCAACATGGGGTGGGGCGGCACGGACGATGTGTGGTACAACATTCCCGAGATTGACGCGGCGAATTCAGGTGCACACATCGGGGACGCCGGCACGATTTTCCCCTATATGGGTGGTGCGACGTTCAACGTGGCGACGACAGCTGAGAGTGCGGGCGAAATCCTTTCCGGGCGAATCTACGACGAGGAGGGTTCGCCGCTGGCGGGTGCGGTGGTTTCCGTCTACGAGGGTGCGACGCTGGTCGATACGACGGTCTCGGGCGAGTATGGTGTCTACAGTTTTGTCCTTCCAGGCGGACACGCCTACACGGTGTCGGCGCGTTCGGCAAACGGCGTTTACGTGTCAGATCCGATTCGGGATATTGTGCTGAGTTCAACGGTCGGCAGTTCGAGTTATGTCGTCAGTTCCGAGGCGGACGTCGGCAATTCGTGGGGGAACGACCTCGTGCTTGAGCATCCGAGCGTCCGCGTCGGCACGCAGACCTACAGTTCGCTTGACGCGGCGATCGAGGCCGTCAGCGCGGCGGGGCTTGAGAACCCGGTCTTCGAAATCATCGATTCAACGCGGCTGAACGAATCCGCGACAATTGACTTCGCATGCACGATCGTCTCGGCGAACGCGGATCCGCTGACGACGCTGATTGCGAGGCGGAATGGCGCGGCGCTCACCGTTGCCGCCGGCGGCGCGGTCGCCTTCACGAACGTGGCCTTCGCGTCGGAAGTGAAGGATAACGTGCTGATCTCGGTCACGAAGGGCGGCTCCATCTCGGTCGTCGGCACGATTGGCCTCGGCCATATCGTGACGGAAGATGCCGCTGGATTCGTCCTCGCGGGAACGATTTCGCCGGTCGAGATGGGAATCGTGATTGGTTCGGCGGACGATGCGGCGGTGCGCGGGACGGTCTTCGGCCTCTACACGTGCCCGACTGAAATCGCGAACGAGAATGCCGCAAAGATTGTCAAGTATGACGACGACGAGTTCGGCGGCGCGGCAAACGACGACGGACAGTTGATTTGGGACCGCGTGCCGGTTGACCCATCCGCCGCGCTGGCCGTCGCGACGAACGACGACTTCGGCACGACCTACTACAGGTCGCTCAACCAACTGTTCGCGGACTACACGAACGGTGCGGAAATCGTCATCCTGAAGGATTGCGCGACGAACACGCTGACCAAGCCCCTGACAATCACAAAAGCGGTGACGATTTGCTCGCGGGGAACGCCGCGTGTGATTCAGCCCGCGCCCGACGCGTGTTTCACGATCAAGGCCGGCGGCTCGCTGACAATTGCCAACCTGACCTTCTCGGACTTCGTGGGGCGGCGGCTCTTCTCCGTCGCGGGCGGCTCACTGACGCTGGAGGAAGGCGCGACGCTGAAGAACTTGACGGGAACCGGTTATATGGATGACGACGGCAACAGTGACGAGGACGGCATCGTACGCCTGAACAAGGGAATACTGACGATGATGCCGGGTTCGCTGATTGAGAATTGCCGCGTTGAGACGGATGAAGGCGGCAACGGCGGCGGCATTTCGGCACTTGCCGGCACACTGAACCTCTGCGGTGGCACGATTACGGGTTGCTCGGCGGCGGGGGAGGGCGGCGGCGTTTACGCCCATTCCGCGACGGTGAACCTTTCGGGTGCGGTGCAGGTGACGGGGAATGTCAATGATGCGGGCGGTGCGGACAACATCAGTTTCGTGAAATCGGATTCGCTGCACGTCGTCGGGTCGCTGGAAGGAAGCGAGATTGGCGTACGGAGCAATGTCCGAGAGGCGGACAACGCCAGCGGGAAGTTGTTTGCGGTCGTGGATGCCGTACTGACGGCCGATCAACTCAAGGCGACCACCGCCGCGTTCTCGTGCGATGCCAACGAGATGCTCTACGCGACAGCCCTGACAACGGGCGGCACGACGAAACTCGCGTGGAACGAGCGAATCAGCGACGGCACGTGCGACCCGGAAGACGCAGTCGTGCGCGTCATCTATCCGAAGGGGGCGGCATACCCCAATGGGACAAACCTCTACTACGGTGCGGTGTCCGAGGCGTTCGCCCGACTGACGGGTTCGGCGACGGTGGAGGTTCTTGCGGATACGACGTTCGACGCGGATCTGACGGTTTCCCAGACGGTAACGCTGGTTTCGACCGAGGCTTCGCCGCTAACGCTCGCCCGCACGACGACGAAAGCGGGGACGAATGCGCGGATTCTCATCACGGATACCGGTTCGCTGACAGTGGCGAACCTCACGCTTTCGGGTGCAGACCTGACCGAGACGAAGGGCTTGGCGATGGTTGAAGTGGCGGGTGCGCTGACCCTGAAGGCAGGCGCAACGGTCTCCAACGTCCGCAGTCTTGGCTACGATGATGTCGCGGCGCGTGGCGCGATTCTCGTGTCGGGCGGAACGCTGACGATGGAAAGCGGTTCCGTCATCGCGAACTGCACGAGCGTTGCCGAGGACGAGGAGTACGGTGCAGGTGGGGGCGTTTACCTCATCGGCGGCACGGCCTACTTCAACGGCGGCACGGTCACGAACTGCAGCGCGACTTCGGTTGCGGGCGTTTACGCGGTGAAGAACTCGAAGGTCTACGTTTCGGGCGACTTCTCCGTGGACGGCAACACCCTGCAGTACTACTACCCGACGGTGAAGAGCAATCTCTCCGTCTCGAAGAACTCCGAACTCTACCTTACGGGTTCGCTCTCAAACCGCATCGGCTACACGGTGGATGCGTATGCCAGCGAAACGACGTTCGGCAAGGTTCCCAACTGGTCGGCGTGGACGTTCCAAGACCTGACCAACAGCGCGGCGCAGTTCAGGAACGACCTGACGGGCAAGCGCGGCGTCGTCGTCACGAATGCCGCGAATGCGGCGTTGCTCGTCTGGGAATCCGCGATTGGCGAGGACGGCTCCTACACGGACGATTCCGTCGAGAACAGCGAAACCTACTGGGTGACGGCAATTCCGGAATCGGATGAGCCGACCCCGACCCCAATCGTCGTACCCTGCGAGCCGTTCACGATTACGGGCGTGAGATGCGTCTCCGAAGGCGTGTGGGAACTGACGCTGAAGCCGGCAATCGAATCGTGCACGTACCGCCTTTACGGCTCGGACGACCTTTCGACGATTGTCAATGACGCGAATCTCAAGGCCGAGAAAACGCTTGAAGCCTCCGACATTGACGCGGACGGCAGTTTCACGATACGGGTCGAATCGCCGGCATCCCAGCAGTTCTGGCGGATCGTCGGTGAAGCAGGTGAACGATACGAATAAAAAGGAGAAGAGAAAAGATGGCAAAGGATGCGGAGAAGAAAACGGGCAATACCGCTCTTGATGCGGTGATGAGCCAGATTCGCAAGGAGTTCGGCGAGATGTCAATCATGCGTCTCGGCGATCAGGAGGTGAAGGATATTCCCGTCATCTCGACGGGTGCGCTTTCGCTCGACATGGCCCTCGGCGTGGGCGGTTTGCCGCGCGGACGCATCGTGGAGTGCTACGGGCAGGAGTCGTCGGGCAAGACAACGCTCGCCCTGCACGTCGTGGCGAATGCGCAGAAGGCTGGCGGAATCGCCGCGTTCATTGACGCAGAACACGCGCTCGACCCCACGTATGCGAAGAAGATTGGGGTCAATCTCGACGACCTGGTCGTTTCTCAGCCGAATTCGGGCGAAGAGGCCCTGACCATTTGCGAACAGCTGGCGAAGTCGGGTGCGCTTGACGTGATTGTCGTGGACTCCGTCGCCGCACTCACCCCTCAGGCGGAAATTGACGGCAACATGGGCGACAGCCACATGGGGCTTCAGGCGCGGCTGATGTCCCAGGCGATGCGCAAGTTGACGAGCGTTCTGGCGAACACGAAGACGCTGTGCATCTTCACGAATCAGGTGCGCGAGAAGATTGGCGTGATGTTCGGCAACCCCGAGACGACACCTGGCGGCAAGGCCCTCAAGTTCTATGCCTCGTGCCGACTGCAGGTTCAGCGCATCGGGGCTATCAAGAACACGGCAGGGCAGGTCGTCGGCAATCGCACACGCGTGAAGGTCGTGAAGAACAAGGTTGCGCCGCCGTTCACGGAGGCCGAGTTCGACATCCTCTACACGTGCGGCATTTCCTACGAGGGTTCCGTCCTTGACGCGGCCTTGGCACGTGGCATCGTCGAAAAGCGCGGCAGTTGGCTGAGTTTCGGCGATTCCCAACTTGCGCAGGGTTCGCTTGCGACAATCGAATACCTCAAGGGCAATCCCGAAATAACCGCGAAGATCGTCGAACTTGTGAAGACGACGCCGGTCAATCCGGCCATCGCCAAGAAGCGGTAATCCGCTTCTTGGCCTTTTTCTTCCGTCAGCCGCAGAGCCAGTGGCCGATGCGCGGAATGCGACGGATGAGCAGACTCGCCGCCGACGCCGTGACGAATGAAATCGCCGCCGTCAGGAAGATGCAGACGGGCGTCGGCAGAGTCGGCTTCAGCCATTCCGAAACGAACGCCAAAATGCCCATGTGAATGAGATACGTGCCGTAACTCGCCTCGGAAAGCGGCTTGATTACGCGCTCGTAGAATGCACCGCCCTTCCGAAGATGACGGATGAATGCGAACATTCCAATGACGGCGAGCGCCACGCCGAGCGAGCAGTATTCGATGCTCATCTCCAAATCCACCGCCCGTGCATAGGTCGCCGAGTAGGGATAGTCGCTGCCGATGCGCCCGAAAAAAAGTCCGCCGATAAGCGCCACGCCGACCAGCCAAATCGGCAGAGCCATGCGAAGCGTCCTGCGTCCATCGGGAGCAGACGCGAATTTGCGAAACCAAAGGCCGAGCAGAAGATAGCCGACGAATCCGCTCACATAGTGGAACGCGCCGAATCCGTTCCACGGGCACTCTCCCCACAGGTAGGGCACGATGCCGAAGGACGGCTCGCCGAAGAGAAATCCCCACAGGCGGCGGCAATAGGGGAAAAGCGTCGTAAAGAGCCACAGTCCAATCCAACCACGCAACTCGCGTTCGCCCACGCGCTCCGCCCACGGCGAAAGAATCGGCATCAGCAGGTAAAGGCCGATCAGCATCGGCACGAACCAAAGGTGACCGCCCGCATCGGGGAAATTGAAGAGAAGTTGCCCCCAGTTGCCCTTGAAGTATATGACGTAGATAACAGACCACGCCAGGAAAGGAACGCCAACGCGCAGAAGTCGCCGGCGGAAGAACGCCCCCGTTTCGCCTTTGACGGGAAAGAGCAGGTAACTTGACGCCATCACGAACAGCGGAACGCTCACGCGGCAAAGGCACTCGACGAGCGTGACCCACAGCGCGTCCGCCCGCGTCGCGATGAACGTTCCCTCCTCGCCGCCCAGATAGAACGGCTCGCAGGCATGAATCACCATCACCATGAAGCAGGCGATGACGCGGAGATAGTCGAGAAAGACTATTCGCTCTTGTTTCATCGGGCGGAACTCCTACGGCAGTTTCGTGATTGCGACGGGGCGGAAGAAGCCCGTCAGGGTTGAAAGGAGGGTGAAAGTTCCCTTTTCCGAATCCCAGCGGAGGGCGTGGACTTCATCCGACCGCTCCATCGTGACGAGCGCAAGCGTATCCGAGACGAAGAGAAAGTCACGCGGCCAACTGCCAGGCAGGAGGGTGCGCGCCTTGAAAGCCAACTTTCCCGTCTGTTCGTCAAAGTCAAAGGAAACGAGGGAGTTTTCGCCGCGATTGGAAATGACGATGCGCTTTCCGTCGGGCGAAAGGCGTAATGCCGCCGCGAGGTCGCCGTTGTAGCCGCGCCCCGTATCCCCATCGGGAAGGGTGGGGGCGGAATCGAGCGCGGCAAAACCCGTTTCGGACGACCAGCGGTAAGTCCCGAGTTTGTTGCCGAGTTCAAAAAGGAGAAAGGCGAGTTTGCCATTCGGGTGGAAGAGCAAGTGCCGCGGACCCGCCCCCTTCGGTTCGGTTGCGAAGACATCGCCCTTCGGATAGGTGACGACCTCGTCAAGCCCGAGATCGACCACGCAGAAGCCCTTCCCGTCGGGCGTAGGCAACGCCTGATGGCAGTGGGCCGCGTCCTGACGCGGCAAGTTGGGCCCCTTCCCCTCGTGCCGATAACTCACCACGCGCCCGAACGTCCCGTTCGTGACAGGCACGAAGCCCGCCGTGCCTTTCGAATAGTCCGCCCAGTTCACCTGCCGGCCGTTCGGCATCACCGACACATGGCACGGCGTTCCGCCGACGCCGACTTCGCCGAACTTCGTCAACTTCGCGCCCTCGACCTCATACGCATCGATGCCGCCCTCCGCACAGGAATAGAGGATGCGACCATCGGGCGACAGCGCCTGATAAATCGCCATCTTCGTCGGATACGACGCGAGAATCTTCATTGCGCCCGTCTCCGGGTTCAGTTCGACCGCGTGCAAACCGTTCGTATGCACACCATCCGTATAGCAGCCAATGTAGATAATCATTGCCAAGACTCCAATCATTTCTTTTGTTTCCCGTTAGTTGATTCGTTCGATTCCGCCACGCGGCGAAACTTTGGGTTGTTGCCCGCGATGACGAGCGCAACTTCGCCCTTCACCTTCAAATCCGCGTATTCCCTGACAAGATCCGACAAGTATCCACGCGACACGCGCTCGTGCAGTTTCGTCAGTTCAATGCAGACGGCAGCCTCGCGATCGCCCAGCGCATCCAACGCCGCCTGAAGCGTCGTGGCGATTCGGAACGGCGATTCGTAGCAGACGAGCGTGTGCTCGCGATCTCCGTCTTCCGCGAACCAGTTGCGCAGCGCACCCGGCCCACGTGGCGGAAAGCCCCGAAAGGTGAACGAACTCGTGGAAAGCCCGCTCATGAGAAGCGCGACGTTTACGGCGCTCGCACCAGGAATCACCTCGTAGGGGACGCCCTCCCTCGCACAAGTTCGAATAAGCCGATAGCCAGGATCGGAAATGCCAGGATAGCCGCCATCCGAACAGAGCGCAACTTCCCGGCCGGCACGAACCGCCGCGACAATCTTCTCGGTGATGCGTTCCTCATTCCCCTGCCGATAGGAAATCATCTCGGGGCGAGGAATCTCGAAATGGGCGAGGAGTTGCCACGTCCGCCGCGTATCTTCACAGGCGATGAGCGTCGCCGCCCTGAACGCCTCGAGGCCGCGCGGCGAAAGGTCGCCGAGATTCCCAATCGGTGTCGCCACTACGTGAAGCATGCCGTCAGTTCCCCTCCACCACGCGATCCCGCTTCAGGAAGGCGACACGCGCCAGCAGAATGATAAGCGCACCCACCAGATAGAAGAGCGCGAGCGACGACATCGAATACGACATGTTGCCGTTGAACGCCTTCGCAATCCACGGCAGCACCGTCGAAGAAAGCGACCCGAAGAGAAAGGCGATGCACATCATGATGCCAACCCCTGAGGCGTGGTAGCGCGGGTTGACAACATCGAAGAACGAGGCCATGAAGTTTGAATCGTACACGCCGCGGAAGACGCCGAACCCAAACATCGCCACGCAACACCATACGAACGAGGTCGTCATTGACATCCAGACGATGAACGGAATCGCACAGCCAAGACCAATCATCCCCAAGTCGAGGCGAATGCCCGGATGCGACTTCACGACCCTATCGCCGAACCGGCTGCCGCTCATGATACCGAGAATCGCGCCGAGATAGTGCCAGAGTACGGCGTGAAGCCCCGCCCACTGCTTGAGAAAGGGACACGAATCGAGGAACGAACCCTGCAAGTGCGACGGCATCCAGTTCTTGAACCCGATATCGACGTAAATCATCATCGCGAGTCCGAGCGCGACGCACAACGCCGTCGGCTTCGAGAAAATCGCCGCACACGCCTCGCGGATGCTTGCCTTCGCGGCAGTCTGCCCGTCTGCGGGCGCATTCGCCGGCTTCGTATCGCGCAGAAAGAGCGCCAACACAACCGCCCACGCGAGTCCGATGCCGCCAAAAATCCAGAACGGCGTCCGCCAACTTTCACCGCCCTTTCCGGCGAGAAAGCCCGCAAGTCCGCCGCACCCGACGATGCCGAGATACAGTCCAAGCTGAAGGATGGACATCGCCGTCGCCCGCGAATCCCTGTGAAGTTGCGAGACGAGCGAACTCGCCGACGGGTAGTAGAAGGTCTGCCCGAGTCCGTTCAGAACGCCGTAGGTGACAATCAGCAATCCAACGGACGCGACGAAGCCCGACGTAAAGATGCCAAAGCAGAAAATCGCCACGCCGACCGTCACCATCCACTTGCGATTGAAGAGGTCCGCCGTAAGCCCCGCGAACGGAACGCAAAGCCCGTACATCATCGCGAAAACCGTTCCCACCACGCCAATCGACACCTTGTCAACGCTGAGCGAGGTGCAAATCGCCGGGATGGACGGGCCGAACAACTGCCGCGTTCCCTGCTGAAGGAAAAAGGCCACCCAAAGGAGGATGAGCGCAGTCCATTTGTAGTCGAGTTTCTTCATCTGGTTTCTTCCTTTCTATCCGTCTGTCGTTAGGCAGTCGTTCCTTACTTCCTTTTGCCGAACCGAAGCTGAAGGGCAATCTTGACGGACTCCGTCGCAATGCCCGCCGTAATCTTGGAATAGCCACGCTCGCGGTCGGTGAAGACGATTGGCAGTTCGCGAATCGAGCATCCCGCCTTCCACGTGCGGTGATTCATCTCCAACTGGAAGGAGTAGCCCGCACTCTCGACGGTCGGGAAATCAATCTTCCCAAGCGTGGAAACCTTCCAGCACTTGAAGCCGCCCGTCGGGTCCCGAAGCGGCATTCCCGTGACCGTGCGGATGAAGATGCCGCCCGCACGGGAGATGAACCGCCGCGAGAACGGCCAGCCCGGCGTTCCGCCACCCTTCACGTAACGCGAGCCTATCACGAGGTCGGCATCCTCCGCTATGAGGCGCGGCAAATCGTTCGGATTGTGGCTGAAATCGCAGTCCATCTGCACGACTTTTGCCGCGCCGAGTTCAATGGCCCGCTGGAATCCGGCGACATAGGCGCGACCAAGGCCCTCCTTCTTCGTGCGGTGCAGACAGTGAATTCGCGGCTCGGTCTTTCGCATCTCCTCAATGATGTCGCCCGTGCCGTCCGGTGAATTGTCATCAACGAATAGAAGTTCGAGGTCGGGGGACTGCGCGAGAACCGCCGCCGCCATCGGCTTCACGTTCTCCCTTTCGTCGTAGGTCGGAATGACGACGACCGTCTTCACTTCACCGCCTCAAAGATGGTTTCGGGGGATGCCATACGTCCCTTGCCCGACACGCCGCACGCGAGTTCGCCGTCGTCCGGTTCGATGACGCGGATTCCCCGCGCCTTCAGCGCGGCGACGTTCTCCCGCGTCGCAGGGTTTTCCCACATTCCCGTGTTCATCGCCGGGGCGACGGTAATTGGGGCGCGTGTCGCGAGCAGGGTGGCCGTCAGAAGATTGTCCGCGATGCCGAAGCGCATTTTCGCAAGCGTGTTTGCCGTCGCCGGCGCAACGAGCACGAGATTGGCGCGTTCGGCGAGCGAGACGTGCTCGGGCTTCCACTGCGCGGGTGCTGCGAATTGGTCAATTTCCACGGGATTGCGCGAGAGCGTCCGAAAGGTGAGCGGACGGACGAATTCGCACGCCGCCGGGGTCATGATTACGTGAACGCAATCCCCGTTCTTCACGAAAAGGCGCACGAGTTCAACAGCCTTGTAGGCCGCAATCGAACCCGTCACGCCGAGGAGAACCGTCCTGCTCATCGCGCGCACCTTTCCCGAAGGTCGTCAACGGCCGCCTTCATGTCCGTCTGCCTGAAGAGGTAACTTCCGGCGACGAATTGGTTCGCACCCGCCTTCGCCGCAAGCACCGCCGTTTCAGCGTTCACCCCGCCATCCACCATGATGTCGAGGTTCGGCATCCGTTCGCGAAGCCACGCCACCTTTGGCAGGCACGCCGCGATGAACTTCTGCCCGCCGTAGCCCGGATGAACCGTCATCACGAGAGCCTCGTCAATCTCGTGCAGATACGGTGCAAGAATCTCGACTGGCGTTTCGGGATTAATGGCAATGGCAGCCCTAAGACCAAGGGCGCGGATGCGATTCAGTTCAATGTGCAAGTCGCAGTCCGACTCCACGTGAACCTGAATCGTCTGCGCACCGACCTCCGCGAATTTCGCGAGATAGAGATCCGGGCGCGATATCATCAGATGCACGTTCCTCAGGAAGTTCGGCGCGGTGCTTGCCGCGAGCCTCACCACATCTGGCCCAAATGAAAGATTCGGCACAAAGTGAGCGTCCATAATGTCCAGATGGAGCGCTTCTGCACCCGAAACCTCGGCGCGGCAGATTTCGTCCGCCAGCCGCCCGAAGTCCGCCGCAAGGAGAGATGGAAGTATTTCGATTCGCATACCTGAATTATACCATTTACTGCGCCGTCCGCCTACCGTCCGCCGCGTTCGAGGAAACGCCCCGCACGGTTTCCCGTGAACCTGCCGCCTTCGTAGGAAATGGAACCGTTCACCATTACGCACGAAACTCCCGCCGCAAATTGGTGCGGCTTCGCATACGTCGCCTTCGTGGCGAATTCGTCCTCCTTCCAGACGGTGAGGTCGGCAAAGAACCCCTTCGCGAGAATGCCGCGCCGTGGAATCCCAAACCGCCGCGCCGGGACGGATGTCATGCGGGCCACCGCCTCCTCGCGTGAAAAGCCGAGCGCCCTCACGCGGCGGTAGAACTCCGGCATCGTGCCGTAGGTGCGCGGATGCGGGTAATCCGCACCAAGCACACCCCACGGCGCACGAAGCGACGCATCCGAACCCGGCACAATCCACGGCCTCGCAAGAATCTTGCCGAGGTTTTCCTCGCTCATCCCGAAAAAGAACGCGCCCGTTCGGCACAAGTCCTTCGCCAGAACTTCGCAAATGAACGCACCCGGCGAACCGAATGGCTGGCAGACTTCCGCAACCGTCTTGCCCGAATAGGGCTTCGTCACGTCGCTCCACGTTCCGCCAATCACCACGGACGACCAGTCTCGATCCGAGGCGTCGATTTCATCGATGATGCGCCGGCGCGTCGGCGCGTCGGCCAGCCGGACGCACTCCGCCTTTGCCGCGCCCTCGCCCGCCCAGTCGGGAAATACGACGTCGAGATCCGTCCCTGCCGCACAATACGGATATCGGTCGCAGCCGAGCAGAAGTCCCGAAGCCATCGCCCGTTCAATCTTCTCAAGCGCGGCGTCAATCTTGTGCCAGTTCCTTGACCCGCTCGTCTTGAGGTGCGAGATTTCGGCACGGATTCCCGTCGCGTGGACGAGCTCAATTACTTCGTCAATGGATTCGAGCAACCTGTCGCCCTCGGAACGCATATGCGTCGCGTAGAAGCCACCCTTCGCGGCGGCGACCCTCGCAAGTTCAACGACCTCATCGTTCGTCGCATATTTGCCGGGCTGATAGATGAGCCCCGTCGTCAGCCCCCAGCCGCCTTCGTCAAGCGACCGTTCGAGGAGCGAAACCATCCGCCGCGTCTCGTCCGCCGTCGAATGCCTCCCCGCATAGCCGACGACCGACGAGCGCAGGGTGTTGTGTCCGACGAACTGGACGGTGTTGACGGCCGGTTTCACCGCGTCCAGCACCTCGCGGTATTCGGCAACCGAACGCCACGTCAGACGCTCGCCCAGAACCGAAGCCCAGTCCGAGGAAAGCCGCGCCTCGCCATAGCGCGGCGCAACCGAGCCGCCGCACTGTCCGTTGATTTCCGTCGTCACGCCCTGCGCGATTTTCGAGGGAGCGTCCGGCTCAATCACGAGATACGCATCGGAATGAGCGTGCGCGTCGATGAAGCCGGGCGTGACAAGCCGGCCCGCCGCATCAATCACGCGCACGGCATCATAATTCGCAGGGGCTTCCGCCTGCGGCACGAGCGCGGCGATTTCGTCCCCTTCGACCAGCACGTCCCCGACGAACGCGGGCGCACCCGTGCCGTCGATGATTGTGCCGTTGCGAATGACCGTCATTTTGCCGAGCCTCAGTTCTTGAAGGAGTGAATCGGGGCTGGGATGCGCCCGCGGCGGGCAATCATCTTCTCGCAGGAGAACTTCGAGACATTCATGATCGGCGCATGGCCGAGCAGCCCGCCGAACTCGACGGTCTCGCCGACCCTCTTCCCGGCGACGGGAATCACGCGCACCGCCGTCGTCTTCTGGTTCACCATGCCAATCGCCGCCTCGTCCGCGATGATTCCGCTGATGGACGCGGCACTCGTGTCGCCGGGTATCGCAATCATGTCCAGCCCGACCGAGCAGACGCACGTCATCGCCTCCAGTTTCTCAATCGTCAGCGCCCCCGCGTTCACCGCGTCAATCATCCCCTGGTCTTCGCTCACGGGAATGAACGCGCCGGAAAGCCCGCCGACATAGGAACTCGCCATCACACCGCCCTTCTTCACCTGGTCGTTCAGCAGCGCAAGCGCGGCGGTCGTGCCGGGTGCTCCCGGATGTTCAAGGCCAATCTCCTTCAGGATTTCCGCGACCGAATCGCCGACCGCCGGCGTCGGGGCAAGCGAAAGGTCGATAATGCCGAACGGCACGCCGAGTCGATGGCTCGCCTCCTGCGCCACAAGTTGCCCGACACGTGTAATCTTGAACGCCGTCCGCTTGATCGTTTCACACAGCGTCTCGAAGTCCGCTCCACGAATCGTCTGCAGCACGTGGTTCACCACGCCCGGACCCGACACGCCGACGTTGATGACCGCATCTCCCTCGCTCACGCCGTGGAACGCCCCCGCCATGAAGGGGTTGTCGTCCGGCGCATTGCAAAGGACGACGAGTTTCGCACAGCCGAGCGAATCGCGGGTCTTCGTGCGCACCGCCGTCTCCTTGATGATTTCGCCCATCAGCCGCACGGCATCCATGTCGATGCCCGTCTTCGTCGAGCCGACGTTGACCGACGAGCAGACGCGCTCCGTCACCGCCATCGCCTCGGGAATCGACCGAATCAGCAGTTCGTCCGCCGGGGTCATGCCCTTTGAGACGATTGCCGAATAGCCGCCGATGAAGTTGACGCCGAGTTTCTTCGCCGCACGGTCGAGCGTCTTCGCAATCCGCACGAAGTCGCCTGGCTTCTTGCAACACGCCGCCCCTACGATTGCCGCCGGCGTAATCGAGACACGCTTGTTCACAATCGGCACGCCGAACTCGCGCCCGATCTCGTCGCCCGTCCGCACAAGATCCCGCGCCTTCGTCGTCAGTTTCGCGTAAATCTTGTCGCACGTCGCCTTCACGGAGTTCTCGGCACAATCCAGAAGCGAAATGCCCATCGTGATGGTTCTCACGTCCAGATTCTCCTCGAGAATCATCTTGTTGGTCTCAAGGACCTCGTTGATGTTGATCATGGCCAGCCTCCCGCCTCAGACGCGGTGCATCTTCTCGAAGATTTCGGACTTCTGGCAGCGGATGCGAAGCCCGATTTCCGTGCCGAGTTTGGCGAGTTCGACCCCGACCCTGTCGAACGTCTTGCGGCATCCCGCGAAGTCAACGATCATCATCATGTTGAAGTAACCGCCGATGACTGTCTGCGTGATGTCGAGAATGTTGATTTTCTCCCGGGCGAGATAGGAGGTGGTCTTGGCAATGATGCCCACGGTATCCTTGCCGACGACGGTGATAATGACTTTCTTCATAGTCTTTGTATTATACCATAACCCAGTCGTTCGAGTTTCAGAAGTTCGTCCGATTGCAATTGTGTGGATTGTCAAAGCGGATGCCCTTGGCGTTTGCCAAACCCCTACGGCCAGACGGCGCAAAGGGCCGTCGCCCACGCGATGCCCGTCACCATGCCCCAGAGGACTTCCTTCCGAGTGTGCCCCAGCAGTTCCTTGAAGCGGGAGGCGGGCTTGAACCGAAGTTCCTTGAGGTCGCGGACGATGGCGTTCAGAACCTTCGCGTGCTCACCCGCCGCACGGCGCACGGTGGCCGCGTCGAACATCGTAATCACCGCAAATGCCGCGGCCAGCGTCGCAAGCGGCGTCCCGAACCCCTCCGTGTAGCCAATGCCGAATGCAAGCCCCGCCACCGTCGCCGAATGGCTGGACGGCATTCCGCCCGTGGAAACAAGATAGACGAAATCGACCTCGTGCGTCTTCCACGCGGCGATGGCCATCTTGATGAGGGAGGCGACAATCCATCCGCCCATGCCGCACCAAAACCAGCGGCACGCAAAGAGTTGCCAGAAATCCCAATGCTGAATCGCGGCAATCACGGTCTCATTTCCTTTCCAACGCCAGGCGGATGCGCTCGTCGAGGTCGTTCCGGGCGAGCGCATCCAGCAAACCGTCCATCTCCCCCTCGATGACACGGTCAAGCGAGTAGAGCGTCAGGTCGATGCGGTGGTCGGTGACGCGGTTCTGGGGAAAGTTGTAGGTTCGGATTCGCTCGGAACGGTCACCGCTGCCGCGCAGGGAAAGGCGGCTTGCGCCAAGTTTCGCCTCCTCTTCGCGCCGGCGGAAGTCGAGGATGCGCGCCTTCAGCGTGGCAAAGCACTTCTCGCGGTTTCTTTGCTGACTGCGCTCGTCCTGGCAGACGGCGACAAGCCCCGTCGGCAGGTGGGTCATCCGAACCGCGCTCTCGGTCTTGTTCACGTGCTGGCCGCCCGCGCCACCCGCACAGAAGAGGTCAATCCGAATGTCCTTCTCCGGGATCTCGAGTTCGTCCTCCTCGTCCGCTTCGGGGAACACGACGACCGTCGCGGCGGACGTGTGGATTCGCCCCTGCATCTCCGTCACCGGTACGCGCTGTACGCGGTGGCCGCCCGACTCGAAGCGGAATCGCCCGTAGGCCCCCTCGCCGACGACCGTGAAGACGACCTCCTTGTAGCCGTCAAGCGTCGTCTCGTTCGCGTGCATCACGGAAACCTTCCAGCCGTGTGCCTCGCAATAGCGCGAATACATCCGGAAGAGGTCACCGGCGAACAGGGCCGCCTCATCACCGCCCGTCCCCGCACGGATCTCCATCACCGCATTGCGCGATTCCAGCGGATCGGGCGGCAAAAGCGCCGCGAGCACACGATGTTCAAGGGCTGGCAACTCGGCCCTCAGCGAGGCAATCTCCGCCTCGGCCTCCGCACGGAAGTCGGCGTCCCCCAGAAGGGTCTCGTTACCCGCGATGTCGGCGAGTGCCTTCTCGTACGCGGCGAATGCGCTCTCCAGTTTCTTCAGGAAAGCGTGCTCGCGAAGCGTCTCACGGTAACGCTTCGCATCCGCTAAAACGATTGGGTCGCCCAAAGCACTTTCAACGCGCTCCAAACGACCCAATACGCCTCTGATTTGACCGATGTCGATCAAGGGCATACCTTCCGCAATCGGCGAAACCCGCCGAGAGGGCGATTACTTCGCGAACTTCGCGTAGCGCTTCTTGAAGGAATCGACGCGGCCTTCGGTATCGACCATCGTCTTCTGGCCGGTGAAGTAGGGATGACACGCCGAGCAGGTGTTCACCGTCATCTCCTTCTTCGTGGAGCGGGTCTTGATGACGTTACCGCATGCGCACGTGATGGTCGCTTCGCCGTAAGCCGGATGAATGTCTTTCTTCATTTTTCTTCTGTACCTTTCAAAATTGAGCGGATATTATACCCTATTCCGCCGACAAGTGCAAGGGGGCACCGGAGTTTACCCGTTTTTTCGGGGCTTGAGCCCGGCGTGGTATTCCTGAAGGGTGCAGACGGCGACTTCGCCGAGCGAACCGTTCTCCGCCAGCCCCGCAACCGCCGCGCGGAAGCCGGCGAGCGTGGTCGTGAGCGGAACGCCGCCCGCAATCGCGGCGGAACGCAGACGGACGTTGTCTTCCGTCGCCTCGCGCCCGTATTCCGCCGTGCTCACGATCCACTGCACGGCGTGCGCCCGCAGGAGGTCGATGGCGTTCGGCCGCCCCCGCGAGACGCGGAAAATCGCCTTGCTCGGAATGCCCTTCTCCCAAAGTTTCGTCGACGTGCCGCGTGTCGCGTAGATTCCGTAGCCGAGCCGCACGAGTTCCGCCGCGAGCCGAACGCCCTCCGCCTTGTCCTCGTCGCGCAGGGAAAGGAAGATTTCGCCGCCCTTGGGCAGGGGACTGCCCGCCGCGATCTGGCTCTTGAAGTAGGCGAGTTCGGGATCGATGTCAAGCGCCATCACCTCGCCCGTGGACTTCATCTCGGGCGAAAGCGAGATTCGCGCACCCGGGAACTTGACGAACGGGAAGACCGCCTCCTTCACGCAGGCGTAGGGGAGTTTGACCTCCGTCGTAAAGCCGATGTCCTTCAACTTCTCCCCGACCATGCACCGTGCGGCGTATCCCGCGAGCGGCACGCCAATCGCCTTCGAGACGAAGGGGACGGTTCGCGAGGCGCGGGGGTTCACCTCGATCATCCAGAGTTCGCCGTCCTTCACCGCCAGCTGGAGGTTCATCAGTCCGACGACGTGCAGACGCTGGGCGAAGACGTGTGCATACCGCTTCACCTCGGCGAGCGTCTCCGGCTTCAGGTTGCGCGGAGGCGTGATGGCCGCCGCGTCGCCGGAGTGGCAGCCCGCCGCCTCAACGTGTTCCAGAACCGCCCCGACGACCGTCGTCTCGCCGTCCGAAATGCAGTCCACGTCGAGTTCGATGGCGTTTTCAAGGAACTTGTCGATCAGGATGGGCTTGCCTTCGGAGGCCGCGACCGCCTCGGCGACGTATTCGTCCAGTTCCGACTCGGCGTAGACGATCGCCATGCCGCGACCGCCCAGCACGAAACTCGGCCGCACGAGCACGGGATAGCCGATTTCCTTCGCAATCCGCCGCGCATCGTCCACGGAATGGGCGATGCCGCTCGCGGGCTGCTTCATTCCGACCTCGTTCACGAGGGCGCGGAAGAAGTCGCGGTCTTCGGCGCGGTCGATGTCCTCCGGCGACGTGCCGACGACGTTCGCGCCCGCCGCCTTGAGCCGTGCGGCGAGGTTGAGCGGGGTCTGGCCGCCGTATTGCACGATGACTCCGCTGCAGCCCTCGTGCTCGTAGATCTCCATCACGTCCTCGAAGGTCAGCGGCTCGAAGTAGAGGCGGTCGGAGGTGTCGTAGTCGGTCGAGACGGTCTCGGGGTTCGAGTTCACCATCACGACCTCGTAGCCGCGCTCGCGGAGCGCAAACGCCGCGTGGCAGCAACACCAGTCGAACTCGATGCCCTGCCCGATGCGGTTCGGGCCGCCGCCGAGCACCATGATGCGCGGCTGCGCACCCTTCGCGGCGGTCGCCGTCCGCACCGTCTCCCAGCCGTAGGTTCCGTAGTAGTAGGGCGTCTTCGCCTCGAACTCGCCCGCGCAGGTATCGACCGCCCCGTAGGTCGGGTGCAGCCCGAGCGCGTTCCGCCAGGCGCGGACGGACGCTTCGTCCACCTTCAGCGCGGACGCGATGTCCTTGTCGGAAAAGCCCATCACCTTCGCCTGACGGAGCACGAGGGGCGGGAGTTCCGCGCCGGCGAATGTCGCCAGATAGTCCCTGAACGCGGCGATTTCGTCCAGTTCCCGGCGAAACCACGGGTCGTAGGTCGCGGCATCGTGGTATTTGAGCGGGGCTTCGAGCGAGCGGACGGCCTTCTGGTAGGCCTCCTTGAAGGTGCGCCCGATGGCCATCACCTCGCCGACGGCCTTCATCTGCGTGCCGAGCCGCGTGTCGGAGCCGGGGAACTTCTCGAAGGCGAAGCGCGGAATCTTCACCACCACGTAGTCGAGGGCCGGCTCGAAGCAGGCGGGGGTCGTGCCCGTGATGTCGTTCTTGATCTCGTCCAGCGTATACCCGACGGCGAGCAGCGCGGCAATCTTGGCAATCGGGAAGCCCGTCGCCTTCGAGGCGAGCGCCGAGGAACGAGAGACGCGCGGGTTCATCTCGATGATGATACGCCGCCCCGTCTTCGGGTTCACCGCCCACTGCACGTTCGATCCGCCCGTCTCGATGCCGATCTTCTCCAGGACGCGGATGGAATCGTCGCGCATCGCCTGATATTCGCGGTCGGTCAGGGTGAGAATCGGCGCGACGGTGATGGAGTCTCCCGTGTGGACGCCCATCGGGTCCATGTTCTCGATGGAGCAGACGATGACGGCGTTGCCCGCACGGTCGCGCATCACCTCCATCTCGTATTCCTTCCAGCCGATGAGCGATTCTTCAATCAGGACTTCGTGGTTGAGCGAAGCCTCCAGCCCGCCCGTGACAATCGAGCGGAACTCGTCCGCGTCGTGGGCAATGCCGCCGCCCGTGCCGCCCAGGGTGAAGCCCGGCCGCACGATGAGCGGCCAGCTGCCGATCGTGCGCGCCACGGCCTCCGCCTCGGCGAGGGAGTGGGCGCTGCCCGACTGCGGCATGTCCAGCCCGAGGTCGCGCATCGCCTCCTTGAACTGCTCGCGGTCTTCGGCACGCTCGATTGCGTCCGCCTTCGCACCGATGAGTTCGACGTGGTAGCGCTTCAGAACGCCCGACTTCGCGAGTTCCATCGCCAGGTTCAGCGCGGTCTGCCCGCCCAGCGTCGGCAACACGGCGTCGGGCCGTTCGCGGCGGATCACCTCGTGGAGCACGTCCACCGTCAGGGGTTCGACGTAGGTTCGGTCGGCCCGCTCCGGGTCGGTCATCACCGTCGCAGGGTTCGAATTGACGAGTATGACCTCGTAGCCTTCCCTTTTGAGAACCTTGACCGCCTGAACGCCGGAGTAGTCGAATTCGCACCCCTGCCCGATGACAATCGGGCCAGCCCCGATAATCAGAATCTTCCTGATGTCCGTCCGCTTCATATTATAAGAGGAATAGCAAATCCCGTGCCAAACGCAGACCCCGCGCCCCTCCTTTACAGGTGGCGTAAGGCCGAACCCGCGTCACTTTACATTTGATGTGCGCCCGATTAGCGGTGCGCACACGCGGTGAACGTCCGTGCGAGGCGCATCGAGAAGCGCATCGGACGGTTCACCGCCCAGCCGCAGGCGTTCAGGATTGCGCCGAGGTCGCGCTGGCGCAACTTGAACCACGTCAGGATGACGCTCGGGACCGAGACGAGGGCGACGATTGCCGCGATGGCCACGAGCACCTGCCACCAGACCATGCCCGAAACCGCCGCCATGATGCTCGCGCACGCCGCGCCGACCATGCCGATGCCGATGCCGATCGCCGCCACCGAACTCGCCATTGCCGCGCCGCCCGCCTGCGGGTTCGTCGTCGCCGGGGCGACTTTCTGCATCGATTCGGCCTGCCTGTCGCCGAGGAACTTCTTCGCCGCCTTGGCAATGCCTTCGCCCAACTTGCGCCACGGCGCCCAGAACGCCTCCGCAAGCGAGACCTGATTCTCCACCATCCGCGTCACGACCGCCTCCCAGTCCTTGCCGTCGCGGTCGTAGAAAACGCCGTTCCGCCCGACGTAGAGCCCCGCAACCGTCCCCGCCGTGACGACGGCGCAGATGGCGCGCTCCGCCTTTTCCGACGGGCGCGTCAACTTCAGGTACAGCACGCAGCACTTCGACTTCTCCGCCAGCGCGGCGTGGGCCGCCTCGCCCGCCACGTGGAAGCAGAGTTTCAGTTCCTTCGCGTCAATCCGTAGCGTCCCCGTCTGGAAGATCGCGAGGTCGTCGGGCGAATAGAGCCGCGCCATGTTCACATAGTTCTCGAGGAACTCGAGAAGGTGCAGGCGGTAGCGGACTTCGCGCTCCTCGTCGTCCAGTTCGGACTTCGCGGCGGCCGAAACGACCGGCTTCGCGGCAACCCACGCCCGATACGGCGCAAACGCGGCCTTCACCTTCTTCCAGTCCATCCGCGAAAGCGTCGCCCTCTCGCCCAGCACGGGCTTCACGCATTTCGCGGCAAAGTCGAGAATCGCCTCGAGGTGCTTCGGGTTCAGGTGGTCGCGGAGCGGCAAATCCCTATCCGGCTCTTCGGTGACGAGCGGCAGGTCGTCCGGCGGCGTGAAGAAAGCGTCGATCGTCTTCTCGACCGCCGCGAGCGCGGCTTCCGCCGCCGCCGTCCCCTCGCCGAGAAACGCGACGGACGCATCCTTCCCCTTCGCCTCCCACGCGGCAAGCGCCGCGAGGTCGGCTTCGGACGGCTTGCGGTTCGCGAGGTCCGCCTGACGCTCAAGCACGTCGGCGAGCCGCTTCTCGTCCGCTTCCGGCGGGTTGAAGAGGTCGTCGAGATTCACGTTCCGGGCCTTCAGGAACTCGATTGCCGCAAGGACTTCAGCCGTGCGGATGCGCCCGTCGCCGTCCGTATCCATCAGCTGGAGCATCCGCGAATCGAAGCGGACACCCTCCGTGGGCATCGAAATCGCCATCCAGCGTTTTCTATCCAAGTCGGCAAGACGTGCGACGTCGTCGCCACACGTCAACTTCACCTGGCGCATCAGGCCGGCGCAAGACCATTTCCACGCATAGTTCTCCATGCGCATATTATAGCAAATCCACGGCGCGCGCGGCGATTCCGTCGCCCTTACTTCCGCCGCTGCCGGCGGCGAAGGGCGAGCGCGGCGACACCGACGAGAATCAGAACCCCGCCCGTCGGCTCCGGAATCGTGCCGATTTCATGCCACGTGTTGTTCTCCTGCGAACGCCAAAAGTACGCGGACCAACTGTACTTACTGTAGGTAGTGTCGTCCCTGGCAATTATCTCCTTTCCTCCGCCGAAATAACTCTTGGCAATCATGTAGTTCTTCGCCGAGGTGGAAAAGGTGGATTCGTTCGCATCGATGATCACCGCGAACGCCGTGTCTGGCAGCGTGCCCGCGTCAGTCGAGGGGATGCCCGAGGAAAAGTTCAGCGTATTCGGATAGTTTGCAGTAGTCGAGACCTCGCCTACCCCCGTCTGAAAGGCCAAATCCGCCAGCTGCTTGTGCGTAACGCCCTCACTGGAGAGGATGGCAAGCACCTTGTTGTAGTCGGCTCCGTCGAAGAGAAAGGCCTGATAGGCGCCGGCCGTGGCCGTATCGGTTTCCTTTGCAAGGGAAACGTAGTTAATCTCCCACATGCACCCCGCCGCATTCGCCCTGCCGCAGAGCGCGACGGCAACCGCCGCGACCGCAAACTTCATAACCAACTTTTTCATACTCGTTTTATCGTTTTTCTTTCGTTTTGCCGCGGACCGGCCGACACCCCGCCGACCGGTCCGCGCGGCGTTTCCGCCTTTTCGGCTTTGATGGGCGCATATTATATCACCCCCCCCCCCCCCCCCCGTCAATGGGGTATTTACTGGAAACGCCTTTTTCGCCTCATCCCGAAATCAAGTTTCCAGTAAATCCAAATCCGGCAAGGGTAAAGCGGAAATGGACAAACTCCGATGTGCGGAAAAAGAAAAGAGGCGCGGACTTGATCCACGCCTCTTCCCCACCTTGGAAAAGTTCAGCGGCCTTACCAGGCGTAATGCGCGAACGCCTTGTTGGCCTGGGCCATCTTGTGCACGTCGTCACGCTTCTTGATGACGTTGCCCTGACCCTGAAACGCATCGATAATTTCAGCGGCGACGGCAGCCGGCATACCCATGCCGTGGCGGCCACCCGCATACTGGGTAGTCCAGCGAAGGGCGAGCGAAAGCTGACGCTTCGCGGCAATCGGCACCGGGACCGGATAGGTCGTGCCGCCCACGCGGCGGGTCTTCACCTCAACCTGGGGCTTCATGTTGTCAATCGCCGCAGAGACGATTTCGAGCGGGTCGGTGAAGGTCTTCTCGTCCTTCACGAACTTCGACGGATCCTTCTCAAGGGCCTCGCGGATCTTGTCGATGGCACCGTAGACAATCTTCTCGGCGACAGTCTTCTTGCCATCCTTCATGATCACGCGGATCATGTGGGCAACGAGTTCCGAATTGTACTTCGGGTCGAGGCTGACGCGCTTTTCAATCTTCTTGGCTCTACGAGACATGGCTTACTTCCCCTCTTCCTTCTTCTGACGCTTCATACCGTACTTCGAACGGCTGCGGTTGCGCCCGTTCACGCCGAGGGAGTCGAGCTTGCCGCGGATGATGTGGTAACGGACGCCGGGGAGATCCTTCACACGGCCGCCGCGCACCAGCACGACGCTGTGTTCCTGAAGGTTGTGGCCTTCGCCGGGAATGTAGGCCGTCACTTCAACGCCGGTCGTCAGGCGCACACGGGCAACCTTGCGGAGGGCGGAGTTCGGCTTCTTGGGAGTCATCGTCTTCACGACGAGACACACGCCACGACGCTGCGGACACGCCTTCAGCGCCGGCGACTTCGAATACGAGGCGAGGGGTCTGCGCCCCTTGCGAATCAACTGGTTGATAGTCGGCATTTGATGTATTATCCTTACTTTTCCAATGTGAGCGAATATTATACCAATTTATCACACCTCTTGACAAGGGGGGTGGTTTGGAAATTGTAAAATCCAACGGGTCGGCAAAAAAGAAAGGAAGGCCACGGAGACCGAAGAGGAAGAAAGACGGGTCACGCCCCCACGGGGGTGGCCATGAAAGCGGGGGCGGCTGCGGCGGCTCGGATTTTACCACTGAACACACTGAACGGCCTTCGGCCGGCACAGAACACACTGAACGACCGACGAAAATCGCCCCTTCTTTCGGCGCGGCGAACCCTTCCCGTCCGACCGCCGAGCCCATATATGGACAACCCACGAGTCCATATATGGAGAACGG